>JAKSCO010000272.1 GCA_022360575.1 Bacteroidales bacterium | reverse complement strand
TTCTTTCTCGGTACTCCTGATTTTTATCTCAACGTATCGGAATTCTTTCTCAGTGCTCCTGATTTTTATCTCGACGTATCGGAATTCTTTCTCGGTACTTCGAAATTCTATCTCAACATAGGAGAATGTTCAGGGAATAGGGAGTGCTCATAACTTTGTGTCATATTATTTTTTGAGAGCGTTCATAATTCTGTGTCAAGAATTTTAAAATAATAGATTTAAAAACAGAAGGAAACTATATTGAATGTAAATTATAAATAAAAAGAGCCGTTTCGAAATTACTTTTGAGACGGCTCTTTTTGTATTATTACCTTTACTCCGAATTATATTTTAAAGAAATCGATTAAAGATTTTAATTGTTCTGCTTGTTTTGCTAATTCTTCGGCACTTTCCGACATCTCTTCGGCAGTAGCAGCATTTTGTTGGGTTGTCGAGTTAAGTTGTTGTATAGCGTTGCTAATTTGATTAACTCCACTTTTTTGTTCGATGCTTGCACTGGCTATCTCATTAACTAAATTTGTCGATTTTTCTACATCAGGCAATACCTCAAGCATAACATCTCCTGTTCGTCCTGATTTGCTTTTGTTGTCCTGAGCAAAAGCAACAATCTCGTCGGCTGCAATTTTACTACGCTCGGCAAGTTTTCTTACTTCTCCGGCAACAACAGCAAAACCTTTTCCTTCGGTTCCTGCTCTGGCTGCTTCTACTGCTGCATTTAAAGCTAAAATATTTGTCTGAAATGCAATGTCGTTAATTACTCCGATTTTATTGGCTATCGACTCGTTCGATTTGCTTAACTCAATAATATCATTACAAGCTTTGTGTATGTTGTTGTATGAGTTCTCGGTAAATTTCTTTGTATCTATCGAGTTGTTCGAATTTTGTTCGATATTAGTAGTTATTTCTTCCATAGTAACAGAAATTTCTTCTGTTGCCGAAGCTTGTTCGCTAGCCGATTGCGATAAGTTTAGTGTATTTTCTTTTACTTCTTTACTGGTGCTGCGTAATGTATTAATTATCGATGTAATATCTTGTATCGTATTGCTTAAGCTTTGGGCATGGCTCATAATTGCTTTTGTTATTACAGAAATCTCGGTCTTTTTTGAGGTATCAATATCATTAAAATCAATATCTAACTCTCCGTTGGATAAAGCATTTACTTTGTCGCTAAGAAGTACCAGCGGTTTTTTTATCTCGCGCAGAATAAGATAAAAGGTAGTAATCATAAACATAAAGCAAAGGGGTACGTGCCAAAATGCATGTTTAAATCCCTTTATTGCTGCAAAAAAAGCAGCCCACGGAATGGGTATCAAAATTAATAGCAAAATCATTGCTAATCTAAAAACAATTGTTTCTTTAAACAATAGTTTTTAAAACGGTATGATACCTATCAGAATCAATCCGAAAATAATAGTTATGTCCATCTTTTGCGTATGTAACGGTTAATAAAAGATAGCAAAATTAGCAAAAAAAAGGACAGTGCAAAGACACCATCCTTTTTATTAAAAATTTAGGTGAAGTATTTTTTAAATACACCATTTAAATACGGCTGATGATATTGACCAATTGGCTCCTTGATCCCCAAAGGCAACAATATCGCCCTTTTTGATTCTTCCATTGCGTACAGCATCGCAAAGACTCACCGGAATGTTTGCACATTTCATACATGCGTGCTTAGCAATTGTATCGTGTACTTTGTTATACTCAACATTAAGATTTTTCGACCATATGTAGTTTAGCCCAAACGATTGTTGTCCAAAAACAAAGCAGTCAACATCTTGCGATGTTTTTGAAATAACGTTTAAGCTTTCTTTTACCGAGTGTGGTACATATTGTTCTAAAGCAGGTAAATCACGTCCAAAGCTCTCGGGTGCAATATACATATAAGGTTTTATTTCCCATTTGTTGTCAAAGCCACAACCTCCGGTAACTCTAAATCCAGCTGCGCTTTCGCATTCGCTCGACATTAAGTGGAACGATAACAAACCATCTCCTTCAGCTACTTTTTCTAAAACAACAGCTCCTGCTCCATCACCCATTAAAAGAGTCTTACAGTCGCGGTTGTCCATGCTACCTACAATTGTTTCGCCTGTAACTACTAATACTTTTTTGTAAAAACCACTAGCAATAAACGAAGCTCCTGTAGTAACGGCTGGCAGCCAACCATTAAAACCACAATCAATGTTAAATGAGTTAGCATTAACAGCACCTATTTGTGTTTGTACATAATTTGCTATAGGAGGAGCTAATCGCGACAAATCTTTACAGCTTGATGTAAAAAGAACCAAGTCTATGCTTGCCGGATCAATTTGGTATGTTTCTAAAGCATCTTTTGCTGCTTTTACAGCCATATCCATAGCTTTTTCTCCATCTGCAAAGCGTCTTTTGTTTGTTGCAAAATTAGGATCTGCTCCAAAAAAAGCCTCTTCTTCTTCGCTTAGTCGAATGTTTGCAAAGTCAGTGTTCGATAACTCTTTGGGTGGAACATACATCCCTATTGCTGTTATTCCAACAGGCACTTCGGGCTTTACTGCATAGCTTCCCGAAAGTTTCGGGTTAACTTGTTTTGAATTCATAGTCTTACATTAGTTTGGTTAATCAATACTATATTGTATTATTTTCGATTATATTGGTTACTAATTGTTCTGACATTTTCATGATTACACTGATGTGGTTTTCTCCTGCACCTGATGATGCTAATATTACTTTGTGATCTTTCTTGATTAAACCTAACTCAACACTTTCTATAAGATTAACAATTGCTGCACAGGTAGCAATGTTTCCATATTTCTCAAATGTTTCATGATGTTTTTCTTCAGGTAAGCCTATTGCTTCTCGCCACACTTTTCCAACCCAAGCAACAGGTTGATGTGTTGCAAGAAAATCAATGTCATTAACATTTAAATTAGCTTTTTCTAAACTTTTATCTACAACAAATTTTAAATCGCTAGCTGCGTTAGCTGCAATTTCTTTGTTAGCAGCAGGGTTTCCGAATGTGGTAAATGTTTGAGCGAAATCTGGACCCGAATCAATTCTTTTCATTAATGCAGGCATTCTTCGTTCGTAAATAATACCATCATGTCGGCTTCCGTGGCTTAACGAGTGCGATGAAATATATCCATATCCTTCAGTAACACTTGAGATAATACCTGCAACGGCTGCATCTCCGGTATTTACACTGAAATAATCAGTTTTGTCAGTAACGTGAGTGTCTAAGAAACTAGATACAACAAGCACATTTTTCTTAAGGCCGCTCATTACCAATGACGATGCTAATTCTGTCATTGTTACAAACGACGAGCAGCACGAATCAACACTGTAAGCTCCAGCGTTTTTTAATCCTAATTTATGTTGTATTAAAGATACGTTTTGAGGAAGTGGTCTGTCTGGTACTTGAGAGTGAGCTAAAACAAGGTCAATGTCGTCTGGGTTAATATCAGAATTACATATAGCCATTGCTGCAGCTAATGTTTCTGCATCAGACGGAAGCATCGGATGTGGATAAAGAGATGTTTTTACTGATTCTGGATCCATAGGTACACGAAGTCTTTCTTTTGTTCCCTGAAAAGGATCTTTTTGTTTCTTCTCAGACATTCGCTCAACCCATGTTTCATACCATGGTTGATTGATCCATCCTTCTTCATTTGTTTCGATATATCCTGGAAGTTTTTTGCTTTCTTTTATTTGTTCTATGTATTCTTTAGGGAATGAAGTTTTTTCTTGCAAAAAATTTACTAATTTATTTAAAAATTCAGCAGGTAATTTTTTTGCAGGCAAATACGAAGCTAGGCTGATAAAGCCAGCATTTATTGAGTTATTCATAATAAGTATGTTTAATTTTTAATATTATAATGTTTGGCTTTTTGTGTTTTATTAAAAACAAAAAGCCAAGATTTGTTCAGGGGTAATAATCCTGAAACGATGACTATAGTAGCGCTACAAAGTTTTTTGCTAAAGTAAACAAATAAAATTCAAATGCAAACTTGTTAATGTTTTGTGGTATATTCATGGATTAATGATTGATTCAAAAACCAAGTGCTAAATGTCAGAAAAAGAATCTCTTTTTAGTTAGAATTTAAGTGTTAAAATTTTCTTCATTTTTTTTCGAAAAAATAAAAAAACGCTATAAAAATATATTATGACAATACTATAAATGAAGTATAGTTGGTATTTGTAGGAAAAAGTATATAAAGTGATATTGTTCTCTCTGAATAAGCAATATACGAAACGGTTACAAAATACCAATCCATGCTATAATTACGAGTTAGTATTCTGTTTTTATGCTACGATGTTTTTTTCGAATAGAACTTATGTAACATCTAAGCATAATTAGGTATAAGGTTAGATAAATAGTTCTGGTTCTTTATAACCTTTAAAAACAAACTTATTAAGAGTGTTTAATAAGAACATAGCGATAGGTTTGGTATTGTGTTCGCGAGCTCCTTGAGGGCAAATGTTAAAACATCGCATACACGAAAGACAAATTTTCCTATTAATGATTTTGGGATCTTCAAAATCAATTGCCCCAACAGGACATTCTTTCGCACAAAGTCCGCAGTTGTTACATTTCTCATTAACTATAGGATAAATAGGTAAACCAGGTTTTTTTCTGTACGGAAATTTCCCTTTTACTTTAACGCTAGAGTCTTGCTCTGGTGTTTTTAACTTGTCTTTAATTTTTAGAGTAAATTCTTCAAGTTTTAATAAATCTTCTTTATTGGGACGTCCTGTAGCAATGGTGTCGTTTAACGAATGTTGTGCTACAAATGTTGCCGATGCTATAATGTTAAAACCTTGTCCCTGACATATGTCGTTTAGTTCTAGTAGTGTGTCGTCATAGTCTCTACTGCCATAAACAGCTACAGTAATTAGATTTGTTTTATTGCCTTTGATTTTCTTTAAGCTTTCAACAACTAATGCCGGAACTCTTCCATTGTGAACAGGAATACCAATTATAGCAGTATCAGTATCGTTTAAAATAAATTCAGAATCAATCCCTAACGTTATATCTTTTTCCGAAAAATTAGGATCTAAACCTTTGGCTATTAAGGTTACAATTTTCTTAGTCGAAAATGTCGGACTAAAATAAAATGCGTTTAACATGGTGTAATTATTTAAGTTTATTATATATAATTATGAATAAAAAATATCTAATATTCATATCGTTTTAATAAAACACAAAAAAGTAATGCATTTATGGGTAGATTTATTTTACCACTCCCTATGTATAATGTATGAGCCAAAAGTATAATTTCATCTATTTACATGCAAGTAAACATCGTATTTTTGATATTCTTTTGGTATAAATTATCAGTATATCTGTGGTTGTAATATAGTATTGTAAAGAAATATTTCAGTATTTTCGGTTCGTTATGTTATTGCCATATAATAATTTGATTCTTGATACATAATAGTTCATGCGCTTAATTTAAATTTATGTGTAATATTTAAAATTTAATTGTGTCAAATCAAATAAGTGATTGAATATATAAATTATAAAAACAATAAGAATGCTTAAAAAACTTTTAACTCTGATATTGCTATTTAATTTTTTAAATGGGTTTTCTCTTGATGTTACACCTCAAGGTGCTCCTCAAGGAATAATAAAAGGATATGTTTTTGATAAAAATAATAATCAGGCTTTAGAGTATGCTACTATATCTATTGTAAGTTTACGCAACAACAAGGTAGTAAACGGAACAATAACTGATGAAACAGGATTCTTTAAAATAAAAAATATAAGTTTTGGTTCATATAAAGTAAAACTTACATTTATAGGTTATGAAACTAAAGTTATCGAGAAAGTTATTCTGAAACCCAACGACAGAGAAATAGATTTAGGTAAATTATATCTTAATCTTGCTTCAAAAAATATTGATGCTGTAGTTATTAATGCTGATAGACCCACTATGAGTTATAAAATAGATAAAAAAGTGATTAATGTTAGTCAACAACATACTTCGGCTTCGGGAACTGCTGTTGAGATTCTTGAAAATATTCCTTCGGTAACTGTAGATATTGAAGGTAATGTTAGTTTGCGAGGGAGTGAAAGTTTTACTGTACTTATCGACAATAAACCAACAGTGTTAGAACCTAGTGATGTTTTAAATCAAATTCCTGCCAGTACGATCGAAAATATTGAAGTTATAACCAATCCATCAAGTAAGTACGATCCTGATGGTACATCGGGAATAATTAATATTATTACCAAGAAAAATAAATTACAAGGAATTAACGGTATCGTAAATTTAAATGCCGGAATGTACGGAAGACATGGAGGTGATTTTCTTTTCAATTGGCGCAAAGAACGTTTTAATGTATTTTTTGGAGCTGATTATAATAATCGTAGCATGAAAGGAGGGTTTGAAACGAAAGATTGGAGAATAATTAATTGGACTCCCAATAGAAATGAAACGAATGATACTATAGTACATAACTTATCTGAAGGTGATTTCGAAAGAACAAAAAATTCATATAGTATCAGAACAGGTTTTGATCTAACAATCGATCCTCGAAATTCAATAGCTTTTGAAACTCAATTAGGTTATAGAGAGTATCAACGTATAAATATTAAAAACAGAGAAACCTTTACAAATCAATCGACAAATAGGATATTGGCTATTAATGATGAGAACTCACAACGAGGAGGTAGTTATTATAGTTTTAATTTGAACTATACACGAAAATTTTTGATAAAAGGTCATGAATTGTATGCTTTATTAAATTGTCGAGTCCGAGAAGTTGATGAAGAATCGACGAATGTATTAACTAATATGAATAACAGTATTGTTTCTGGACAACAATCTTTTGAAAAAGGACCTTTTGATTCGTATAGAATACAACTTGATTATACTTTGCCTTTGTTTGAGAAAAGTAAATTTGAAGCAGGATATAATTCTCGAATTTTTATTAGTGATGATAAAACAGATTTAAAGCAATACAATTTATCAAATCAGGTATATGAAATAGTTCCTTTGTTTTCGCATAATGTAGAATATAGTAACAATATACATGCAGTTTATGCAATGTATTCGGGCGAAATTAATCGCTGGGGATATAAAGCTGGTTTGCGAGGCGAATATACAGATAGAGATATTCAGCTTAAAGAAACAACAGAGTCATCATTAATCGAACGTTTTGACTTTTTCCCAACTTTACATATGTCGTATAGTACAAAAAAAGAGAATCAATGGATGGCTAATTATTCGCGTCGAATACATCGTCCTCGAGGGTGGAATTTAGAGCCTTTTATTACATGGGTTAATGCCAATAGCGTTAGGCAGGGAAATCCAGATTTACTTCCAGAATATATTGACTCTTATGAGTTGAGTCATTTAATTAAGTTCGGAAGAAATTCTTTATCTCTTGATGGATATTATAGAATAACAAATAATAAAATAGAGCGACTTTGGAGTACTTACGAAACACAAGAGGTTAGTGCGGCAGACAATGTAAAGAAAATGTTTTTTGATAATGTGGGTAAAGATTATTCTTTAGGTGTCGAAGTAATGTTGGGGCTTAATTTGTTTCCTTGGTGGCATGTCGATTTAATGGGAAATGTGTATGATTATAGAGTTGAAGGAGAATTAGAATATAAGGTAGGTAATAATTTGCAATTGGTCGATTTTTCTGAGAGTAGTTTTACTTGGAATACTCGACTTAACAATACATTACGTTTAGGTAAAAAAACCAGAGTGCAATTTAATGCTATGTATAATAGTCCGAGAGCTTCGGCTCAAGGCGAACGTGAAGGATTTTTATTGACGACACTTGCAGTACGTCAAAATATTTATAAGAACAAATTAGCAGCAACTCTACAGGTGCGCGATGTTTTTGGGACAATGCATCATGCATCAGAATCGTCTGGTCTCGATTTTTATTCGTATTATAATTTTCATCCCAACACACCTGTTGTATCATTTACTCTATCATTTCGGTTGAATAATTACAAGCCTGATAGAAAAAAACGAACAAATGGAAATGGAGAAGGATTAGAGGATGATGGAGAATTTTAGAATGATATGAATTTTGTTTCGATTAAATCGGTTTTTATCACTCGTTTTAACGTTCTTTTGGTATAAGTGCAATAATACTTCTTGGTATTTATGAAATGGTACTTATAATAAGAAAGTTTTGTTTGATAATGGAATTAGATTATAAACAAATAAAGCTCTTTTGTATGCTAATTCTACATAATAGCAAAAGATGAATGTTTAAACATATTTGCGATTTATATAAATTTATATATCTTAGCGCAATCTTTAAAAAGATATTTATCCGTACTTTGAATTGAAATGGAGAGGGGGACTCAATCTAGTTGTTTGAAACAATAAAACGTGTATTGAACGAATTGTGTGTTGTAGTTATTAATTAATTAAATTAAAATTATTATGAACAATTCAACAAAGATTAATGCAGGCTTTGTTAGTTTGTCTGCTTATTTGCCAGCTAAAAAACTAACAAATGAATTTTCGGAAAAACTAGTTTCTTTCTTGAAAGATAATACATTGCTCCCCAAAGAATATATTACCGATATTGAAGAAAACAAACAACTTCCTGGGAAAATAGAAACAAATGCTGAAGGTTGGGGAAATCAACCATGGTTTCAAGCTTGGGTTAATAGTTTGTCAGAGCGAAAAAGAAAAAATCCTTTTCAGGGAGCTGAAGAAAGGTTAAGAGTTCCTTTAGATCCAGATTCGCTTCGTAATTCAATTTATCCTCACCCGATGTTACCTTCTGATGCAGAGACATTGGCTGGAGCAATGGCTATATGTAGTTCTGAGGTTAATCCTGACGATATTGATCTTGTTTTAGCTCATTCTCAAGTTCCTGACAGATCACTCCCTCAAAACGTTTCGTTGATTCAACATAAACTAGGCCTTAAAAATGCAGGAGCTTATAGTGTTGATTCGTGTTGTGCTTCATTTGTTACAATGACAGAATTGGCTTGTTCTTTAGTGATGTCTGGAATCAAAAAAAACGTTTTGATTGTTTCAAGCTATATTGATTCGCATGTTAATGATCGATCAACTCATTTTAGTGTTGATACTGGAGATGCTTCTGTTGCTGCTATTGTGTCGAAAGTGCCTGAGGGGTATGGTTATATGGCATCCCATTCGTTAAGTCACGGAAGCCGACACGATGGAATCATTTATGAAAGACGATCTCCATTATTATTGAAAAGAATTGATTCAGGGCCAGATTATTCGCAGACATTTACAACATTTAATAATCCGGAAACAAACAGGGAAATAGCAAAAAATGCAGCTCACGATTTGAGTTTTGTTGTTAAAGAAAGTCTAAAAAAAGCTGAAATAGCAGTTGATGATATTGATTTTTTAGCAACACATCAACCTGTATCATGGGCGGGGAACGTGTGGCGTGAGGCCATAGGCTTGCCGGTTGAGAAGTTTCATGAAACATTTAAAAAGTATGGAAATATTGCTACTTGTGCTGCTCCTGTTAACTTGTTTGAGAGTATTGAATTGGATTTAATAAAAGAAGATGATAAAGTAATACTAACTTCATCGGGTGCTGGAGAAAATCATATAAGTATTATTCTTAAAATAACCCCTGAGCTAGTCAATAATATATCTAAGAATAAATACTCAAAAGAGGAACCTGTTTTTAATCAAATGCTCTTAAATTAATCAGTATGAATTTAACAAAAGTAAATCCGGCACTTTCTGGAAGTGCTGCCGTAAAACCTCAGGTTGCTGTGGGTATTACAGCTGTAGGGATGTATGTTCCTCCTAAAGAATTATCAAATTCAGATTTCAGCAATATATATTTAACTAAAGAAGAAGAAGCCTTTTTTGGAACCGATCCTAATTTTGCTACAAATAAAAGACGAATAGCTATAGATGAATCGGCAATGGATATGGCTGTTAAAGCTGCCTTAAATGCTTTGCAGGATTATGATGTTGATCCCGAATCTATTGATTTAGTTCTTTTTACATCAAGTTGTAAAGATTTGTCGCGATTAGCTCCTCCTATAGCAAATTATGTACAAACACAAATAGGTGCTGTTAATGCTAACTCGTTTAATATTGATTGTGGTTTTAATGGATGGTTACCTGCTGTTACTACGGGAGCTTCGTTTATTGCTAGTGGTTTTTACAAAAAAGTATTGGTTGTTACAGGAGAAACAATTATATCAAGTATGAATAGTCATGATAGTGAAACTCTTTTTATGGGAGACGGGGCAGGAGCAATTGTTCTCGAAAGTGTAGACAAAGGCAATGGTTTGTTAGCATTTCACTTAATGTCTAAAGAGTGTTTGAATGCTGCAGGTGTTAGTGTAACTGGAGGTTTCGGACAATACAATAATCAAAATTGGGAAGTAAAGCCTTATTTGTATGTTGCTCCTGAAAGTTTTGGTCGAGATATACCTGCTTTAGAGCAATATATTCCATATTCAATAGAAAAAAGTTTGAAGGTGATAGAAAAAACTACAGCCGATGTTGATTGCTTTGTTTTTGGACAGCAATTTTATGGTTTGAATGTAGTTTGGTCTAAAAATCTTAATGTTGATTATACTAAAGTGCATGATACTATAGGAAAATATGCTTGTATGAAATGTGCAAGTATTCCTGTTAGTCTTTTTGATGCGGTAAAGCAGAAAAAGATAAAGAAAGGTGATTTAATAGCATTTGGCGATCAGGGAGCTAATTGGTCAATATCTTCGGCAATATTTAAATGGTGTATCTAATCAAATAGGAGAGATGTTGTTGCAGCATCTTTCTATTATATATATTTAACTAATACTCATTATGGACAACACAATTATTTTTGCCTTAGTTTTAATTGGTATAATACCGGTTTATTTTCTTTTGATTAAATTCATTTTTAAGAATTCGATTATTTTTAAACTTGGAGTAATAATGTTACTTTCTTTAATGCCGCTTCCTTGGATTGCTTATTTTATAGGAGTAAAAGGATTGAGTCATTTGTTGTGGGCAACTCCACTATGTCTTATATTTAATATTTTAACATTTTATTTTATACAGAAGGTAATTAAAAACCCATTAGAATTACTTTCCGAAAAAGTTAATCAATTATCGAGAGGAGACTTGAAGATTTCTTTCGATGATTTAGATTCAAAAAGTGGAGACGAAATAGCTAGTATAACAAAATCGATTGAGAAACATTCTGTTTCGTTAAAAGATATAATTAATGAAATAGTTTGTGTTGTAAAAGTGCTAAAGAATGCAAGTAACGAAGTTATGTCTAATTCACAGGTGTTATCCCAAACTACAAGTGAGCAAGCATCTTCGACAGAAGAAATCTCTGTGACAATGGAACAGATGGCTGCTAATATCGAACAAAATTCTAGTCATTCTCAGGATACACAAGAGTTTTCGGAACAATCATATAAGGATATTAATCGTGCATGTACCGATATTGTGGAGTTAAGCGAGTCGAATAAAGTTATAGCCGAAAAGATTGAAGTGATTAATGACATTGCTTTTCAGACAAATATTTTAGCCTTAAATGCAGCCGTCGAAGCTGCTAGAGCTGGAGTTGAGGGTAAAGGTTTTGCTGTTGTTGCCGGAGAGGTTAGGAAACTTGCCGAGCAAAGTAAAGTTTCGGCAGACGAGATTGTTGCTTTTGCTCACGAAAATAAAGTGAAATCGGGTCGGACAGGAGAAACAATGTTAGAAGTTCTCCCCAATGTAGAGAAAACATCAACCTTAATGAAAGAAATTGCCAGTGCAAGCATTGAGCAAAAAAGTGGAGCAAATCAAGTAAACGAAGCGATACAACAATTAAATAATACTACTCAACAAAATGCTGCTATGGCTGAAGAAATGTCGGGGAACTCCGAAGAGTTAGCTGCGCAAGCACAACAGTTGGAGTCGTTAATTTTATTTTTTAAAGTTTAATTACAAAAGGAAAAGGCTGCAAAATTAAAATTGCAGCCTTTCTTTTTTAAATTCTTATAGTATTGTGGTAAGCCAAAAAGTTAAGGCTCCACTTAAATATCCGGCAAGAGCTAACCATGCAATATGTTTAAGGTACCAGAAAAAATCTATTTTTTCTAAACTCATAGCGGCAACTCCAGCTGCAGACCCAATAATTAAAACACTACCTCCTGTTCCAGCACAATATGCTAAAAACGACCAGAAGTTACCATTTTGAACAAAGTCGGCAGCATAGCCTACTGCGTCTGGTTGTGCAATGTCATACATTCCGATTGATGCAGCAACTAATGGTACATTATCTACTATTGATGATACCAATCCTACGATAACATTTATAATGTATATATTACCAATTTTCTCGGCCAACCATCCCGAAAGAATATCTAAATGTCCTGCTGACTGTAATGCAGCAACACCACTTAATATCCCTAAGAAAAATAAAATAGTAGGAGTGTCTACATCTTTTATAATTCGGTTAACACTTAATTTGCGTAAGTCTTTACGATTACTAAAAAAGAATCTGATATCAGTATAGAACCATAAAAATCCTAACCCAAGAAGCATTCCCATGTATGGAGGCAAATGAGTAAATGTTTTAAACACAGGAACCGATATTAAAGCTAAGATTCCAGCAATTAAAATGGTTATACGATCTCTCTTCGGAATAAATTCTCGACTTTCTTCTTCGGTAAGATCCGGTTTTTCTATTTTTCCTTTTATAAATAACGATAGAAGGATTAAGGGAACTATCATAGAAACAAAGCTTGGTAAAAAGATCGATTTAATGATACTTCCTGCAGTTATCTGACCTCCAATCCATAGCATAATAGTTGTTACATCACCAATAGGCGACCATGCTCCACCTGCATTAGCTGCAATAACAATTAATCCGGCAAATAACCATCGGTTGTGTTTGTCGGTTAGTATTTTACGCATTAATGCAACCATAACGATCGTTGTGGTTAGGTTGTCTAAAATTGCTGAAAGGAAAAATGTAAGAAAACTAACAACCCACAAAAGCTTTACTTTGTTTGTGGTTTTTATTCTTTCGGTAATTGTTCTGAATCCTTGATATTTATCTATAACCTCAACAATAGTCATTGCTCCTAGTAAGAAGAGAACAATTCCCATAATTTCGGCCAAATGGTGAGGTAATTCATGTTCGCTAATGAAATGCCGTATCGTTTCAATATTGGGCGAACTTGATATTTGCGTAGAAAATTCATTCCAACTTTTACTAAAACCTAAGGACAAAATCTCCGTTCCTCCTAGCATGTATATAGTCCAAGTTACAATACCTAATAATAAAGCAGATGCTGCCTTGTTTATCTTTACTATATGTTCAAGGACAATAAGTAGATATCCGACAACAAATACTATAAACATTAATGTAAACATAGTAATAGTATAAAAAGTGAATAATAATAAGTTAATAGTTTTTTTTTAAAGCTGCAAAAAGCTTATTTATTAAAACAAAAAAGGAGAAGTATGAAACTTCTCCTAGTGACCCAACAGGGGCTCGAACCCTGGACCCCATCCTTAAAAGGGATGTGCTCTACCAACTGAGCTATTGAGTCAATATTGTTTTTGCGATTGCAAATGTAACACTTTTTATTTTAAATCCAAGTTTTTCAAAATTTTTATTTCTAAACTCGTTAAAGTTATTACACTTTTTTTTCAACTTTTTTAAAGAACAAAAGAGAATAAACACCTCTCTTTTTAGTGACCCAACAGGGGCTCGAACCCTGGACCCCATCCTTAAAAGGGATGTGCTCTACCAACTGAGCTATTGAGTCATTTCGTTTTTGCGATTGCAAATGTAGAATCTTATTTAGTTATTTCAAAACTTTTTTAGGAAAAAAATCAATAAAAACGGTAACTGTCATGTAATCTGAAAAATAAAATTTCGCGAAAAATAAATTAATATAAAAATAACAGCAAATAGTAGTAGAGAATGGACTTTTTGTAAATTTGATCATCGTAAAAACAAACAATTTTATAAAATGTATACATCTTCAACTAAAATTAGAGTTCGATATGGCGAGACAGACAAAATGGGATATGTTTATTATGGTATTTATCCTTTATATTACGAAATAGGTCGAACAGAATTAATGCGAGGATTAGATTGGGCTTATAAAGAAATCGAAGAAATGGGAATTATTCTTCCGGTAAAAACCTTAGATATTAAATATCATAAAGCTGCTAAATATGATGATTTGCTTACCATAAAAACATCAATAACCGAGTTGTCAGGAGTACGAATTAAGTTTTATTATGAAATTTATAATGAAGATGAAGAACTTTTGAACGAAGGAAATACTATGCTTGTTTTTGTTAACTCCGAAACTCAAAGACCAATGAAAGCTCCTGATTCGTTAGTGAAAAAACTCGAACAATATTTTTAATTTTTTTGTCACAATTGTAATGTAAGCAAATGTCATTCGTCTTTTTTGTGTATTAAGCTTAATTCAATAAAACATTAATCTAAAAAACAAATACATGAAAAAGTTAGGGATATTTATCAGTTTAATGGCTCTCTCGGTTTTATTAAATGCACAAGATTTGGTTGATGATTTAATAAAGAAATACGAAGGGAAAAAAGGATTTACATCAATTGCTTTTAATGGATCAATTTTTTCATTTAAAACAGAAGGTGTTGATTCTGGAACGAAGATTGACAATATCCGAATAGTTACAAAGGAACAAGAAAAAGATTGGGTTAATTTTTGTGATGAATTAGAACCTATTGTAAAGGCTAGTTCTTATGTCGAATTAATGAGAGTTAGAGAACAAGATGAGAATGTTGTTTTTTATGCTAAATATGCAAACAAAAAAATGGTAGAATTACTATTAATTGCAGAAGGAACATCGGAAAGTGCTGTTATTAGTATTAAAGGAAAAATGAATATGAAAGATTTAGCTTCTATTTCGACAGTAGTTGATTATTATGGCTTTGGTAAGTTAAGCCTACTGGACGAAAATTAAAGTTTTTTAGTTTGTAATTTATCTTAATATTAGTTTTTCGAATTAAGGTTTAATGACAGAGTTAGAATTTAAACATAATATTTTACCATTAAATAAGAAATTATTAAGTTTTGCTAATCGGTTTGTTGGCGATTTCGACGAAGCAAAAGATGTTGTTCAGGAGATATTTATAAAACTATGGTCGATGCGAGAAACTCTCGAAAAATATAATAGTGTCGAAGCATTAGCTATGAGAATGACTCGGAACTTATGTCTTGATAAATTAAAGTTGAAAAAGACAATCCCGATTGGTGATGGTGTAGAAATAGGAAAAGAAGAACAGTCTGATTTTGGTGAGAAATACAAAGAACAGGAAAAATTTGTTGCAAGAGTAAAAACAGCAATAGATACTTTGCCCGAACCACAAAAAACAATTATGCAATTAAGAGATATAGATGGGTATGATTATGATGAAATTGCACAAATAATGAAACTAAATGTAAATTTGTTGAGAGTTAATGTGTCGAGAGCAAGAAAAAAAGTTAAAGCTTTTTTAATGAAAAAATATTACGACTATGAAATTGAAAAAAATACAAACTTTATTAGAGAAATATTATAACGGACAATCTTCGTTAGAAGAAGAAGAAGAATTAAAGAAATATTTCGACAACGAGAATATTGATAGTCGATTTATTGTTGATAGGGATATTTTTTTATACAAAAGAGAATTACAGAATGATATTGCTGAGACTCCTGATTTATCAGATCAGATTTGGGCTCAAATTAAAAATAGCAAAGAGCAAACAAATAAAAAGCCTAGATTGAATTATTTAATCTTAAAAATTGCTGCAGGAATTGTAATTATACTCTCGATTTATTTCTTTACAAAAAATCAAAGTATAATTAAAAAAACAGAGATTCAATTTGCAGATACATATGATTCGCCTAGCGAAGCTTATGAGAAAACAAAAAAAACTCTATTATATGTATCTCAATTACTAAATAAAGGAACCAAACACTTAGAATCTATACAAAAGTTAGAAACCGGAGTTGATAAGTTAAACTCTATTGCTAGTTTTAATCGTGGAATAGAAAAATTAGAACCCATAACAAAGTATAATATTGCAGATAAATACATAAAATAATATTAATATGAAAAAGATACTCATAATTTTAATAATATTCGTTTGTCCTGTATTAGCAATTTGTCAGAATACTCCGGTAGATGACTTTTTTGACAAATACAGCGGAAAAGATGGAATAATTTCGGTTTACATTACAAGTTACATGTTTAGTATGTTTTCAAATTTTGAATCAGACGATCCTGAATTTGATGAGCTTGTGAAAAACTTAAAAGGAATAAAAATTTTAACTACTGATGATTCGTATAAAGACAATGTAAATTTTCATGATGAGATCATAAAAAAACTTCCTATGTCTGTTTACAAAGAGTTAATGGTGGTTAAAGAAAAGGATCAGGATGTAAAGTTTCTGATTAATGAAAAAGATGGAAAAATCTCAGAACTCTTAATTATTGCTGGAGATGATGCAGATAATGCAATTATTAGCATTAAAGGAAATATAGATTTAAAGAATATTTATAAATTATCTAAATTGTCGAATATTGAAAACCTGAAACATTTAGAAGAAATAGATGAAAAATAAACTAATGAGAATAAAGTCAACACTTTTACTAATATTAGTAGTTATAGCAATAGGTAATAGTTCTTGTATTATAGAGAAATATAAAGAAACACAGCTTTTCGATGAGTATGAAACACAAAAAGGCTTTGGGATATTTCAAGTACCATCAATTTTATTTAAACTTATTTTTTCTCTGTCTGACGAAACTGAAGTTCCTACAGAGCTAATCGATAAAATAGATTTAGTTAAGGTTTTGTTTTTCGAACAGAAATCAGGAACAATGAAAATACAAGAATTAGATAAATCGTTAAGAACAAAAATTAATAAATCAGATTATACTCTTCTTAGCAGAGTGTTTCACGAAAAGGATGATATATCAATATTTATAATTGATAAAGACAGTGTAATAAGAGAAGTGTTAATCACAATTTGTTCTGATAAAGAATATTTATGTGTAAATCTGGTAGGAGAGTTAACAAAAGAAGAAGTAATGACTGCTTATGAAGCAATAAACATAAAAACAATAATCAATACCGTTCGATAATAGATAAACAACTTAAGGTATTTCGATTTTTATATAATGTAAGATTTTCTTGCGCTATGTTTTTATGTCTCATTTCCACTAGTTTTTTTGCATGGATATGTTAACGATCTCGGTATAATAAATACATCTGTGTATTAAAAAACACAAAACTTCATAATTTTTGCTTGTTGTTTGGTAGTGAGGAGTTTTAGCCCGTCGGTCGACACCCTTTTGGTTGTTTCAGACAGGCTTTTACTAGTTAGTTGACACCCTTTAGCCTGTCGATTAACACCCTATTGGGCGTTGGTCGACACCCAATAGGTCGTTTTGTACGAGCTTTAACCCGTCGATTGACACCCAAAAGGTAGTTGCCTAACACCCTATTGGCTGTTGATAGACGCCCCCAAGGGCGTTTCTATACAAGCTTTTACTAGTTAATTAAATCTTTGGGCCTGTTATTTATGAGTTGTTGTCCGTTACTAACATCCTATAGGATCTCGGTTAACTACCTGAGATTTAGTTTATATAAGTTTTTATTCGTTTAAATATTCCTATTACTTTAGATTAATCAAAGACTGCTAGTTGTTAGTTTTCGCAAAATCTGGCAATAACGGTATATGCTTTTTCTAAGCCTAGTTCGCCAGCAACACTCATGTCCATACATCCATTTTCTGATTCTTTTAAATAGATATAAGTTAAACCTCTGTTGTAGTATGTTTCGGCAAATATGGGTTCAAGTTTTATTATCTGCTTATATAGTATTATCGACTTTTTATATTCCCTATTTTTTAAGTAAGTGTTTGCAAGGTTAAATGTAGCAAACGTAAATTCGGGAACTAATTTTAATGTTTTCTGATAATCTTTTATAACGAGTTGGTAATCCAAATAATTTGTATTTGTTTCGGTATTTATACTTCGATTATTGGTCGGACTAACTAAAATAATTTCATTTTCTTGTTCTAGTTGTTTTATGTAATCAATCATTTCCGAACGGATATTGGCTCGGCAGAAATAGATTATAAAATTGTTTGGATCTTTTTTCAGAGCTAAATTTAGGTCGCTCAGAGCTCCATTGTAATTTTTAATCATTCCTTTATAAATTGCGCTTTGGATCAAATTCAGAACCTTATTTTTAGATTTATTGTATTCGTCGTTTAAGCGCTCTATTTCGGTATTGATGTATTCAGAATTGTATACATCTTCAATTTCATTCGAAATAATTAGTCCTGCCAACGAATATGTATTTTTTATTTTTTCGATTTCCTCAGATAATACAGCTAAGCGTTTAAAGTATTTCGAATTATTTTTTCCGTATACAAAACAAAAGTTCTCTTCGGGCACTATACGCTGATTAAATTTAGGATTGTTGTAAAATCGATTGCTCGATTTTAATGTTATTAATCCTCGTAGATTTTCTGATGTGTCGGCATAACTTATATGCGATTCTCGGTTTTGTTGTACCGAAGCAATTATTTGATTAGCTTTTTCTTTGTCAGAAAAAGCTCCTTGAGCGTCGTTTAGTTTATGTCTAACTATTGATCTGTTTATGTAAGCTTTTGCAAAATCGGGATATATTTCGATTGCTTTCGTAAAATCGATAAAAGCACCTTGCAAATCGTTAACTTCAAGTTTTATTAATCCTCGATTAAAATAAGTTAAAATATTCTGAGGGTTAAGTTTTATTACTTTGTCTAAATCTTCGATGGCTTCTTTTTGCTTTTTTTGTTGGTTTTTTATAATTGCTCGGTTAAATAATGCCAGCGAGTTGTCGGGTTGAATTTGAATTGCTGTATCCAAATTCATTATGGCTATTTGTGTATTGTCGAGATTATGGTTTGCCAGAGCTCTGTTTATATAAGCTCCCGAGTTTAATGGGTCAAGCTCAATAACTTTTGTAAAATTAATTATAGCTGTATCATATTTATGCCATTCTGAGTATAAAATTCCGATATTCATGTAAACATCGTAATATAAAGGGTCTAGTTGTAAGGCTTTTTTGTAATCTTTTAATGCGCTAATTGTATCTTCAGACATGGTTCGGGCAATTCCTCGATAAAAATATGCACGTTTGTTTTTTGTATTAAGATCGAGCGATGTATTAAAATCGTTAATTGCTTGTTGATACTGATTTATGTTTATTTTACAAAAACCTCGGGCGATATAAAAATCGGGTTCGATGGAGTTTAACTTTATTGCTATATCAAAATCGTTAACAGCCAAATAGTATTTATTTAGATTTAACCTCGAATAACCTCTATATCTTAAAGCGTCGGTGTGGTTTGGCTTGTATTTTATAGCTTTTGTGTAGTCTTGTTCGGAGCCTAAATAATCGCCTAAATTATATTTTGCAATTCCTCGTAAAAAATAAGGTTCAGAAAAATCGGGCTTTACCTTTATTACTATGTTAAACGACTCTATGGCTTCAGTAAACTTTTCGGCTAATAGCTGAGCTTTACCTCTGTTAATATAATAATTGATATTGATTTGAGCATTTAACTGAAAGCATAATAAAAATAGAAATGTAAGAGTAGTAAAGCGTTTCATTTTTGGGGATATTTATTCGTATTTTATTGTTGCATTAACAAGCTATTTAGAAATAGTTTATTCTTTATATATCAACTCAAGTATTTGAGTAAGATATTTTTCATCGATTTCATCAAACTGGTTGTATTCGTTACTATCGATATCAAGAATTCCTATTATTTCTTTTTCGAGATTTTTTAACGGAACAACGATTTCTGATTTTGATCTGGAGTCGCAGGCAATGTGTCCTGGAAATTCATCAACATTAGGTACTATAATCGTTTTTTTCTGATTAATCCCAGCCCAACATACTCCTGTGTTTTTTTGTAATTCCTGACAAGCAACAGGACCCTGATATTGCCCAACAATCAGTTTGTCGTTTTTTAAAAAATAGAAACCTGTCCAAAAGAAATGTTCCATTTTATGATGTAATACAGCAATAATTGTAGCCATTCTAGCATAAGGATCGTTTGTCTTTCGAGTGATTTCTTCAATTTGCTTTAGCATTCGCTCATAGCGTCCTGTCTTTTTCTTGGTATCCATTATTGTTAGTTATTAATATTAAATGTGTTGTTCTGTGTTATTTGTATTACAATTTATTTTGTGTTGCCAAAGAAATAACATACAGAAAAACTTAAAACACAATTTTGCGATTGTTTAATTATTGTTTCTGATGTTGATTTAAACAAATCTGTTAATGTCCACTGAAAACGAACCCCTGACTGAAAAGCTCCTATTTTGGTATCGAAAACAATCCCAGCTTCGCCCAATATAGAATAATCAAACTTATGATCAACAGCTTTTTCGTAGAATTCTTTTCGGTTTTCGTTTATTTTTATCGATAGTTTTTCTTTTTCTGATAATAAGTAGCTGAAGGTCATCCCCAGATTAGCATAGTATTTTAAGTTTCTTTTTCCTAAAACAATATGTGTCATAATCGGAAGCTCAATATAGTCTAGTTTCCTGCTGTACGAATCGCCAACAGTATCAATGTTTTCAACCCAACCTTTTTGGCTGTAGTTTAGTTCTAGTTGCAAACCAGCTCTCTTCTGATTTTGATATTTATATACAAGACCTCCGGTATAATTAAAGTTTAAATTTTGAGGTATGGATGGCGAAAATAAAACATACGAATAATTTATTCCTTGCTTGACACCCCAGCTCGAATAAGGATCGAAATTATTGTTTTGACCATTGCCCTTAATTGCGAAAAGCAGCATTATAATAATGATGTAGATAATATTTTTCAAGGTATTTGATTTTAATTAAAAAGCAAATATAACAATTACTATGTTAAAAAAGTGTATCCCAAAGTTTATGAGAAAATGAAATGAAATGATAAAACTTGAATTATTTAATATAGTTAAGTAACTTACAGTATGTTATATGAGCAACCATCCGTATTTGTTTTTGGTTTGCGTATCGACGAGCCTGTAACAACGATAACTGATTTAATGGTTTCGTTTGTTTGTTTTTATGCGTTTTATAAGCTAAATAAAATCGAAGTTCGAAATAAAGTTCATTTGTATTTACGATATTATTTTTTGAGTATGGGAGTTGCTACAGCTATAGGCGGAATAGTAGGACATGGATTTTTGTACTTATTTAATTCGCAGTGGCAAACACCCGAAGGGTTTGTAAATGTAATGGGGCAAATATTCGGAAAAGACTTAATGAAAGATATTGCAAACCCGTGGAAACTTCCGGCTTGGTTAACCAGTATGTTTTCGATAGCTCTTGTCGAAAGGGCTGCTATAGAATATGCGCGCCCGTTGATAAATAAGCATGTAGGATCTTTCTTTGCTTGGTTAAATATTATCGAGCTTGTAATTTTTGTTACAATTACATTCCTAACATTGAACTTTTTCTTTGTCGAGGTTCATTCTGCTTATGGACTACTATTGGTAGTTTCAAGTTTTAACTTATATGTGTACATAAAAACAAAGAAAAGAGGTAGTAAGCTTTTTCTTGTGGCTGTTGGATTTTCGGCATTAGGAGCGCTCTTTTTTATGAATCAGTGGGGTATTTGTCCATGGTTTAATCATTTCGATATAAGTCATGTGTTAATGACATTTAGTGCGATGTATTTTTATATTGGAGCAAAAGAAATTCTTAATGATCCGGTATTATCACAGAATGGAGCAAATAGTTAAAAGCATTTTGAATAGTAATTTTAATGATATTGTTGATGATAAAGTATTTGTTTAATTAAATAAAATTCAAACCAAAACTAAAGTAGTATGAAAAAGATTAGTTTTTTATTAGTTGTTTTATTTGTTGCATTTACGGCAATGGGGCAAGAAATGTCGGTAAATATGCAAAATTCAATGCTTAAGTGGACAGGGAAAAAGGTTACTGGCGAGCATTGGGGATATATCAAACTAAAAGAAGGTTCGTTTACTGTTAAAAATAATAAAATTGTAAATGGTGAATTTAGTATTGATATGAGTACTATTTCGTGTATGGATATCAAAGATCCTGCAATGAATTCTAAATTAGTAAATCACCTTAAGTCTGATGATTTCTTTGGAGTAAAAAAATATCCAACAGCGATGTTAAAAGTTACTAGTAGTACTCCTTTTAAAAATGGAGAAGCAATGGTAAAAGGAAAACTCACCATAAAAGGAAAAACTCATCCTATCATGTTTAAAGTAATGACCATGGATATGAATATGATGTCGATGGCAAAAAAGGACATGATGATGATGTGTATGATGGATATGGACATGGAAATGATGATGAAAGAAATGCCTATGATGGGAGAGAAGATGATGATGATGAAAAAGAATATGAAGATGATGACGGAAAATATGGACATGATGAAAAAGAATATGATGAAGAAAGATATGAAGATGATGGATAAAGACATGTCGATGATGATGAAAAATATGGACATGATGATGAAAAACATGACCATGATGAAAAAGGATATGAAGATGAAGAAGGATAAGGATATGATGATGAAAGACATGGATATGATGGAAAAAGACATGAAGATGATGAAGGAAGGTATGTCGATGATGAAGAAAAACATGAAGGGAGAAGATAAGGATATGATGATGAAAGAAATGTCTATGATGGATAAAAATATGATGATGATGAAAAAGGACATGATGATGATGATGAAAGATATGATGATGATGGGAATGATGGGGGATAAAATGGAAAAAATGATGGACATGTCGGAGATGAAAGGTGATATGAAGATGATGAATAAGAATATGATGACGATGAAAAAAGACATGGACATGATGATGAAGGATATGGATATGATGAAGAAAGATATGATGAAAAAGGATATGAAGATGATGGATAAAAACATGTCGATGATGATGGATAAGATGAATATGATGATGAAAAATATGGACATGATGAAAAAGGACATGATGGGAAAAGATATGATGATGGAAAAGAACATGGCTATGTTGAAAAAGGACATGATGATGATGAAAAAAGACATGGACATGATGAAAAAGAATATGATGAAGAAAGATATGAAGATGATGGATAAGGATATGATGATGATGGATAAGAATATGTCTATGATGATGAAGGATATGAAAATGATGGAAAAAGACATGATGATGATGAATGGTATGAATATGATGCATAAGGATATGATGATGGATAAAGATATGAGCATGAAGGATAAGGAAATGATGAAAATGGGGTATATGTCATCAATTAAAGTTGATCGTACAATGTATGATGTGCGTTACGGTTCAGGAAAATTCTTTGATAATTTAGGAGACAAAATGATTAATGATGAGTTTATGCTCGAAGTTAAGATTATGCCAATGATGATGATGAAAAAAATGAATATGAATAAATAATGAAACACGAATTTGTGTATTAAAAAGAGGCTGTCCCGAAAGAGACAGCCTCTAGTTTTTAAAAATAAAAATTTATAGGCTTGAAAAATTAATTTTTACTTGCTTGATTCTTAATAATAATATCGGTTACATTTTCTATGAAATCTCTATAGGTATTATCAGACATTGTTGTTTTATCGTTAAATTCAATAATAAAATTAAACGGGATTGATCCTAAAGATACAAGTTTTAATATTCCTACCTTTTCATTATCAACGTAAATATCGGCTAATATCGCTTTGTTTATAGGTGTTATTGCACTATTGCTTAGTCCTGATTCTTTTATTATATCAAATATTTTTTCATGATCAATTTCAAAATCTAGCTTAACATTCGAAAGTTCAATATTTCCCTTGTATTTTTTTATGAAATAGTTAGAGTTTTGTTTTGCGAATGTTTTTTCAGTTACTGATCTTAAAAGAACTTTTTTGTTGTCTTTAATCAAAATACTTGTACGTGTTTTATCTTCAGTTAAATCGTAGTTAAAAAGTATATTATATGATGAAACCTTAGTAAAACTTTCTATTGCATTTATATATAATTTCGTATTTAACGAAGATATATCAATGAATTGCTTAAACTCAATTATTGATTTATTATTTACAGATAAATTAGCTTTTGTTTGGTTTTTTAAGCTATAAATAGTGAGCTCTTTTTCGTTATCAATTCTACTGTAATAGTAAATGGTAAAAGTAGCATCAGTATTTTCCATTTTATCAGGATTCGAAGGAAATTTGAAAATAATTTTATCTTTTGCTTCTGTATATTCCCAGTGTGGAGATGGAGTGTGTACATAAGTATATATTCCATACTTTGTATCTTGAGGTTTATTGTCTGTTTTTAGATTAATTTCTTTGTTTAAGAAATCTTTAGGGATACAATATTTCTCGAAATTACGAATAAAAGAAATTGGTAGGTTATATTTTTTATTATCGATGATACTTACAAGCTTTTTAAGGTTTTTCAAAACTACTCTTTCTTCTGTGTCATAGATGCCACAAACTTGACTTAGTCCAGAGCTTAGATTTTTGATTGTTATTTTTGCATTATCATAAATTGTTTTAGATTCTTCTTCTTTTTCACAAGCGAATAGCGATATAACAACAAGCAGTATTGCTAATGTTTTTTTAAAGTTTTTCATTGATTTTGAATTTTAATTAATTTAAAATTTATAGTACATTTTAAAAATGTTGTTCAAGCTAAGTTACTTCTTCTTAGTCATGATTGTTTTTAATATAATTGTTTCTCTAGAGATAGAGAGCTGGCAAACAAAAAGCGTTCCAAAACAACGATGTCTGAGTTGTTCAAATTATATTATATGTTATTACTATTTGTGGATGAGCTGTGTTAGTTATTTCAATTTTGATAAAAAATATATCAGGAATTAATTTTATGATTGAATAGAAGACTTTGTTATTGTCAATATGAAACTTTTGTTTCTTTCTTACAGTAAAACATTTTGAAATATCTTGATTTCGATTAAAGCTTATAAAAATTAATTATTATATTAGTTTCCCTATTTTAGTACAATACACATTAATTAAAACCTATTATGAAGTTAAAATTTAATATTGCAAAAAAGCTTATTTTAAGTTTTGGTATAGTTACAGGTGCAATTTTAGTTAGTATTTATTTAATCAATAAAAATTTAAGTGAAAATATAAATATTAGCACAAAAACTTCGAAAGTATATATATCATCGGCAAAGTATACCAATGTCTTTTCTAATGCTGTTGTTAATTCGCAGATGTTATTAAAAGATTGGATTTATATTGAGAAAGAAAATAATACCCCGAATAAGCTTAAGTTAGTAAAATTGCTAAATACCGATATTCCTAAGCTAAACGAAAAGTTATTGTTGTTATCGCATAACTGGGATACCTCTCAGCAAGTTTTATATAAACAAACATATGTTAGTTTCCGAGATACTTTGGTTCCTATGTATCAAGAAATAATTAATAATTTGAGTACTAGTGATGATTATGAAAATAACGATTTGTTGAGTGAAATTTACCCTCAGGTTTCGAATACAGGCAAAGTAATTGTTTTAGGCGATATACTAAATAGTAAGCTACTTGAACTCAATCAAGAATTCGAGAATAAGATAAAAGAAACAGAAAGCAGAATGCTTACTTTATTTAAGCAGCTTGAAACGTTTATATATTTTGCCGGAGCTATTTTGGTTATAATAGCATTTATTATTGCGATATACTTGACACAACATATTGTAAAACCGATTGTTCGAATCAAAGATTTTATCGCAACTATGAGCAAGGGTATTATGCCTAAAGAACATATTAAAGAGCGTAATGATGAGATTGGTGAAATGGGAGCTGCTCTAAATTCGTTGATAAGAGGCTTAAAAGAAACAACAGACTTTTCGCTAGAAATAGGAAAGGGCAATTTTGATAGTTATTTTGTTCCTTTAAGCGAGGGTGATGATTTAGGAAATACATTGTTAGATATGCGATCGAATCTTAAAAAAGCTGCCGAAGAAGCTGCTTTGAGAAAGAAAGAAGATGATCAAAGGAACTGGGCTTCGCAAGGGGTTGCTAAATTTAGTGATATCCTACGCCAAAATAATGATGATATAGAAAAGTTATCGTACTATATTATTAGTAATCTTGTAAAATATTGTAAAGCCAACCAAGGAGGTTTGTTTTTGATTAATGATGATAATTCGGAAAAGCCTTTTGTTGAGATGGCTGCTGCTTATGCTTTTAATCGCAAAAAGTTTCTTGAGAAAAAAATTGACATTGGAGTTGGAATTATTGGCCGTGTAATACAAGAAAGCGAAACAATTTATATGACAGATATCCCGAACGATTATTTAAAAATAACATCGGGTTTAGGTGATGAAAATCCTCGTAGTTTGCTTGTTGTTCCGCTAGTTGTAAACGAAACGGTTTATGGAGCAATGGAGTTGGCTTCGTTTAATGAGTTTGAAAAATATCAGATTGATTTTGTCGAAAAAATTGGCGAAAATATAGCATCGACTTTATCGACAGCAAAAATTAATATAAAAACGACTCAGCTGTTAGAAACCACTAAGCAACAAGCCGAAGAGATGAAAGCACAAGAAGAGGAAATGCGCCAGAATATGGAAGAATTACAAGCTACACAAGAAGAATCGGCTAGGAGAGAGGCTGAGTTGAAAAAGCAGGTAAAAGAATTTGAGAATTTTAAGAAGCATCAAGAGTCGGTACTAAAAAAACTCGATGGTAACATTAGTGGTGAGTTTATATCAACTATTGATGATGATGAAGATGATATGATGTAAGTAATTTTATTACTATAAAAAGATTAACTGCCAGAAATAAGCTAATGTGTGTTTCTGGCAGTTTTTTTATGAGATAATCGATATTATCTGGTTAAAAAATATAATCTCTGGATAAGAAATTTGACATTCGTTCTTTTACTATTTCTGTCACAATTTCTTTGTTTTGATTATTTTCTTTTGTTGCAACAATTGTACGTATAGAAAATACTCTTAGTGCATCAAAAACAGATAAGGTTCCTTGAGCCGAATCTTTACGTCCGTTAAATGGGAATGTATCAGGTCCTCGCTGACATTGACTGTTGATATTTACACGGCTAAGTTGGTTAATTAACGGATCAATTAGTTTTGCAATATTTTCGGTATTTGTTCCAAAGATACTTACTTGTTGTCCATAGTTTGATTCGAGTATGTATTGTAAAGGTTCGCTTATATCTTTATACGATAAAATTGGAATTACAGGTCCAAATTGTTCTTCGTGGTATACTTTCATTTTCGAATTTACAGGATATAAAACCGCAGGATAGAAAAATGTTTCGTTAATAGTTCCTCCTAATTCGTTGATTACTTTGGCGCCATTTTTCTTCGCATCCTCAACCAGGTTACTTAAATACTCAGGCTTATCTTTTTCGGGTAGTGGAGTTATTTGCACATCTTTGCTCCAAGGCATGCCTACAGATAAGCTGGCAATTTTTTCGTTGAATTTCTTTAGGAAACTTTCTGCAATATTCTGATGAACAAATATCATTTTTAGAGCAGTACACCTTTGCCCGTTGTAAGATAAAGCTCCTAAAACTGTTTCGTTTATTGTTAAATCTAAATCGGCATCGGGAAGTATTATTGCCGGGTTTTTAGCTTCTAAACCTAAAATTGTTCGTAAGCGATGAGGTTGGGGGTGAAGCGATTTTATTGCATCGGCAGCTTTGCTTGTGCCAATAAAGGCAAATACATCAATTTTTCCTGATTTCATTATAGGAGTAATGACATCTTTACCCGATCCGTAAACTGTATTGACAACTCCTTTGGGAAAACATTTCTGAAAAGCTTCCATTAAAGGATTATGAAGCAATACTCCATATCGTGGAGGTTTAAAAATAATTGTATTACCCATTATAAGTGCTGGTATTAGGGTAGCAAATGTTTCGTTTAGTGGATAATTATATGGTCCCATGCATAAAACAACTCCTAGCGGAGAGCGTCGGATTTGAGCAATAATACCTTCTTCGATCTTAAATTTAGACGAATCTCGATCAAGATTTTTTAATTCGTCAATAGTATCAATAATGTATTTTACTGTTCTGTCGAATTCTTTTTCAGAGTCTTTTAGCGATTTGCCAATTTCCCACATAAGAAGCGTAACAACTTCGGTGCGTTTCTTTTTCATTTCGGCAACGAATGTATACATGTGTTCGATGCGTTGTTCTACTGTCATCATAGGCCATTCTCCGGCTCCTCTATCGTATGCATTAACAGCTGAGTTTAGAACCTCTAAAGCTTCTGTCGATGTCATTAATGGGTATTTCCCAATTAATTTTTGTTGGCTTTGCGACTTGTTGTTAATGCATATAGGTGAGAATACATCTAGCATTTTCCCTTTCCACGAACGTATTTCGCCATTTATTAAGTATCTATCCTGAATAATCGTTTCTTTTAATCTGTAGTTGGAATGGATATCTTCCTCGCGAGGAAAGATATTTTTTATTTGTTTTTCTCTTGTCATAAGTTTTACTTATAAAAAGTTAATACTAGTATTTACTGTTGTAGTTACAATGTATCTGTTTTGATTAACAATAATTACAAAAGAATGTTTTGTAGATTTGC
>JAKSCO010000186.1 GCA_022360575.1 Bacteroidales bacterium | reverse complement strand
ACCTTGCGTAGGTAAGCGCAAACACCTTGCGTAGGTAAGCGCAAACACCTTGCGTAGGTAAGCGCAAACACCTTGCGTAGATAAGCGCAAGCATCTTGCGTGGGTAAGGCTAATGTTTGAGCTACATTTTGATTCGTGTTTCTTAATACGGTTAAAAAGGATTTGCTTTCTGCTTTATAAGCAAAATCCAGCTTATTAAGGTTGGCTGTTAATTTATTTTAATTTTTTGGTATAACAGAAGAGGCTGTCTAAAAAGGCAGCCTCTTTTCTATTAAAATAATTTTATGATATTATTTCATTATTTCAGCAAAATATTTATAGAAATAAGGAATTGTATTAATCCCGTTGTAGAATTGTTCTAATGGGAAATTTTCGTTTGGAGAGTGGATAGCATTAGATTCTAATCCAAAACCCATTAATACTGATTTTATTCCTAATATTTTTTCAAATTCAGAAATAATAGGAATACTACCTCCGCTACGAACCGGAACAGGAGTTTTATTGTATGTTTCTTCGTAAGCTTTTTCTGCAGCTTTGTAAGCAGGTAAGTCGATAGGACATACATAAGCTTGTCCGCCATGTAAAAAATCAACATTTACTTTTACATAATCAGGAGCTATTTTTTCGAAATGTTCTTTAAATAAGCGAGCAATTTTTTCGTTGTTTTGGTTTGGAACTAAACGCGATGATATTTTAGCATAAGCTTTTGAAGGAAGTACTGTTTTTGCTCCTTCGCCAGTGTAACCACCCCAAATACCACAAACATCGAATGATGGACGAATTCCTGTACGTTCGTTTGTAGTGAATCCTTTTTCGCCCCAAAGTTCTTTTACATCAATAGCTTTTTTGTATTCTTCTTGAGAAAAAGGAGCTTCAGCCATTTTTGCTCTTTCGGCATCTGATACTTCTAATACGTCATCATAAAAACCAGGGATTGTGATATGACCATTTTCGTCAACCATATCAGATATCATTTTAGCTAACACATTAATAGGATTAGCTACCGCTCCTCCGAATAATCCTGAGTGTAAATCTCTATTTGGACCAGTCATTTCAACTTCCCAGTATGATAATCCTCTTAATCCTGTAGTAATAGAAGGGATATCAGGAGCAATCATTCCAGTATCCGAAACTAAAATTACATCAGCTTTTACTAGATCTTTATTTTCTTTACACCATTTTGGTAAGTTTGGCGAACCTATTTCTTCTTCACCTTCGATCATGAATTTTACATTACAAGGAAGCGAATCGGTAGCTACCATAGCTTCGAATGCTTTTATATGCATAAATCCTTGTCCTTTGTCATCATCGGCACCACGCGCCCAAATTTTTCCGTCTTTTACTACTGGCTCAAATGGTTCTGTATTCCATAGTTCGATAGGATCAACAGGCATTACATCGTAATGTGCATAAATTAAAACTGTTGGTTTTGCAGGATCAATCATTTTTTCAGCAAAAACTACAGGGTTTCCGTCAGATGGCATAACTTGAGCTTTGTCGCATCCAGCTTTTAATAAAGCAGCTTTTAAAGCTTCAGCAGTTTTTTCCATATCAGGTTTATGTTCTTTGATTGAACTTATAGATGGAATTCGAATTAACTCGAATAATTCTTCAAGAAATCGATCTTTGTTAGCTTCGATATACTGTTTTACTTTTTCCATTTTATTTCGATTTTCAATTAATAATTTCTTTTAGCCCGACTAAATTAACAAAATTGACTGGTTAATTTGATATAATAAGCATAAAGATTTCGTCAGGGAAATTAATATTGATTATCGGTTTCGGATTGACGCATTTCTTTTTCGTAGGCTTCGGCAACTTCGAGTAATTCGTTATACCATTCGCGACCATACTTACGAACTAAAGCTTCTTCTAAAAATTTATATGCTTTAACTCCTTTTTTACATCCGTATTTACGAGCTGGATCACAAACATTCCAGAAATGATAGTTTAAAGCATCCATATCGTCGGCTAATTTTTTTATTCGTATAGGATATAAATGGCATGATATGGGTTTGCGAAAAGGAATTTTCCCATTTAAAAAGGCTTTTTCTATTCCACATTTTGCAATTCCATGTTCGAAAATAGTATAAACACACTCTTTGCCTTTTAGTAGTGGTGTTACTGGTTCGCCATCGCGTTTATCAATAACAGTATATCCGTGTTTTTTTATTTCTTTTATAGCTTCGTCTCTAAGGTAGCGTTCGTATTTAGGATAATATTTTTCGATTAAATCAACCTCTTCATCCTCAAGAGGAGCTCCTGCTTCTCCTTCAACACAACAATGTCCTTTACAACTATCTAAGTTGCATAAAAAATCTTCTTCGAGCAATTCTGTCCCTACAATACAATTGCCTACTTGCATCATGTAATTCATATAGTATTATCCTAAAGTTTAATAATTTTAAAATCTTATTTTGATATCTATCAATAGATATTAGGCTGCAAAAATACTAACAAACCTGTAATAAGACAAATCCATAATTTTACTATTTTATTGGATTAAAACAGTATAACAAGAAGGACCTTAAAATATTGTTAAAAAATATTCGGTATCTTCAATTTATTATGACATTACTGTCTGGTGTTTTGATTCGTGATATATGCAAAACGATTAACTGATAAAGAGTATGAGAAATATGGATTGAAAAGTGAAGATAAATTCTTTTCCTATAAAGACATGTATTTCTTTAATTCTGGTTTGTATTTTCGTCCTATTGGAATTTCTTTTTTATTTATAAATAATGAACTTGACGATATTTTTTCGATTTTATTAATATTAATAAGAAATGAACGATGTATTTGACAAAACAATGTTTGAGATAAATTATCTTTCCAATGTTTTAATGGATGGTTAGCTAGGTAGCTTTTATCGGGGGTAATAATTTTAGTATAATCACCATCTGACTGAATGTAGAGAATATCCGATAATTTTATACTTATATAATCATATCCAACTTTTACCAGTATACTTTTTTCGGTTTTCGATTTTTGATTGTTTATTTGCTCTAGTTTCTCCATTGATTTTAGAAATCGCTCATAAGAAATGGGTTTCAATAAGTAATCTAAAACATTAAACTCATACGATTCAACTGCATATTGATGAAAAGCTGTTGTTAAAATAAATAATGGTTTTTTGTTTAATACTCTTAAAAAATCCATCCCCGATAATTTAGGTAAATGGATATCTAAAAAAATTAAATCAACTTCTTTCTCTTTTAGATAATCTAAAGCTACAATAGGATCAGAAAAAATTTCGAGTAATTCCAATTTACCGTAATCAGAAATATATTTCTTTAAGATTCTTTGAGCAGGGGGTTGGTCTTCTATAATAACACAATTCATCATTGAATTAGGGAATTTAGTTGAATGGTAAGATTTACCGAAAATAGATTGTTTTCATTTGTTACTTTAAGCTGATGTCCTTCTGGATATAACCTAAGGAGCCTTGTTGCTACATTTTTAAAACCAATACCACCTTCTTCTTGCTTTAAATTATTTTTACTCTCGAAAGTATTGCTACATTTCATTTTTAGTTCATTGTTTGAACAATGAATATCTATATCAATTATAATATTGTCTGATTGGCTTCCTAAGCTATGTTTGAATGCATTTTCTACAAATACAATTAAAATTAATGGAGCAACATAATGATCAGAATCAATTTGAACATTAAAATTTACTTTTCCTTTTCCTTCTAACTGCAATTCGCTTAACTGTACATATGCTTGTATATTTTCAATTTCTTTGTAAATACTAACAGTTTTCTCTCTACAATCGTATAGCATATATCTTAGAATAGATGATAGTTGAATAATTATTTCTGGAGTTTTGGGTGAGTTTTCAATAGCATAAGAATATAAATTATTTAAGTTGTTAAATAGGAAATGTGGATTGATTTGTTGTTTTAAATAATCTAATTCGCTTTCGACCATTAAGCGATTTAATGATTCGATTTTATTTTGTTTAACTGTAGCATCCCATATAAACTTGCCTGTGACAAAAAGAAATATAACAGGAACAATATCAAGTATCGAGGCGAATAAATTAAAATGTCGACCTCGCGAACGAGGGAAAAATATTTTTTCGATTACAAATTCTTCGATAACAATTGCTAAGGCTAAGAAAATGCAAGAGAATAGAATAAATTTTAATATTTTCTTTTTGTAATAATATTGAGGTAGAAGGAAATAATTAAAAATCATAGCTATAAATACATAGTTAATAAGAAATATGATTTTTATCCATCTAAAATGATAATGATCCTTATCAAAGGCTATTAAAACACCTAATAATACTACTACAAAAAACTGGAATAGGATTTCTTTATAGCTTAATTTGAGTTTCATGATTCTCTATAAAAGTTAAAATAAATTTACACAAAAAAAAACATTCTTCTGGGAATAGGCACAACCAATCGATAAACGACCATTTAAAATGGTTAAATAACCATATGGTGGTGTGAGTGTGTAATTTACCGAAAAGATTTGACCTTTACCGATTTTTTTTGTTGGCATAAATATTTACAGATAGTTTTGACAGTGAATTAATTTGTTGAACTAAGAGTTTTAACGCAAAAAACAATAAAGAGATGAAGTCAAAAAAGATTATTATTATTTTACTTACTATTTTTGCTTTGCATCTTAGTGTATATGCCGAAAATATAAGAAAAATTATTGTTGTTGGGACAATTGTCGAGAAAGAGAGTCAGCATCCACTAGAGTATGCAACGGTTTCTGTTCATAAATTAAATGGAGATATACTTACCGGGGGGATTAGCGATCAGCAGGGAAAATTCAAATTAGAAACGTCCGAAGATGAAATTTTTATAAAAGTAAGTTTTATTGGTTACGAAAGTATTAATATAACCGAATTTAATAGAAAAGGATTTTTTATTGATTTGGGTAAAATTGAATTAGGAAATTCGTCTGTTCGACTCGAAGATGTTGTTGTTAGAGCCGAAAAATCTAAAACTGTTTTTAAGCTCGACAAACGAGTGTTTAATGTAGGTAAAGACTTAGTTAGTGCCGGAGGTACTGCTATGGATATATTAAATAATGTTCCGTCGGTTGATGTTAGTATCGAAGGGGTTGTTAGTTTGCGAGGGAATTCTAGTGTACAGATATTATTAAATGGAAAGCCATCGGTAATGGCTAGTAGTAAAACCTTAGGAACAATAACTGCCGAAATGATTGAGAAAGTTGAAGTAGTTACAAATCCTTCGGCAAAGTACGATGCCGAAGGGAGTAGTGGTATTATTAATATTATCTTAAAAAAAGATGAGAAAAAAGGAATTAATGGAGCCATTACACTTAATGTGGGTACTCCCGACAATTATAGTGTAGGACTTAGTTTGAACCGAAGAGCCGAAAAATGGAATTTATTTACTCAGTTGGGTGCAGGATATCGAACATTTTTATCGGAAAGCGAGGATAAAACAATTAATAAACTTCAGAGATTGCATTCGATTGCTAAAACCGAAGGCGAAAAGAACGAGCTATTTTATAATTTTATTTTAGGTGCAGATTATCATATTACACCTTTACAAACTCTTAGTATGTCTGGTCATTATGGCTATGAGTTTGAAACCGAGGGAGGGGATACCCGATACAATACTACTAATTTAAATGCAGGAACAACTGAAAATGCTGTTCGTACCGAAGATACTGAATCTACAAACCCTAAATGGCAGTATGATTTAAATTATAAAAAAGAGTTTACTGATAATAAAGAGCATGTGTTAACAGCAAATCTTACAGGATCGTATTTTGGTAAAGATAAAGAGTCGTTTTTTACAAACACCGGAAGTATTAATAGTTTGCTGCTTGATCAGAAAATAGTTGATGATTTTTATGAGGCAAGATATAATTTCCAGACTGATTATGTACATCCTTTTTCGAAAGAGCTAACATTAGAGTCGGGAGCAAAATATAACCTTACAAAATCAGAGGCGGAGCTTATTAAATCAAATAAGAATAATAGCAATTGGATTGTTTTACCAAATCAGAGCAATTTGTTTAATTACGAAAGAAATATTATTGCTGTTTACTCGACATTTGCTTTTGAAAACGATAGATGGGGAACAAAAATAGGTTTGCGTGTCGAGAACGAACATACAAATAGTTATTTAGAAAATACAAATGCGAATAAACAAAATAACACCAACTTATTTCCGAGTATTCATAGTTCGTTAAAGTTTTCGAAGGAATTTTCGTTGCAAGCTGGATACTCGCGACGAATAAGACGACCACATCTTTGGGATCTGAACCCTTTTGAATCGTTTAATGATCCATTTAATGTTAAAGTCGGAAATCCAGACTTAAAACCTAGCTTTAGTAATTCGTATGAGATTACTGCAATTAAGATATTTAATTTAGGATCGATCAACACTTCTTTATTTTATACTAAAACATCTGATGTTGTTGATGATATTTACCAAATTAAGAATAATGTAAAAACTGTTATGCCATTAAATGTTGGATATAGCAAAAAATTAGGTTTTGAACTTAATAGTAAGATTGAGCCTGTAAAATGGTTGTCTTTGTTGGTCGAAGGAAATTATTTCCATTATCAAAGAACTGGCGAATATCAAAATCAAAATTTTGATTTTAGTAACGAATATTGGAGCACTCGATTTACTACTAAATTTAAATTGCCTTACGATATAGATCTAGAATATAAATTTAGATATCGATCAAGATACAAAGCTTTGCAGGGATACTATAAAGAAAGTCATTACTCTGATTTAGGTATTCGTAAGCAATTTATGAAAGGTCGAGCAGTTGTTAATTTAAGTGTAAAAGACTTATTTAACACAAGAAAACATGTGTTTGAGTCGGAAACCGAACAGTTTTACACCTATAACAGTCATCAAAGGAGTAAACGAATTATTGTATTAGGATTTAGTTTTGGATTCGGAAAGGGCGATACTATGGAATATTCTGGATTGAAAATGTTTTAATAATGATTAGATTCTTGAGATTTAAGTGCTATTGTGCGAGAATTTAATGTTTTATTTTAGTATGATGATTGATGTGAGGTGAATGATGAGCATGGAAGGAGTAGTTGCTCATCAAAAATCCCGAGAATTTTCTCGGGATTTCCTTTTTATTATTTTCGATATAAAATAGAATATTTCTTTATTCTACAACTAGATTTTCTCCAGTCATCTCATCCGAGATTTTAATATCCATCAACGAAAGAATGGTTGGAGCAACATCGGCTAATATTCCATTTTTTACTGTCTTAAATCTATCAGAAACTAAAATAAACGGAACAGGATTTAATGAGTGAGCTGTATTTTCGCTTCCGTCAGGATTTATTGCATTATCGGCATTTCCGTGGTCGGCAATAATAATTGTTTCGTATCCGTTTGCTTTAGCTGTTTCGACAACTTCGTTTACGCATTTATCAACCGTTTCGACAGCTTCGGTTATTGCTTCGTAAATTCCTGTATGTCCTACCATATCTCCATTTGCAAAATTAAGACATACAAAATCGGTATCTTGTTTTTTTAGTTCTTCAACAATTGCATCTTTTACCAAATAGGCACTCATTTCGGGTTGTAGGTCGTAGGTAGCTACTTTGGGCGATGGAATTAAAATGCGCTTTTCATTTGCGAATTCTTCTTCGCGTCCTCCCGAGAAAAAGAATGTTACATGAGCATATTTTTCTGTTTCGGCAATTCGTATTTGTTTTTTATTGGCTTTCGATACACACTCGCCTAAAGTATTATTTAAATTTTCTTTATCGTAAGCAATATTTACATTCTTAAAACTTTCGTCGTAGCGAGTCATTGTAACATAATGCAATGGAAGAGTTTGCATTTCGTGTTCAGGCATATCTTGTTGACTCAAAACCATAGTCATTTCTCGCAAACGGTCGGTGCGGAAATTAAAACATATAACTACATCGTTGGCTTGTATTTTTCCTACCGGATTGTTTGCTGTATCTACTTTAACTACAGGTTTTATAAATTCATCGGTAATACCTTCGTCATACGATTCTTGTACTGATTGAACCATATTTGTACTCGCTTTTCCTTTTCCGTGTACAAACAAATCATAAGCTTCTTTCACTCGTTCCCATCGTTTGTCGCGATCCATGCCGTAATAACGACCCACTAAAGAAGCTATTTCTCCGTTAGATGTTTTTAAATGATTTTCGAGATTTTCAATAAATTTTTTCCCACTACGAGGGTCTACATCTCGTCCGTCGGTTAATGCATGAATATATACTTTATCCAGATTATAGCTTTTGGTTAAGTCGCATAGTTTGTATAAGTGTTTATCGCTCGAGTGTACTCCTCCGTTTGAAACTAAACCTATAAAATGTACTCCAACATTTTTTTCTTTGGCATATTCAAATGCTTTTACTAAGGCCTGATTGTTAGCAATACTACCATTTTCAACTTCTTTGTTTATACGTACTAAATCTTGGTAAACTACACGCCCGGCTCCAATATTTAAATGTCCAACTTCAGAGTTTCCCATTTGTCCGTCGGGCAAACCTACATTGCTACCCGATGTTTGTAGCTCCGAGTGTGGATATTTTGTGTATAAACTATCGATATAAGGTGTTTTTGCGTTATATATTACATCTGATTTTTTTTTATTTCCTATCCCCCATCCATCAAGAATAAGCAAAATAACTTTTCGATTCGTATTCATCTTTAGTTTCTTTTTTTCTAATTTAAAATTTGGCGTGATATATCTGTAATATTGTTTAAACAAGCTAATTGCTTGAATAGTTTCGCAAATGTATTCTTTTTTTCGGATACTAATAGATGGCGGTTTAAAAAATATTTTGAGATTGTTTTGTAATGATTTGATCTTTGCTATATAAATAGTACATGTGTTTATCAAAAGATATTAGTGTGCTAAAGTAAAATAACTAAACAGATCAAAAAAAATGCCTTTAATAGGATTTTTGTTGTATATATTGTCTGTAACTGTTAAATAAAAATAAAATAAAGTAGTTTTAAAGCGATTAATATCATAACTCTTATTAATACGAAAAGTTATGTTGAAAAATTATCTAACTACTACCATCCGATTTCTTTATCGGAACAAACTTTTTACCGGAATTAATATTTTAGGACTTTCGTTGGCTCTTTCGGTATCGTTTATTATTTTGTTGTTTAGCATAAACCAACTAAGCTACAATACTTGCTTTAAAAACAGCAAGCAAATTTATAGGGTTATAAGTCATTTCGAAGATTATAAAAAAACCAGTGCTAAAACACCTTATGCGCTTTTGCAAGAAATGCGCGAAGAGTTTCCTCAAGTAAAGCAAGTCGCGGCAATGAATCATTTTGGTAAAATTCGGGTAAAATTAAATCAAGAAACCATTTCGATAAATAAGGTTGTTGCTGCCAATTCGGATATTTTTAAAATATTTGACCTTAAACTTATCGGGCAACAAGAAAATATTCTTGATCAACGAAACTCAATAGTCCTCTCAAAAAAGCAAGCACAAAAGCTTTTTCAAAATATCGATCCTATAGGCGAAGAAATAGTTGTTTTGATAAACAAGAAAAAAGAAGTTTTTGTTGTTCGTGGCATTTTCGACGATATTCCGGTTAACTCAACTTTTCGAGCCAATTGCTTTATCAACACAACTTGGGCTATCGAAAAGATAAACAAAGCAGATGCAGAATGGAATGCAGAAACAGATTGGGATTTAAATTTTTGGGAAACCTGGTTGATGTTTGATAAAAAAGCAGATATTGCGGCATTAAATACACAGTTTAGAGCATTAGAAGAAAAGGTTTTTAAAGGAAACAACAATATTAATTTCGAAATACAAAAATTAACTGATGTATATCTACACTCAGCACATATTGACGGCGGGGGAATAAAAGGTGATATTAAAAATATTCGTATTTTCTTAGCTATTGCTTTAATTGTAATTATTGTTGCAACATTTAATTACATAATCTTGTCAACTGCCGTATCGTCGGGCAGAGCAAACGAAATTGCTATACGTAAAACAAATGGAGCTAGTTCTCAATCGATCAAACGTCAGTTGTTAATCGAGTCAGTAAGTTTGGTATTGTTCGTATTTCCTGTAGTGTTGTTTTTAACTTGGATAGGAAAACCTTATGCCGAAGAATTATTTCAAACCCAATTACCGATTATAAAATCGAATATTGCATATTATATATCGATTTATTTATTACTAACCCTACTTATAGGGTTGGCATCAGGGCTTTATTCTTCATTGTATTTATCAAAACTGAATGTAATTAGCATTTTTAAAAATCCTATACAAACCGGAAAATACAAAACAATAATCCGATCAGTGTTAGTTGTTGTTCAGCTTATAATATTTTGCATTTTTGTGTCAAGCACATTAATAATTCATTCTCAATACAAATTTGCCTTAGAAAGAGACCCCGGTTATAATAACAAAAATTTATTGTTTGTTAATGTAGGAATGAATCCTGCAAAAACAGAAGCTTTTATTAATAATATTAAAACTTATCCTAATGTAATATCTGTAGGAGGTTCGTTTGAGGCTTTGCCTATTCGCAATGGGATGCCTACCGTTTTTGAGCATCCTCAAGATAAAACCCAAAAAGTAAACGGACAACTACTTCCGATTAATCAGGGGTTTATTAAAACCATGGGTTTAACACTTATTGAGGGCGAGGATTACGCCAAAAACTTTACCAGCGAAAACGAGATTGCATTTTATGTTAACGAAACAGCTGTTAAAAAACTAGGAATTAAAGATCCTGTTGGATATGCAACCGATCCTTTAGGACAACATATGGCCGGAGGAAGAATTGTTGGAGTTATAAAAGATTTTAATGTATACTCTATCCACAACGATATACCTCCATTATTTCATGCTGTTTTTAACGATTTTGTTAGTCAGGTTATTATCCGATATCAGGATGGCTCGCTCGAAAGTCTTTTGCCATTAATAAAAAAAGAATGGACTAAAATAGCAGAACAGCAAATATTCGATTATAAAACAATTAAAGATTATAACAAAGAGTTTTATGCCGAAGAGAAAAATCTTAATACAATTATTTCGATCTCTGCACTATTAACCTTATTTATTGCAACTATAGGTTTGTTCGGATTAACACTTTTTACAATGAAATCTCAAACCCAAAAAATTGGAATAAAGAAAGTTTTCGGAAGCTCAGAAAGACGAATTATGTTTTCGTACTTAGGTAAAAACCTTATAATGCTTGTAATTGCTATAATTATTTCAATTCCGATAACAACAATTGTAATGAACGAATGGTTAAGCAATTTTGCCTTTAAAACAAATATTGCTTGGTGGATATTTGCAATAACATTTGTTTTGTCGGCTTTTGTTGTATTGCTTACTGTGCTATATCATTCGCACAAAGCATCTCGAATTAACCCTGTCGAGGCTTTGAGATACAAATAAAAATCAATAGATAAACAAGACTCAAATTTTTTAAAATAATCAGATTCTGTAAAGGCGCAAAGAAATTGCGCCTTTACAGATTAATGGGTTTAATCCCAAAAGAACATCAAAATGAATAATTTTTACAAACTTCTCATCATAAAATCCATTTGGGATAACAAGCCCAGTTCTTAAAATATCTTAATGTCGTATTGTATCAATAACTAGTCGGATCATCGCAATGAGTTCTTAGCTTGTAACAATGAGTAGTCGCGTCGTAACAATGCGACCTCTATCGGTAACAATGTCAGATGAAGCAGTAATAATGTCAGTTGAGCTCGTCAGAATGAGTTCGATCATCATCAAAATGAGTTGGGTTGTTATCAGAATGCCTTGTAACATCGTCAGAATGAGTTGGTGTTCGGTAAGAATGTCAGGTGAAGAGGTAATAATGTCAGGTGAACTCGTCAGAATGAGTTCGATCATCATCAAAATGAGTTGGGTTGTTATCAGAATGCCTTGTGACATCGTCAGAATGAGTTGGTGCTCGGTAAGAATGTCAGGTAAACTCAGGTTAATAAATAATATACTGACTAGATATTTTTGCATTTCAATATTTTTTAACACGAATAAGCTCAAATTATTTACAAACCTGTCAAAAACTATTTTTCTTATTCAAATATAATTTTACATTAGCGGCTATAACTATAAAAACTACACCCTATGAAAAAATTATTAATTCTTGGCGCTGGATTATCTTCATCAAGTTTAATAAAGTATTTACTTGACAACTCGAAGCAATACGATTGGAAAATAACAGTTGGAGATATGTCTATTGAGCTTGCCCAACAAAAAATTAACAATCACCCTAACGGAACAGCAATCAAGTTTGATATTTTCGATGAACAACAACGAATAAGCGAAATACAAAAAGCAGACTTAGTAATTTCGATGTTACCTGCTCGCTTTCATTACTTAGTTGCCGAAAAATGCGTTGAGTTTGATAAACATATGATAACTGCTTCGTATGTATCAAACGAGATTTTATCTCTTAATAAAGCTGCAAAAGAAAAAGGTCTTTTGTTATTAAACGAAATAGGGGTTGATCCAGGCATAGATCATATGTCGGCAATGAAAGTTATCAACAAAATAAAAGCTCAAGGGGGTAAAATTCTTTCATTTAAATCAAGTACAGGAGGCTTAGTGGCTCCCGAATACGATAATAACCCATGGAACTATAAATTTACTTGGAATCCACGCAATGTAGTAGTTGCCGGGCAATCGGTTGCTCAATATATCGATCATGGACAATACAAATTTGTTCCTTACAATCAACTTTTCAGACGAATAGAAAAAATATCAATCCTTGATGTTGGCGAATTTGAAATGTATCCAAATCGCGATTCGCTAAGCTACAGAAAAACTTACGGTTTAGAGGATATTCCAACTCTTTTACGCGGAACGTTACGTCGAGCAGGTTATTCAGCTGGATGGAATGTATTTGTACAGCTCGGAGCTACCGACGATACTTATAAAATCGAAAACTCAGAGAGTCTTACTTATCGCGAGTTTATCAACAGTTTTTTACCATATAACGAAAACGAATCTGTTGAAGAAAAACTATGCAAATATGTGGGTATTGATATGAATTCTGAAACAATGAATCGCTTAAAGTGGTTAGGAATATTTGATGATCAAAAAATAGGGCTCGCAAATGCAACTCCAGCTCAAATTCTTCAGAAATTATTAGAAGAAAAATGGGCTTTAGAAGCCAACGATAAGGATATGATTGCAATGCAACATCAGTTTGATTATAAACTAAACGGAAAAACAAAACGCATACTATCGTCATTGGTTGTTAAAGGTCAAGATCAGGTTCATACAGCTATGTCTATTACAGTTGGTATTCCGGTTGCAATTGCTACTAAATTATTTTTAACTGGTGTAATAAAACAGAGTGGAGTTATTATACCAACAATGGAAGATGTTTACGAACCTGTTCTGAACGAATTAGAAGAATACGGAATTAAATTTATCGAAGAAGAAATCGATATTAATTAAAATGCTAAGTAAAAATCTCGTGTAAGATTTTTATATGCTTCAGAATATTGATGCCGCTTGTTTAGCTCTATAATAATTTCTTGCTCTACAAGCGGTTTTTTTGTTTTCGAAAATTCTAACAACAATCGCTTAGGCTCTTTCCCGGGTTTGGGCAAAACATTTGTTTGTCGAACACAAAACAACCCCTGCTCGGCAGCTTGTAAAATAAACATAGTTCCTTCGAGATAAGGTAATATAACCGATAAAATACCCTCGTTATCCAAAAATAATTGAGCTGCTCGAATTAAATATTTTAAGTCTAAAGTTGAGTTATGCCGAGCATTAGTTCTGTTTTCGTCAGTTGCATACATCGAATTCTGAAAATATGGAGGATTCGAAACGATTAAATCATATTTCAAATTCTCTATTTTTAACCAATCTTGCAACGACTCGTTTATTACCTCTATCTGATCTTTCCACGGAGAGCGCAAAGCATTATCGGCTGCTTGCTTACATGCTTTTTCATCTATTTCGATAGCATCAATACAAGCTTCGGAACGCTGAGCCAACATTAAAGCAATTAATCCTGTTCCTGTTCCTATATCTAAAATCTTATGAGCATAATCGCAATTAGCCCAAGCACCAAGCAAAACACCATCGGTGCCAACTTTCATTGCACATTGATCTTGATATATTGTAAATTGCTTAAACTTAAAGTAATTGTTCGGCATATTTAAAATTTTTCGAAAACTCCCAATCCAAATAATGCAAAATCATATTTAATCGGATCGTTGGGGTCAAAATTACGAAGAACATTGGTAATTTCCTCTACCGATTTCCAATCGTTTTGCTTTCGGGTTAACAAATTAAGTTTTCGTGCTATATTACCTGTATGTACATCTAAAGGCAAATACAACTCCGACATTGGAATTTTATCCCATAAGCCAAAATCTACTCCATTATTATCTTTTCGAACCATCCATCGCAAAAACATATTCAAACGTTTTGCCGACGAGTTTTTGCTTACATTCGAAACATGCTTTTCGGTACGATTCAAATGCAAAGGTTCAAAAAATACTTCTCTAAATTTTGCTAAGGTTGTATATATATTTTTCTCGTTTCGATAAATACTCTGAAACAGATTGCCCAATGTTTTATATTCTTTACAAATATTTTTCATCGATTTGATAAAGAATATGCAATCATCACCATTAAATGTACGATGCTTAAAGTAAGTAAATCGATCTAAATCGCTATTACTACAATTAACTACAAAATCGTACGGAGAGTTATCCATTAACATCATCCACTTATTTGCATTTTTTATAATCGTGGTTCGTTGTCCCCAAGCAATAGTTGCCGCAAAAAAAGCAGCAATTTCAATATCTTCAGTCCTTTTAAATTGATGTGGGATTTGTATTGGATCTGTTTCGATAAACTTTAAGTGGTTGTATTTTTCGGACTTTTCATCTAAAAAGGCCTTTATCTCATCTAACTCTTTTGTCATTATGATATAAATAAACCATCTCTCATTGTTAATTTTTTATCAGCCATATTGGCTAAGTCATCATCGTGTGTAACTAAAACAATCGAAGGATTAAATTTATCGCGCAATGATAAAAATAAATTATGTAGTTCTTGTTTATTTTCAGAGTCGAGATTTCCCGAAGGTTCGTCGGCAAAAATAACCGAAGGCTCATTAATTAAAGCTCTGGCTACAGCTACACGCTGTTGTTCTCCTCCTGAAAGTTCTTTTGGTTTATGATCAAAACGATGTTGTAGGTTTAGAAATTCTAATATTTCTTTAGCCCTTTTCTCGACCTTAGTCTTCGATTCTTTTTTTATAAATGCAGGGATACAAACATTTTCTAAAGCTGTAAACTCGGGTAATAAATGATGAAACTGAAATACAAAACCGATATTTTCGTTTCGGAAAGCAGCTAATTGTTTGTCTTTATATCGTGTAACCTCAATGTTATCGAATAATATTTGCCCTGAATTTGGGCGACTTAAAGTTCCTAAAATTTGCAAAAAGGTTGTTTTTCCTGCTCCACTAGCACCAACAATCGAAACAATTTCTCCTTTCTTAATTTCCAAATCAATTCCTTTTAACACTTTTAAGTTGCCATATGATTTCTCAATATTTTTAGCTATAATCATCTCTCTTGGTTATTTAAATATTAAATAAATATAAACGACATATAACGAAACAAAAATTAGTCCTTTCCACCGTGTTACAAGGGCTTTTCGCAAAGGTAGTATAAATATAAATAGAAGCAGAAAGATGCCTAACATCCAAAACATATCAAATGTTAATACCTTTTCGTTAACATTTATAGATTTTATCATACTGGTAAAACCTAAAATAGCCATTATATTAAATAAGTTTGAACCTATAATATTTCCAATAAAAATATCTAACTCCTTACGTAATGCTGCCGAAACCGATGCTGCCAGCTCGGGCAAACTTGTTCCTAAAGCAATAACCGAAACCGATATGATACGCTCGTTGATACCTAAACTTAAAGCTACGTTCGAAGCTCCTTTAACTAAAAAATTTGCTCCGTATACTAAACCTATCGAAGCCAAAATAACTAAAATAAAAGATATCCATAGTGTGTGTTGTGGTTTTACAGATTCGCCTATCCCTTTCTTATTTTCTTTTCGCGAAACCGATATTGATCTATAAATAAAAGCAAGTAGGATACACACAAATGCCAATCCTTCGAAAAAACCCAACTCATGATTTAAACTAAAGATGTAAAATAAAATACAAGCAAACATCATTGCTCCCCAATCAAAAAGGATAGCTTTCTTTTTAACCTTAATCGGGATAATTATTGCTGTTAACCCCAGCACTAGGGCAATGTTAGCAATATTTGATCCCACAACATTTCCTATAGCAATATCAGGATGACCTTTCAAAGCTGCCTCTAAACTAACCACTAACTCGGGAGCCGAAGTTCCAAACGAAACCACAACTATTCCAATAACAAGTTTCGACACCTTAAAATGCCCAGCCAAAGACACACTTCCCTTTATTAAAAAATCTCCGCTTAATGTTAATAGTGTAAATCCTAAAAATAAGTATATATAATCCATTAAAAATCTTTTCTATTTAGATCATCTTTTGTTTTATCAACTTCATCTTTTATATCTGTAAAGTCTTTTTTTATATCATCGGTGTAGTTATCCATTTCTCGTTTAATATCATCTGTTGCTCGTTTAACCTCATTAATTCCCTTTCCTAAGTTTTTTGCTATCCCCGGAATTTTATCGGCTCCAAACAAAAGCAATATAATAAGAAGTATAACAATTATTTCGGCTCCACTAATAAAAAGCAAGTAACAAAACATAATGTTCTTTTTGACAAATATACATTTTGTTTAAACAACAAAAAAGCCCCTATAAAGGGGCTCTTAATGTATATCTGAATTTATCTTATTTTTTCTTCTTTTCTTGCTCTTTGTTTTTAATATGAACTGTGTCATATACCACAGGAGTTGCGATAAATAACGATGAGTAAGTACCCACAACAACACCAATTAATAAGGCAAAAACAAATCCTCGAATTACTTCGCCACCAAAAATGAATATAGAAAGCAGCACAACAAATGTACTTAACGATGTACTAAACGTACGACTAAGTGTACTGTTTAATGCTCCATTTAATATTGAGTGACGATCGCGTTTTGGATACAATGTAACATACTCTCTGATACGGTCGAAAACAACCACAGTATCATTTATCGAGTAACCTACAACGGTAAGTATTGCAGCAATAAATGCCTGATCAATCTCTAACGAGAATGGGAATATACCCCAAGCTAACGAGAATATTCCTAATATAATCAACACGTCGTGCATTAAAGCGATAATTGCTCCTAAACCATATTGCCAATTTCTAAATCGGATAAATATGTACATAAACATTAAGATAAGAGCTAAAACAATTACGATTAATGATTTTACTAAGATATCATCAGCTATTGTAGCTCCCACTTTTTGCGAACTCTTCTTATAATCAGTATTAAATTGATCAAAACTAACATCATCGCCAATTATAGGCTTTAATCCGTTGTAAAGTTTACTTTCTACATCTTCGTCTACCTCAACAGCGTCTTCATCAATTCTATATTTAGTAGTAATTTTAACCTGATTGTCATCACCAAATATTTTTACTTCAGGAGTGCTTCCGTATTCTTTAGCTAAATAATTAGCAACATCAACAGTGCTAACTGATTTTTCGAAACGAACAACATAAGTTCTACCTCCGGTAAAGTCAACACCTTCGTTTAAGCCTCGTGTTACTAATGAACCTAAGCTTATTACAATAAAAATAGCAGAAATTACATAGAATATTTTACGTTTTTCTAAGAACTTAATGTCTGTATTTTTAAATGCATTGTTTGTTAACTTAGTTGAGTAAGTTATTTCTTTATTTCGTTTTAAGTACCATTCGAAAATTAGTCGAGTTAAAAAGATTGCTGTAAATACCGAAGTTAAAATACCAATTAATAAAGTAGTAGCAAAACCTTTAATCGGACCTGTTCCGAATATGTTTAAGATAACAGCTGTTAAGAAAGTTGTTACGTTAGCATCAATAATTGCCGAATACGCATTTTTATAACCATCTTTAACCGCAAGTTTCACTCCTTTTCCGGCAGCTAATTCTTCGCGAATACGTTCGTAAATAAGCACATTCGCATCAACCGACATACCTATTGTTAAAACAATACCAGCAATACCAGGTAATGTTAATACAGCACCTAAGGATGCTAACACTCCCATTATAAAAAACATGTTTACTACCAAAGCAATATCAGCAACCAATCCTGCTCTACGACTATAATAAAAAATCATGTAAGCCATAATCACCAAGAATGCTATTATAAATGAATTCAATCCAGCACTAATAGCTTCTTTACCTAACGAAGGCCCAACAATTTCTTCTTGAATAATTCGTGCAGGAGCAGGTAATTTCCCTGATTTTAAAATATTAGCTAAGTCTTTAGCTTCGTTAACAGAAAAATCACCTTCGATTGAAGAACGTCCTCCTGGAATTTCTCCATTAACTCTCGGAGCCGAATATACATAGTTATCAAGAACGATAGCTATAAAATTACCTACATTATTTTTTGTTAACCGAGCCCAAATTTTTGTTCCATCAGCATTCATCGACATTGAAACTTGAGCATTACCACTGTTTTGATCAAACTCTGATCTGGCATCAGTAATTACATCTCCATCAAGAGGAGCCTTTCCGTCACGTCCTGTTATTTTTATTGCATGTAACTCATAAATACTTTTAGAATCATCGTATTTATATGGTTTTACATGCCATTTGAAAATTAAGTTACGAGGAAAAATAGCAGCTACTTGCTTCATTTTTAAGTAAGCATTTACTGCTGAAGTATCTGAATAATGAGACATTCCAACAACAGAACCTTCTAATGGTTGTCCTGATTGAGGATTTATTCTAGGACTCAAAACAGTAAATAACGGATAACGCTCTTTCATTTGTTGTTGAGCCAACGAAGTAGAATCTTCACCTTCAGCTTTGTCTATCTGATCTAATAAAGCTAAATCTTCTTTTTCTTCGTCTGTTGTTTCTTCAGAGGCTTTTTCTTCTGTTTCTTTATCCGCAGTTTCGTCTTTCAACGATTCTTTATGAGCTTTCTCTATTTCATAAATAGTTTGGTTTGCTTGTGCCAAATATTTATAAACTTGAGTATTGTTGTATGTTTCCCAAAACTCTAAATTTGCTGTTCCTTGCAATAAATCACGAACACGCTTTTGATCTTCAACCCCAGGTAAAGCAACCATTATTCGACCTTCTTTATCTAAACGCTGAATATTAGGTTGAACAACACCAAAACGGTCAATTCTACTTCTTAAAATATTAAAAGAATTATCGATAGCACTTTTAGCTTCTTCTTTGATAACTTTTAAAACATCTGCATTGGTCGAGTTAAAATCGATTTTATTTTTTAATTCAATTGTATTGAAAATTGCAGCTAAATTCGCGTTAGGATCAATATCATTAAAAGCTCTTCCAAATAGAGTAACAAAATCGTCGCCACTATTTTTGCTATATTCTTTAGCAAGTTTTAGGGCTTTTCGGAAAGTTGTATCTTTACTATTGTTAGCCATTGCTCTGATAATATCTTCAACAGATATCTCAAGGATAACATCCATACCTCCCTTAAGGTCAAGACCCAAGTTAATTTCTCTTTCTTGACATTCTCTAAATGTGTACTTTCTAATACCTAAATTATAAACTTCTTTCCCGGCAAGCGAATCTAAATATTCGTATTTTTTTTCGACATCGCCTTGTGCATACTCTTCTGCACTTTTATAAATACTTGTAGTAATCCAAGTAAAAGATAAGTAATAAATACAGATTAAGGCCAACGAGATGGCCAAAAATCTAATAGCTCCTTTAATTTGCATTTGTTAAACTATTTTTTATTGATAATATTAATTTATTTTCCTTATATATAAACTGTCTGCAAAGATAGAATTATTTTTTAGAATCCCACTTTTTCAATGGATTAAAGATAATGCTAGTTTTTGTCTATTAAAAATTTATTTTATGTTCTTAATTATCTCGAACTAAAAATTTATCGTAAACAAATAGTAATAAACTAGCAAATACTCCAATAAAAAGAATAATTATCCAAATTCGATTCGGATGATAAGTATTCCATAAATAATTCGTTAACTCTTGTTGTGTCATATTCATTAATTCTCCGGCCTTATTAAACAAATCGGTTTGAGTAAACGAATCGGACAACTCTGGAACTGATATATTTTTTAAAACTAAATCTTTTTGCAAAAGAGTAACCTTATCTGCCATTCGTCCATAAACACCTCCCGAAATATATCCAGCCAAGAAACTTCCGAGTGTTACAGGTAAAAATGCACATCCCATATACAATGCTATTTTATCTTTTGGTGCTATCTTCCCTATATACTCTGTTATTTTAGGGGACCCAGCCATTTCTCCAAGACCAAAAATAAAGATCGAAACAAGTATAAAGAATGGATTATTTGTAAAAAGAGTTAAAGACATACCTATTGAGCATACAAAGAATCCGGTTACCATAGATGTTAATGGCTTCCATTTCATTATAATTGTCGAAACCAATATCTGAAATAAAATAATATACATAGCATCGATATTGGTTATATACTCTGCAGCAATAGTTCTATCAGGCGAACCAATCTTTTCTATCAACCACGGAAATACTTTTTCGAGATAGTCATACAATAAACTAGTATCAACCCATTGATGAATAAAAACAGGTAAAGTGTAAAATAACTGATAATACATAGACCAAAAACCGGCAACAATTAACAGAAAAACAACAAACTTATAATCTTGAATCGCAACCCATATATTTTTAAATACTAAAACTATTGACTTTTTAAAACTTATATCTAAGGATTTTCGTTCGGGTTCTTTGTAAAAATACAACACCGGAATATTTATTAATATGAATACAGCACTTAAGTAAAAAACAAAAGTGTACGATATTTTACTAAAGTGCAATGCAACCAAAGGTCCTATGAATGCACCTACATTAACCATCCAATAATATATCCCGAATCCTATCGACGAAGTTGTGTCGTCGGTAGTTTTAGATATAGTTGCTGTTATTATTGGTTTAAAAAGCGCACCTCCTATAGCTACAAATATAAATATTGAAAAAAACGATCCAAACGAACGGCAATAAGGCATAGCTATAAATCCTATCGAGTATATAACGAAAGCTAAAAGCAATATTCGTTTATATCCATAACGATCAGCAATAGCTCCGGTTATTATTGGTAAAAAATACAAAATAGACGTTCCTACACTCATAATCATAGCTTTGCTTTCTTGACTAAATCCTAAACCTCCAAGATCGGTTGATTTTGTCAAGTAGTTAGCCAACAACATATAAACTCCATACCAAGCCCAACGCTCGAAAAGTTCCATTGAATTTGCTAACCAGAATGTCCGTGAGAATTTTTTGAAAACATTTGTTTTTTTCGACATAACATTTTTCGTATTAAGTAATTATTTTTCGATTCGAAAAATAAAATCGTATTTTAAATTTAGGGCGAATAATACATCTTTAAATTCTAAAAACAAAAAACATCCTATACATCTAACTTTAATTTCTTTTAAGTATTGCAAATCAAGCAATTGTAAGTATGTTAAAAATCACATAAAAAAAACACTAAAAAGATTTGGTAGATAAAATTTGTTGATTACTTTTGCATCCTCTTACAAAAGGATATTTCTTTGTAAGAAGAATACCTAAATACTTAGGTATTCATAATATAGGGTTAAAAGTTTTTAGGGTAAATTTTTTCGTAAGTAAATTTTAGGGTTAGTGAAAAGAGGATGCTTATTTTTATTGTAAGTCGTCCTCTTTTTTATTTTTACACGAAAAGAATT
>JAKSCO010000025.1 GCA_022360575.1 Bacteroidales bacterium | reverse complement strand
TTCATTTTGAATTTTAATCGATAGTAGAATTTCTTTCGATACGATTCTGTGATCTTATTGCCGGCAAAATCCTTATAGCTAAGTTTTCCGTGATTAGGTAATATGCACGAATGTGAATCATAAAACTCATTATTATCAGCAATTTCTACATAAGTAGCTTCAATTTTCCCTTTTGTGTATAATACATTATCTTTGTTGATATATATGAGATAGTTACGACTTTTTACATTAGAAACACATTGTACTTCTCCAAAGTATCCAACAGAAGGAAATTTGAAAAAATAAACTTTTACAGAATAATAGTTGTCACCAAAATCTGTATGACAAATTATGCCATCGGTTGAAGTTCCCGATTCTTTCACAGTTATATTTATTTTATACTCATTAGGACAAGGCTTAAATGTTAATGTTTTTCCTGACGGGTGTCTTTCCCAATGTAAGGAAAGCACGGCTTTATTTCTATTAATTTCAGAAGATTCTGCAATAAGACATGCAATATCTTTTTGAGCCTTTAGAGTGTAATTGTTTGTTAAGAAAACAGTACATAATGATATTATGCATATAAAAAGATTAAGGTTAACGAACTGTTTCATATGTTTTTCTTTAATTTTTTATTACTCGTTTGTACAATTTTTTTTGAGCCTATAGAATTTTAATTCCCAAATTATAACGGTTTTATATACTTGGGCTCTTAAAAATTAGTTAAATAGGATTGTACATTTTTATATTTATTGTTGATGTGGTTATATTTTTACCAGGCAACACATAGCGTACTTTTACCGGATATTCGCCTTTAGTAACAACAGGAGGATAATCGGTTTCTAATAGCTTTTTCTCTTCTTTTGTTAAACTAAGCTTGTTGACTATTTTATTTGAAATATGAGTTTTTATAAAATAAAAATCGCGCGAGCACCAGTAGGGTAATGCATATGTGAAAATACCGTTAGCATATGTTCCTGTGGCTGTTCCTGTGGCTATTTCGTCTTCGGTTAGTTGTCTGTCGTTTATGTTATTTTCGATTAATACTGATTTTACAGGAGGATACCCATAATTACAACTTATTTTGCCTCTTGATTCCTCAATACCAATGTACTTCTGATCATACATGTGCCTATAAACAGATCTCTTATACCATTTTGTTTCCTCTATTAGTGCCTCAAATTGTATAAGCGATGGTTCTTCATTAATCAGTTGCATTTCATTTTTGTCAAAAAACTCAGTATCGCTAATATTTGCTTTTATATGATGAACAAAAGGTTCTACATAATCTCTCCATCCTGTTCCTTCGGTATCGAATTTCGACATTTTCTCAACAAACGTATTGTAACTGCTTGTGCGAAAGTGGAGGGCATAAATCTCTTTTTGTTCAAGAATATTTAATGTTCCTTTGGCTTGTTGTGTTGTTACATTAACATCTTTGTTGTTACCTAAATTACTTACGCTTGTTGTAATATTACTTGAAATATCTGATGTATTGTTCTGAGGAACATTAACAATCGCCATTTTATATATTTCATCATTCTTAAAATTAATCTTCTCTGTCGAGAAATTAATTTCAAGTCGGATGTCATTTTTTATACTATTGGTTTTGTAGTTAAAACTAGTTTTTTGGTTTTTTCCGTCAGTATCTGTAATCATAATCTTTTGATCAAAACCTTCAGGTTTCTCGCTCGAAAATAAATACGAGTAGTTTTCTGATACTAAAATATACCCGGCTTTATACTCCTTAGGGTAGTAGTTGTATTGCTTTGCAACAGGATAACTATACTTAATATGCTCAGGAAGAATTTCCTTAGGTCTCTCGCCCGATTTAAATTCAGCCTTTTTTATTTCGTAAACAGGATTCCCATCTGCGCCTTTAACATTAACCCAGCCACTATTCAGTTTACGTTTAAATCCAACCTTAGCATATACTACTATGTCTTTTTTGCTTTCGAAAGGATCAGCAGGATCAATCATACATAATTTCCCATCGTTGCTTATTTCTGGGTATCCTTCTATAGTTTTCTTACTGTCTTTGTAATATGCTTTAAACTTTTCTAATGTCACTTTGTACATTACAGTTTTGCCATTTTCTTCTATTCTCATTTCTTTATCAATAGGAATATTAAAAATAGCTTGTGGGGCTGCAAATACATTTACATCATCTTGGCCCGAGCTAGGTGTTAATTGGGCTATAATATCTGCGCCGAAGGGATTTCCTCCTGCAACAATACACTCTTCGCCTATCTCAAAGTCAAAATTACAATGCCCCGAAACTAGCCCTCCCAATACATTAAATTTACCACCTACAGCTCCTGCAAAGTAGAATGGATTGGGTCCTGCTCCCTCAAGAAGAGTACTTGCCGATATATCGAGAATACTAAACTTGCGTCGTTTGGCAAATAGCTTTACTTCGATTCCGACACCTGCTTCGACCCAGGCCCAGGCTTGGGCTCGGGCATACCAACCATTTATTCCTACTGTCGAATTTCCCCCTAAGCAGTATGCGCTAGTCCCATAATTTTTAAGTAAGAATTCAGCTCCTAATCCTACTCCAAATTTTGCATAAAAAGGAGGTAGTTTTGCTTTAAAATTCACACTCATCGATTGTCCGAATGCTATCCCCTTACCAGTTGCTTGCTCTTCTTCGCTGCGATGTGTAAATTTTTGCTGTTTGGATTCGCTAAGGTTTTGTAAAACTTTTTGTGGAGGAGGGGGTAATTCCGGAATATCATCCCCAAGCAT
>JAKSCO010000086.1 GCA_022360575.1 Bacteroidales bacterium | reverse complement strand
ACAGTAAATGAAGCAGGAATGTATACATATCAATGGAAAGAAACAAATTGGCAATGTGTCGATTCTGCAAATGTGAGTATAAATTTTTATGAACAACTACAAAATGTAGATGCTGGTGAAAAAATAGTCAAGTTATTTTATACCGATAAGCATACTTTTAATGGAAATTATACGAACCCTGATAACCAAGCAGAGGTAGTTTCTGTTTGGGCTAAAATATCTGAAAATGGAACAGCAGAAATTCTTAATCCTAACGAAAAAACTACAGATGTTATTAATATTTTCGATGATAAGAATCAGGGTTTATTATTTACTTGGACTGTTCAGAAAGGAGTTTGTCCTCAATTTATTGATACTACTACAATTAAACTCGAAGAAATATTTACACCAACAGGATTTTCTCCTAATGGAGATGGAATAAATGATAGACTTAAATTTTTAGGTCTCGAAAATGCTAAAAGTAACGAACTGATTATATACAATAGATGGGGCACAGAAGTGTTTCGCAAAAAAGATTTCTCGAATACCGAAGGATGGGATGGAAAAAATAATAGAGGAAAAGATTTGCCAGAAGACACTTACTTCTACATATTAAAAGTTATAAATAAAAAAGATCTAGAAGACAATTATAAGGGTTATATAGTAATTAAGAAATATTGATGACAAGGATTTTATATATATCGTTTATAGTGATTCTTGTTTTTATTTCAGAAACAGGAAAAACTCAGGTTGTTGATTTAAAATTAAGTCAACGATACGAGCCTGTGTATAGTCAATATTGGATAAACGGTTTAGCTATTAATCCTGCATATTCTGGTAGTCGCGAATGCTTTAGTAATACAATCTTATACCGAAATCAATGGATTGGATTTAAAGGAACTCCTGTAACTCAAACTTTAAGTAGTCATGCTCCTTTAAAAAATGAAAAAAATGCTCTAGGCTTATTTCTTTTTCACGAAACAATAGGTGTCGAAGACTTTATTGATATTTATGGGAACTATGCCTTCCGTTTTCAATTAGGCGAAGGCAAGCTTTCATTGGGACTAAAAGCAGGAGTTACTCTTTTTCAAGGAGATTATTCCTCGATTAAAGCAAACCCAGATGCAGTAGCAAACGACCCTGTGTTGAAAAACGAATCATCAGTTCTTCCAAACTTTGGTGTTGGAGCATATTATTATACCGATAAGTTTTTTGTGGGGTTTTCTGTTCCAAAATTCTTATCGTATAAAATAAAGAATTCGAAAAAAGTTATGGATATAGCTCCATCTAATTATGACTTTCTTCTTACAGGAGGATATTTATTTGCTATATCAGATTTAATAAAAGTAAAACCCTCGTTCTTATTTCGATATCGATTAGATAATACATATCAGGTTGATTTAGGCGGGAATGTTATCTTATACGACATGTTTTGGCTTGGAGCATCTTATCGTAAAAACGACGAGATTGCTTTTATGGTCGAATATCAAATAAATGATCAAATACGAACAGGAGTTTCTTACGATGTTCCAATTGGTGATTTATCAAGTAAACATAAAGGATCGTTAGAAATAATATTGCGATACGATTTTAAATACAAAATAAGAGCTGTAAATCCAAGATATTTCTAATATGAGTAGAGTTAAAAATATATTTATATTTTTTGTTTGTTTTCCTTTGTTGGGATTACAAGCTCAAGATTATTCTATTAGTTTATTGCCTTTTAATACTGATAAATACGATGAGTTTTCGCCTATATATTATAAAGGAGATATTGCTTTTTGTTCTAACAGAAAAAGTTCGATATTTCTCAGTTTTATAGATGAGAAACAAAAGTTACCTTTACTTGATATCTATAAAGTTGAAGAATTTAGAAAAAACAGATGGGGCGACGTGCAATTATTTCATAAAGATTTAAAAACTCCTTTTAACGAAGGTCCAGCTACCTTTAATGCCCGAGGTTCTGAAATATATTTTACACGAAACATTAATGCTTCTCTCAAATTGAAGAATTCGATTTCTCGAAAAAATAATCTGGGAATATTCTACTCTAAATATCAACGAAGATATAAAGGTTGGTCGAATCCGGTACCTTTTAAATATAGCGATTTTAATTTTAACAATGCACACCCATCTTTAAGCGAAGATGGTAATTCTCTTTTTTTTGTATCGGATATGCCCGGAGGATATGGAGGAACTGATATTTATGTTTCGAAACGCGAAAATGGTGTGTGGAATAAACCTCAAAATTTAGGGCCTGAAATTAATACTCCCGGAAACGAATGTTTTCCTTTTATTCATTCTTCCGGACGATTATATTTTTCCTCAAATAAGCATGGAAGCATCGGACGTTTAGATATTTTCTATTCAGAACAAATAAACAATAAATGGCATAAACCTATCCCTATGGAGGCTCCCATTAATTCAAGATATAATGATTTTGCATTGATTATCGATGCATTTATGAAAAAAGGATATTTTAGCTCCGACAGACAAATAAGCTCCGACGACATTTATATGTTTGCCCCATTATATCCAATGTTCGAGAATACTCAAAAACAAAAAGAAAACGATTATTGTTATATATTCTACGAAGAAGGAACCGAAAATCCAGATTCGACTATGTTTGATTACGAATGGAAATTTAGCGATGGAGAAAAAAAAGTAGGAGTCGAAGTTGAACATTGTTTTAATAATACTGGCAATTTTACTGTTGAGTTAAACGTTATCGATAAACTCACAGGGGATATACTCTACACGCAAGCATCGTATCAATTAAGTATAGAAGATATTAAACAAGTATATATAAATGCGCCCGATACTGTTTTAGTTGGCGAAGAAGTAACTATGGATGGGCGAAAAACAAATATAACGGATTTTAAAATATATAAATATTATTGGGATTTTGGAGATGGACGAAAAACTAGAGGGGTTGAAGTAAAACACATATATACGAATAAGGGAAACTACATTATTCAACTAGGGGTTGTTAGTAAAAAAGACAAAAAAGGCAATCTCCAGAAAAGAGGTGTGTATAAAAGTATTGTGGTTGTTGGTTCGACAAAATCTAAAAATAAACGAAACGTGAATTAATTTTTTTGAATAAATTTGAATAAGTAAAACTCGATTTTTTTTATGAGACAATTAATAATTATCCTTTTTATATTTTATTGTTTTGATCTATTAGCTCAACCAGTGCCTGCCGAAGATGAAAATATACCTTTTTTAATGACTTTCGGAAATAAGGCTGCTAAATCGTGGGGTGATGATGATTATTCTCAAACATTCTTTTTTCTTATTCCTAAAGAATATACAAATCCTATATTTATAAGGGTTTTTGATCCCGATTGTGGAGGTTTGGTTGATGAGGCGAATGGTTCGTGGGATACCAGAATGACTTATTCTGTTTATGGTGGAGAAAAATGTCATTCTGATGAAGATGCCAAAGGAATAGATCCTGTTGGAAATTATCGAAGTGGAAATTTATTAGCAACCAAAAGTTTTGCCGTAAATCCACGATACGACAACAAGTGGTATACTTTTGGCCCTTTTAATCCTACCGAGGGCGAACTTGACGAAAAATATGGAGGCTTTATTTTTAAAATGATTTGCGAAGGAGTTAGTGGCGATGATGGAAATATGTATCGTTATTTTGTAAGTACTTCTCAAAACGAAAACAAGCGTATCGAAGGAGCAAATGCTTTTGCTTACGAGTATAGTTTCAGAATGCACAACGACCCTAACGAAGTTTCTCATATATATCCTTATATCGATCAAAGAACAATTTCGGTCGAACAGAAAAATTTCGATTGGGACAGAGATGGTATTATTCGTGTTGTTTCTGTCGGACGTGCAGGATTACCCTGTAAAATATCTGGAGACAATGCGTGGGAACAAAGTCAATTTAAAATTCTTGAAGAAGAAATAAATACATCTCTCGATTTTCAGTTTATAAAAAGAAAATCTCCTCCGGTAAAAAATAATAACGTAGTAGTATCTGTTAAGAACCAATATGGCGAATTATTGCCTTTTTATACAATCCCTATAGGTGGAGTACCTAAATATAAATATTCAATAGGTGTAAAAAAGAAATCAAAATAAAATATTATGAGCATTTTCAGAAGCCGAATACCAGTTTTATTATTGATCTTTTTCTTAGCAAAAAGTGCCATTGGACAAGTTTACCAATTCAAACAATATGGTGTCGAACAAGGCTTAAGTCATCCTTTTGTTTATAGTGTTGCCGAAGATAAAAATGGTTTTGTGTGGGTTGCCACAGGCGAAGGACTATGTAAGTTCGATGGCTTTCAATTTAAAAAAAGTCAAATTAACGATAGTTTAACAAATGGTTTTGTAACAAAAACTTTACTCGATAAAAACGGAATTCTTTGGTTCGGACATAACTCAGGACAAATAACATATTATGACGGAACTGATTTTAATGCTCTTACTGTTGATGAGGATTTTAATAGTAGTATAACCGATATTTCGTCAGATCAAGACGGAAATGTATTTGTTGCATCTCAAAATAGTGGTTTAATAAAAATTAACCAATCGAACGAAATAAAATTATACTCCGAAATATTTGCAGGGCAGTTAATATATTCGGCTAAAGCAATCGGAAATGACCTTTTATTAATAGGTACCGATCAAGGGCTTAAGTTATATAAGATTACAAATGACAATATACAAGAAATATGGGCTGTTAATGAGTTGGAATATATTACAGTACAATCAATTGATTATGGAATAAAAAAAGGAACATTTTGGTTAGGAACCGAAGATGCAGGATTTTATTTGCTAACAATAAAAAATAATACCGATTCTTATCAAATAAAAAACATTGGCGAACAATACGAAATGGGAGCCGAAAATATACAGTCTATAGTCGAAGATAAAGATAAAACCCTTAGGATAGCAACTTTTGGTAAAGGTGTTTTTAAATTAACTCCCGCTGACAACGAATACGAATATAGCAATACTGTTCAGTTTTCTATGTTAAATGGTTTGCCTAATAACTTTATAAAACAAATCTATCGCGATTGGGAAGGAAATTATTGGATCGCAACATATGGCAAAGGGTTGGTTTTATCAGTCGACGAAGCTTTTACAATGCGATATCAAGATATTGCCGAACTCAAACAAAATATTATTTCTATCGAAGAGTCGGATAAATATTTTTGGCTCGGAGGAGATGCTGTATTAATACAAGTCGATAAAAAAACAAACAATTACAAGGTTTTTAAATCGGCTCAAGGATTACCCAACGAAAAAATTACAGCTCTATTTTTCGATGATAAAAACAACTTATGGATCGGATCAGAAAAAAGAGGAATATTCAAATTAATGTCTGGCTCAAAAGCAATCCGACCGTTTCATCGATCAGCTAATAGTCTCGGAAATAAAATAAACTCTATAACTGGCAAAAACAATTTAGTTTACGTAGCTACTCAAAACGGAGTGATTGTTTTCGATCAGCAAAAACAAAAAGAAACTCTATATAATACAGAACAAGGATTGCCTCATAACGATATTAAATATGTTTATATCGACTCTGACAATAAGCCTTGGATTGCTACCAGTAGTAATGGAATTTTTGAGTTAAACACTGATCATAAATATACAATCGAGGGTAATGCTAATCTTAAATTTACATCTATAACTCAAGATACAAATGGGCATTTATGGGCTGCAACCTATGGATTAGGAGTATTTAAGTTCGAAAACGATTCCTTAAAATATTACTCTACCGATAATGGTTTAAAATCAAATTATTGTTACAGTATTATTGCCGATGATTACGGAAAAGTATGGATTGGTCACCGATTGGGAATGAGTAGTATCGATATAAAAACAAAAGAAGTAAAAACTTATGGTTCCGATATTGGCATTACTGGCGATTGCAATACAAATGCGGTATTAAAAACCAAAGCAGGTCAAATATTAACCGGCACTACCAGTGGTTTAGTATATTACGATGGATCAAAACAAAAGAAAAACAAACTGGCTCCTAAGCTAAATATTTCCGAGCTTAAGTTTTCTGATATGCCTGTTAATTTCAAAAAAAGTATAAATCTGCCTTATAAGGTATATAAAATGAAAATATCATTTGTTGGTTTAAGTTTTTATGATCCCGAGGGGGTTTTGTATCAATATAAATTAGATGGGTATGATTTAGAATGGTCTAAATTTTCGAAATCGCGAGAAGTATATTATCCTCGAATCGAAGATGGCGATTATACGTTTATGTTAAAATCATGTAATTCCGAAGGGATTTGTATCGAAAATCCTCTCGAAATAAAAATCTATATAAAACCTCCTATATGGAAACGATGGTGGTTTATTCTATTGGTAATAATATCGCTTATTGCTCTTGTATATTGGTATATAAACTATCGCGAACGCAAACAACGTGCCTTGCAAGAATATCTCGAAAACGAACTTGAAGCTCGAACAAAAGAAGTAATTTCTCAGAAAGAAGAACTCGAAATAAAAAATAGAGACATTACCGATAGTATTAATTATGCTCAACGAATACAAAAAAGTATTTTACCTTCGATTAATACAATCACGAATAATTTCTCTGGAGCATTCGTTTATTACAAGCCTCGCGATATTGTTAGTGGCGATTTTTATTGGTACGACAAAGTAAACGACGATAAATTTCTTATTGTTTGTGCCGATTCTACAGGACATGGTGTCCCTGGTGCATTTATGTCGATGATAGGAACAACTCTTATTAAAGATATTTGCATGAGAGAATATGTTAATTCCCCATCAGATGTTCTACGAAGTTTAGATGAAGAGTTGCAAAGCACCCTTAATCAGAATGTGGATGCCGAAAGAGCTAATGATGGAATGGATATTATTGTTTGCGAAATCGATGTTAATACTCATTACATGAGATTTGCTTCGGCAATGCGACCTCTTATTCTTTATAAAAATAACGAGCTACAATATGTCCGCGGAACAAAAGCATCTATAGGCGGAGATTCAAAAGAAGATAAAAAATTCGAAAATATAGGTTTTCAACTCAATCAAGGAGATACTATCTATATGTTTTCCGATGGATATCCCGATCAATTTGGTGGACCACGAGGCAAAAAATTTAAAATGGATCGAGTAAAAAATATGCTATCTGATGTTTGCGAAAAAGCAATGAACGAACAACATGAGTATGTAAACTTAACATTCAATCAGTGGAAGGGAAAACTCCAGCAAGTCGACGATGTCTTATTTATGGGAGTTAGGATATAATACATAAGAGTAGAGCTAGGTGAAAACTAAAATTGTTAATTGAAATGTTTATTTTGCTTTCGCAGAAAGAGAAAAATTTAATTGAATACCATATTCCCTTTTTATCCGATAAATTTTATTCGAGTAATCCCAAATGAATTTCAAGATGAAGGATTTATAAAAATGAATAATTTTTGTCCTAGACACGACGAAAAAGCTGCAAGATAACCTAGTTACCTTGCAGCTTTTTTGGCAATGGATAAAGCAAAAAGAAACGTTTTTATCACTCTTTTTGATGCTCTTTTGGTATAATTTCTTCTCTTTTAAAATTTTATTGAAGATTTTAAATATCATTAGTGAAAAAAGTTACAAGGTGTAATCAAATTTCTTCAGGGGACTATCGCAATTAAGCAGGGATACCCAAAATATCATCGGGGATTAGTCATTTCTTCTGTGGACTGCTAAAATCATTAATTGGAATACTCATTTTGCCTCAGGGATGGGTCAAAGACTTAATTAAATGCTATATTTCTTTAATGGGCTACTCATTTTTCTAATTATTTGATAGATTTTGTTCAGGGGACAATCATTTTTTTCAATTGACTTAAAGAATTTAAGTATTATTGGCAAAAATACTTACAGGCTGTAATTAAATTTCTTCAGGGGACTATCGCAATTAAGCGGGGATGCCCAAAATATCTTTGGGGACAGTCATTTCTTCTATGGGACTAATAACCTGAGTTCGATATAAGGATTTAATTAAAATATAGCTAGTTGCCCAAATGTTTGTTCGGTTTGGAATCTAATTGAAGGTTTTTTTGGTAAAAAAGAATACGCAAGTAAACCGGCTATCAGATTAGTTAAGAAATT
>JAKSCO010000127.1 GCA_022360575.1 Bacteroidales bacterium | reverse complement strand
GGGTGGAAGACTCAGCAAAAACATCTTGATAAATCAGTTGAGGTTATCGATATTGCTCCAACTATTTCGTGGATATTAAATATAACGGCACCTAATTCGGCAACGGGTAAACCTATTTATGATATTTTGCAGTAAATATTTGTTATATTTATGGAATTTTTAACAAGAGATTTTCTTGTTAAACGCATAAATATCAAAAAACTTGGTAAATATTTTTAAATGTTAAGAACTGTAATTGCAATATTACTCTTCTTTATTCTTTTTTGTAATAACTCGTTTGCAAACAAAAATGAAGAAGATTACAAAAATTTTGATAAATACATAAGTTTAGCACAAAAGCATATATCCGATTCTGTGGCTCTTTCTATTCTATATGCAAAAGAAGCTTATAAGATAATAGAGAATGAAGGTAATATCAAATTTAGTGTTAAAGCATTAAATATATTAAGTACAGCTTATCAGATTGTTGGTCGTTATAATGATGCCATAAGTTATTCTATGGAATTATTAAAACTAGGAGAAATTGTTGATGATCAGGAGTTGATAGCAAAAGCGTATTTAAGAATTGGTGATTGTTATAGAGCATTGCTTCAGCTTAAAGATGCTTTATATTTTCATAATTTAGCAATTGAAAAATTCCTTAAGTTAGAAGATGAAGTGCATTTAGCTGTAGCATACAATCATTTAGGGGCAACATGTTTTGAAAATCAAATGTATGAAGATGCTTTTGGGTATTTTGAAAAATCGTATAAAATATTAATTGAAAATAAAGACACTATAGGGATTGCTTCAAGTTATAATAGTTTAGGGATTATATATAGTCAGTTAGGGAATTATATCGAAGCTAAGAATAGTTTCTTAAAGTCTTTGCAGATATTCAAAAAATATAAAGCAAATTATAATATAGCTTCTATTAATAACAATCTAGGAAAATTGTATATTGAGTTAGGTGAGTTTAATATAGCCGAAGAGTATATACATAAGAGTTACGAGTATTCGAAAAAGAAAAGCTTGATTGAATTAAAAATAAACAATATTCAGGCTTATATTCATCTATATGAAAAAAGGAAAGATTTTAAGAATGCTTTCGATTATTTGCATCAATTTCTAATTTTAAACGATAGTATCAGGAAAAATGAAGTTATTCGTAAAGTAGAGCAAATAAGAATTGCTTATGATGTTGAGAAAATGGAGAAAGACCTAATACTAGCAAATAAGCAAAATTTGATTAAGGAAAAAAACATTCGAATTATTATTATTTTATCTCTTGGGGGGGCAATTATTGCCATTTTGTTATTAACAGTTTTGTACATTAAAAACAGACAATCAAAAACGAAGTTTTTGGTTATTGAGAAAGAAAAAGAAATTTCAGAATTAAAGATATTAAAGGTACAAGAAGAAAAGAAACGGGTAAAAGAGAAATTTGATTCTGAAATAGACTTTAAGAGTCGCGAATTAATTTCGACTACAATGCATATTGTTCAAAAGAACGAATTGATAAATGATATCAGAACGCATTTGGATAAAATGAAATTAAAGACCCAAAAAAATGAGAAAATTGTATCTGAAATCATAAACGAGATAGATCAAAATGTTCATCTCGATAAGGATTGGCAAGAGTTTGTAAAGCACTTTAAAGATGTTCATCCTAATTTTTTCAAACAACTTATCGAAACTCACCCAGACTTAACTTCAAAAGAAATTCGATATTGTGCCTATTCCAGATTAAATTTATCGTTAAAAGAGATCGCTTTAATTTTAAATATAACAACAAGAGGTGTTGAGAAAGCTCGAAGTCGTTTGAGATCTAAACTGAATTTGAACAAAGAGGTCGATTTGAATATTTATTTACAATCATTTGGTAAGTCGTAGGTAGTAAGCGTTTTGCGTATTGTTGCGACAAAAGTGTCGGGTTATTGTCGTATATATTGTCGTGTTTGTATCCCCTTTAATTGTACCTAAAAGCATAAGACTTCATTTATTATTGCTAGCAAAAGATTAAATAAAATCTTACTGGTAATTTTTTTGAAGAATGAAAAGCGAAGGTATTATAAAAGGTTTGTTAATTGTAATGGTTATTCTATTTATGGTTTTTATGTATTTAGGAGCTGTAGAGGTGAATAATGAGAAAAATACGCATAAGTATAAGATCGAAGATATAATTAACGATAAGAAAATAGATTCTTTACAATACTATATAATTAAATCTCAGGAAAAGGCTAATAACGGATATATCTATATAAAAGATAGTTCTTATGAAAATTTTATTCTGAAATAAACTTAGGAAAAATGAAAAAAAGGGTATTAATAATTATTTTATTTGCTTGTTTATGGGGAGTAAGTATCTCTTTAGGCCAAGATTATACAATCTTACTTAATAACTATACTCCTGATAAAGCAACAAAAAGTAAGTCGTTGAGGAAAACAACGACAAAAGAAATTAGGGAGCTAGGGAAATATTTCTTAATTCAGTTTGAAGAAATTCCTACAGAGGAGCAACGTAAATTGCTTAAGAGTTCTGGTATTGAGCTATTGGATTATATTCCAAACTATGCTTATATCGCAAGGAAAATAGATGTGAAATCAAGGTTTGCTTTTAAGGCAGATTTAGGTATAATGGTTTTAGAGAAGTTTAAAGCTATTTATAAATTAGAATCTCGTATTGTTTCTAAAAATATCCCATCGTGGGCTATTCCTGCATTAGGAACAATAAATGTGCATGTCGTTTGTTTTGAAAAATTAGATTTCAATAAATTACAATTCAAAAATTTCGGTATTACAAAATATAAATATATCGGGAACAATATTTATGAACTAGAGATAGAAGAATCGAAATTGGAAAGCTTTGCAGAAATAGAGGCTGTTAAGTGGATAGAGTTAGTAAAGAGAGAAAAAGTATTAAATAACAAAAATCTAAAAACTCTAAACAGAGCTAATATTGTTACCTCTTCATTATCTATAGGTAAAAATTTACAAGGTGAAGGTGTTGTAATAGGAGAGTTTGATGGAGGAGAAATTTATGAGCACGAAGATTTATCATCAAATATAATTGTTCATTCTAGCCATGGTTATAGCGATCATGCAACTCATGTGGCTGGAACTATAATAGGTAAAGGTTTTATTGATCCTGAGATAACAGGTATAGCTCCTAAAGCTACTTTACACAATTGGGATTTTTATCATGAAAATCCTATGACTAAGGCTGATTCGGCAATTAAAGAACAGAATTTAAATATTGTTACCAATTCGTGGTCGCATGCTTATTCTCCTTATTATTGTATAAATCAAGAGCCCTACACTGTTTATGAGAGGTTGTTTGACTCGGTTGCAAACGTACACCCTAAAACAACAATATTGTTTTCTGCCGGAAATTATGGTAGTATGTGTGATGGAGGTTATAGAACAATTGCTTGGAGTATGAAAAATGTAATTGTTGTAGGAGCTGTTGATAACGAAGAAAATATTACAGTTTTCAGTAGTAAGGGACCCACTTTAGATGGTCGAATACTTCCTCATGTTGTTGGTATGGGCGCTCAGGTAATGAGTACTACACTATTAAATAGGTATGAGTTAATGGATGGGACATCTATGTCTACTCCTGGAGTCTCTGCTAGTTTAGCTTTACTTTATGAAGCTTACAAAAAGAAAAATAAAGATTATCCAAACTCAAGTTTAGCTAAAGCCTTACTTTGTAATACTGCTAAGGATTTAGGGAATACTGGGCCTGATTATAAATATGGTTTTGGACGTGTTGATATTTTAAAAGCAATTGAAAGTGTTGAAACAGGGGCTTTTTTCGAGGGATTTGTTTCTAATAGAGGGAAAAAAAATCATTCAATTAATGTACGCAAAGGAGTTAAAGAGTTAAAAATTACTTTGGTTTGGAATGACAAACCTGCATTTAATGGAGCAAAGGTTGCATTAATAAATAATTTAGACTTAACAATAACTGATCCTAGTGGAGTAAAGTATTATCCTTTTGTTCTTAACCCAGAAGAACCGAATAATGATGCAGTAACCTGTATTGATAACATTAATAATCTAGAGCAGATTGTAATTAAGAATCCTGTTGCAGGAGCATATACTATAAGTGTAAAGGGGCGATTAGTTCAGGGAGCACAAGAATATTCTTTAACTTATTACGAAGATAAAGAAAATCTAAAACTGGTATTTCCTATCGGAGATGAATTATTAGTTAGTGGAAATAAACAGTTTATTCGGTGGAATTCAAATAATGAAAAAGATCCGATAGATTTATATTTATCATCAGATAATGGAGCTAGTTGGAAGAAGATTGCTTCAAAATTAAATCCTAAGCTTCGAAACTATGAATATACAATACCCAAGTTAGCAACAAATAGAGTAAAGATAAAAGTAGTACAAGCTGGTGTTAGTTCTGAAAGTAAGTCTTTTACAATAACTCCTGTTGTTGATGGGATGAATCTTAAACCTGGTTTTAAATCGGTAAAAGTAACATGGGATGAATTGAAAGGAGCAAAATCATATGATGTATACCATATACATAAAGGGAAATTAAAACTATTAGGTAATACTTCCGAAACAAGCTTTGATGTGAGTTCTTTAGGAACAAATGAAAAACATTTTTTTGCTGTAAGTGCTTACGTAGATGGTGTTAAAACGTCCAGAAATGTTGCAAAAGGAACAAAAACAAAACCTAAAGTTGATTTAAGGGTAAAAACAATAGTTAATCCATTGCCTGGAGCTTTACTTACTGAAGACGAACCCGTTATTATTAGAGTAATTAATGAGGGAGCGATGACCTTAAATAAAGGAACTAAAATCCCGGTAAGTTATTCTTTAAATAATGCAGTAGCTATTGAGGATGTTATTACTTTAGAAAAATCAGTTGCCGAAAACGAGACATTTGACTATACTTTCAGCAAGAATGCTTATTTGGCGATAAAGAAAATGTATAAGTTTAAATTTGAATTATCGCATCCAGCCGATACTGTTCTTGAAAAGAATAATGTTTTTGATTATAAAATACAACATTCTGATGTTGTAACTTCCTATCCTTATGTGCAAAGTTTTGATAAGCTTAGTTCGTTAAAATTAGTTTCTCGTTTTGATGAGCCTGTTTATTTGGGTCAAGCATGGGATAATGATTATTTAAATGATGATTTTGAATGGTGGCCTTGGAGTAAAAATACGTATAAAGGCGGTACAGGTCCCGATTTTGACCATACTTCAGGTAAAGGTAAATTTCTTTATACCGAATCATTTTTCCTAAAAGGTAAAAAGGGTACAATGAATTTGCTTTCTCCATTCTTCAATGTGGATGACCTTGAGTTACCTCTTTTATCTTTCTGGTTTCATATGTATGCTAAAGATTTAGAAATGGGAACCTTGTTTTTAGATGTATTTAGTGTTAAAGAAAATAAATGGTATAAAGGTGTTTGGTCTAAATCAGGAAACCAAGGTTATAAATGGCAAAATGCGTTAATAAATATTTCTGATTATAAAGACAAAGGATGGATTCGATTAAGATTTAGAGTTGTAACCAGTGCCGATTCTCATCAAAATTCTATTGCAATTGATGATTTAGAATTATTTGAAGGAAATATTTATGATCTAAAAATAGATCGTGTTGAAATAAATCCTGACGGAGGTTTATTAGGAAATCAGGAAACAATAAAAATAAATTATAGCAATATAGGAGGGAAAGATTTACCTGTAGGCGAAACAATAAAGTTTAAATATCAAATTAACGATAAACCTGTAGTTGAAGAATCCTTTGTTGTTAAAGAAGCTATTGCTTCGGGACAAAAGTCCGTTTTCGAATTCAAGACAAAAGAAGACCTTAGTGATATAACCAAGAGATATGTTTTTGATTTTGAAATAAGATATCTAAAAGATAAAAGACAAAAAAATAATAAGATTACCGACAAGGTTGTTCAATCTTATGTCGAACCAAAATCTGCTGTTGATGTAGGCTATTATTATTTGGGATTGTACAATTTCTACTTACAAGGAAATTATCCTGAATTATCAATAAAGAATTTCCATACATTAAAGACAAATACAGAAACTAAAGGATACTCATCATATACCGATAAGATTGCAACTGTATTTAGAGGCGGAGAGTACAGCTTAGCTTATCAGGCAATTTTTGCTACAAAAATAAAAGGATTGAATCCTGTTGGTCAGTTTATTCGGGTGTGGATTGATTATAATAACGATGGACATTTTTCTGAGTCAGAGGTTGTTTCTGAAACAGATTATCGTGGAGTAAAATATGTTACTGACAAAATAATAATTCCTAAGAATGCGAAATTAGGGTTTACCAGAGTTCGTGTAAGAACTTCGGTTGAAAGAGAAGATTTAAATGGCGAAGGTGCTGCTGATAAAGATAATAAATATGGCGAAACCGAAGATTATACGATTAATATTATTGAAAAGTATAAGATAAACTTGGGAATGACTGAGTTTATTAAAAAGCCAAAAACATTCTCCGACTTATCAACAAAAGAAGATGTAGTTGTTAATTTCAAAAACACAGGACTAGAAGCAATTTCGAAAGGAACAAATATGAGTTTCTCTCTTAGTGTTAATGGAAAAGTATTTACCGAAAAATATGTTATCGATAAGACAATAAATGTTGGCGATTCTTTAGATTATGAATTTGCTAATAAATTAGATTTATCGAAAAAAGGTAGATACATAATAAAGTCGTGGCTCTCTTATTCTAAAGATAAAGATCAATATAACGATACTTTATTCTTAACTGTGATAAACTTGCCTAAAGTCGAAGGGGTAGAGTATTCGAATAATTTCGAGGGAACTACTACTACATGGTTTGCTACTGCAACTAAAAACCAGACTTTTTGGGAAAAAGGAACTCCAACAACAAAATACATTAATAAAGCTCACTCTGGAGTAAATGCTTGGGCGACTCTGCTTGATACCAACTATACTTCATCTACTGAGGCATATTTATACTCTCCTGTATTTGATTTATCTAAAGAGCAATATCCGATGCTCGAATTTTGGATAAGTCATTTATCAGAGCCAGGCTTTGATGGTTTAGCTTTAGAAGGTTCTACTGATGGAGAGAACTGGTTTAAGTTAGGCGAAAGAACAAAAGGTTTTTACAATTCATTAAATAGATCTCCAAACTCTTTAGGTCGATTAATATGGTCTAATTATAGTCAGGGGTGGAAAAAGAAATGGGTTTTAGTTCATCAATTTGCCGGCGAGGAAAAAGTAGTGTTCCGTTTTCATTTCCATTCAGATGATAGTCAAGAGTATGAAGGCTTTTGTATAGATGATTTCGAAATCAAAAATAGTTTAATACATAGTACTGAAAAAGTAGTAACCGAAGGATTTAATATCTGGCCTAACCCGTTTAATCAGGGTATAAATATTCATATCCCAGACACCAAGGAGAAAGTGATTATTAATGTTCTTGATTTAAGCGGAAAACTTGTTAAAACCAGAGTTTATAAGCAAGGAGTACAGCAACAAATTCATATCAATCTTGATGATGTACAATCAGGTGTTTACATCTTAAAAGTTATCGAAAATCAGAATGTGTATAGCAAAAAGATTATTAAAAATTAAATAGAGACCCTATGAAAAAAATATCTAAATTATTGTTTATCCTAACCCTATTTGGGGTTGGGATTTTCCAAGGGAAATCGCAGGTTGTTGATTTACCTATATTTGTTGATTTTACAGAGTTTAAAGGAACAAACCTATCCGAAATTGCCGAAGGGTGGGTTGAAGGATCGGGTTTCCCAACTCCTAGTTTCTTAAATGGTGGCTGGTTTCGTGGTGATGCTATCTATAATAACAATGTAACCATTGCTACTAACCTAGATGATGCTAATCATCATCAATGGATTGCTTCGCCCGAGTTTAAGGTTACCAAACACACAGCTTTATTCTTTAAGGCATCCATTACTTTAGCTCATAATCGATTTCAAGAAGCATCGCTTGCCGATGATGATGAATTGGCTGTTTATGTTTCTGAGGATGGAGGTACTTCTTTCAAGAAATTAAAGCAATTTAGCAAAGACTTAGAGTATGATCTAAAAGAGTTTTTTGTTGATTTGTCGGCTTATGCTAATCGCACAATTAAAATAGCTTTTCATGCTAGCGATGGGGATGTTAAAAATAGTGTGTCGTGTGTGCATTTAGATGATATTAAAATAAAGAACATGACAAAGAACGATTTAGGTTTAAATCGATTCGATATAGAAGAAAATGTAGAACAGTCTAAAGATTTCGATTTCTATTTAAATATCACAAACGAAGGTTTATGCGATCAAGCTAATCTCCCTATTAAATTAGATATTAGAGGTCCTGAGAATAAAACCGAGATATTTATTCTAAAAGAAGAAATTAAAAGCACTAAATCGAAGAATGTATTATTAACCAAACTGAATCTTAAAACCTCAGGGAAATATACGATTAAAGCTACCAGTATTTTAACAACCGATAAGGATAAAGAAAGTGCTTTTTCTCAAGAAGTTTTAGTGCGCGAAACAAAGAAAATGCCTCTTGAAATGTTAGATTTTACAAATACGTACGACGATATTTCTCGTTACGATGGATGGAAAGAAGCAATGGGTACTCCTGGACGTATTCGTTATGGAAAATCAAGATGGAAAGCGAAAGAATACAAAGGGAAATTTGGATACAATTGTTGGTTTGTTGGTTTATTTACAAACGAGTGGATGATTAGCCCTTCGTTTATTCCCGAAAAAGAAACTAAATTATTTTTTGATGCTGCGCTAAAATTGGTCGAAGGAGCTACAGGAATGGGATCTGACGATAAGATGATAATTTATGTTACCGAAGATGGTGGTTTAACATGGAACGAATTATCTGTTATGGATAACGATGATGTTAATTCAAGTTGGAAACAGTTTACTTTTAATTTAGGTAAGTATGCCGGGAAAACGATTAAAATAGCATTTTTCGGAACTACAGGTAAGAAAAAAGATAATATGGAGTATCACTTCTTTATCGATAATCTTAAAATTCAAAATATAAGTTCAAAAGACATTGAATTGGTTCAGTTGTTAAAACCTTCTAAATCGGCAGAGTTTTCTAATTCCGAAAAGGTTTCTGTGTTAGTAAAAAATATAGGCTTAAAAAATATTGAGAACTTTAGTTTAGCTTATACTTTAAATAATGGGAAAGAGGTTAAAGAAAATGTAAAGCATATATTAAAACCAAACGACCAATTTGTTTATGAATTTAAACAGTCGATTGACTTAGCAGGAGATAAAGATGCAATTTCTATTAAAGCATATTTAGATGGAGATGGGAGTATGAAAAATAATGAAATAAAAAATATTGCTCTCGAAAATTATAACTACAATATATCAACTCAGGGGAAATATAAACAATCGTTTGAAGATAACGAGGATTTCTCTGCTTGGGTTATTATTAACGGAAATAATGATCAAGCAGTTTGGAAAAAATTCCATCATGGTGGACAGTACGATTTCGAAGGATATTATACTTTCTCGTATTCTTCCAGAAAAACAACAACTCAATCTAACGATTGGTTAATTAGTAATGCATTCTATTTCGAAAAAGGAAAAGAATATTCATTGTCTTTCTATTTTGCAAATCAGGCTGGTTTTTTCCCTGAAAAATTAAAAGTTACAATAGGTAAAGCTCAAACAATCGAAGCTCAATCAAAATTAATATTAGACTTAGGCGAACTAAAAAATAATGTTTTCCAAAAAGCAAAAAAATCTTTTACGGTCGAAGAGAATGGTTATTACTACATCGGTTGGCATGCTTATGGCGAAAAAAGCCAATTTGCAATGTTTATCGACAATATTAGTATTAGAGAAAAAGCGGATATCGATTTAGCTGTTACCAATGCTTTTATTCCATATAAAGCCGATAAGGTTAAAAATACTTTAAAAGCAATTAATTCGGCTTATGTCGAAATCGAAAACCAAGGTGAGTTAGAGGTAAATAATATTCCTATTACAATGAAACTTACTAACGAAGACGGAACAAAATCCTTAACAAAAGAATTTACTAAAGCAATTGCTCCTGGCGAAAAGGTAAAACTTAAACTCGAAGATGAAAACTTTGGTTTTGATTTTACCAAACCTCTTACTGCTGAATTTTCGGTAAATAATAAGAAAGATTTAAATTCTAGAAATAATACCTTTAAAAAAGAGAAATATCAGCATATAAATTATACAACAAGCTTCGAATTTCCTGCCGAAACCGAAGATTGGATTGTTGCTAATACCGATGGAGGAAAACATCAATGGGAAAGACAAAAAGATTTGGTTAAATCTAAAACTGGCGAGCATTTTTATTCTATCAGGACCAATCCATATCAAGAAAAAAAGAATACCGACTGGTTAATAACTCAAGGTTTATATCTAGAAAAAGGCGCTTGTTATAAATTAAATTTCTGGTTCAGAAATGCTTTCTCGACAGAAACAATAAAAGTATATCTCGAAAAATCTGAAGATTATGAAACTTACTCGAATAAGATTTTTGAAGAAAGTATTGAAGATCGACAAGGTAGTGTATACAAAGAAGCAGAGGTATTTATTAATGTCGAAAAATCAGGTATTTATTATTTGGGTTTCTTGTCCGACAGAGAAGTTGACAATAGAAACTATTTAATATTAGACGATATCTCGTTAGTAAAAACAGAAATACCTGAATTAAAATTCGACTTAGAAATAGAACAGTTAGGTAGGCAAGCTATTGTATCTATCGAAAATGCTAATCAAAATGTGAAAGAATGGACTTGGTCTATCGAAAACAAAACTTTCGATAATGTTAATAACTTTGAGTATACTTTCCAGAAAGAAGGTACGTACAACATAAAGCTTAAAGCCGGAAATCAATGTGCCTACGAAGAAAAACAAAAATCGATAACTCTCGATTTTCCTGATATTGCAAACGATTTTAAATATTCTGTCGATAAAGGTAAAGTTAGTTTTGCTGTCGATAATAAAAATACAATAGGGGTATTATGGAATTTCGACGATGGAAATACTTCGCCAGAGCTTAAACCTGTTCATAAATACGCTAAGTCAGGAACATATAATGTATCTGTAGCATTATACAATAATTGGGGAATATTTAATATTTCTAAAGAAATTAGTGTTAAGGTTGTTGGTATATTCGACCGAGAAAAACTAAAATTATCTATCTATCCTAATCCTGCCGACGATAATGTAAATGTTGTAATAGACAATGATGGATTGTTAGAGATATTAACAATCAATGGATCGGTAGTAAAACAACAACTTGTAAAATCAGGTAAGAATACAATTAACATTTCTGATCTAAAAACAGGAATGTACACTGTTCGTTGTTGTGGAAAATTTGCAAAACTTATTATAAAATAAATTAAGTAGCTATGTTGGGTTCTCCAGCATAGCTTTTTTATTAACCTAAATTATATCCAGATGAAAAGATTTACTCTCTTACTATTTCTTATTATATCGGGTCTGTTTTTAAAGGCTCAAATAATAAACGAAACTTTCGATGCGTCGAAAACATTGCCTACGGGTTGGGGAATAATAAAAGAACCCGAAACGGCCAATTCTTCAATTCAGATTAAAACGTTCTCAAGTTTTTCTCCTAAAAACAATGTAAACTTTAGGATAAACACAAAAGATAAAGAACTCAATCTTGCTTTAAACACTCCCGAAATTGCTTTTAAAGATAAAAGTACTTATAAAGTTAGCTTTAGATTAAAATCGTATAAAATAGGCAATATTGTAGAATTAGGGTTTATGACTGATCTTGCTGATAAATCAACATATCAGAAACTTAAAACTTTCGAAAATACAGAGAAAGGCGTTTACAACTTGTTCGAAGCATACATTAAACCAAACCAAAAAGGATATTTAGTTTTTAAAGCTTTTAAAAGTTCGTTTTATTTCGACAATGTGTGTGTTGAAGAGGTTAAGCCGTATGATTTGAAAATCGAAAAAAATTCAAACTTAGAGTCTCTTCCGAATAATACTTCATATACATACCAATATGTGGTTAAAAACACAGGTTTAAATAATATCAATGTAAAATTAGAAGCTACATCTAATCTTACAACCCAAATAACCGACGAAAAGGGAAATACTATATCTTCATTAGCTGTTGAGTCACTTTCCAAAAAAATAATTTTGCTTAAAGCAACAACTGCTGCTACTATACCAAATAATTCGAAAGAAGAATCTATTGTTTTTAAGGCTACTATTGCCGAAAATTCAGAGATTTCGGAAAGTATTACTTCAAAAATTAACACTTATACAACTTACAAAGAGCTTAACCAAAATTTTGACTCAAGCGATAAAACACCTGCTAATTGGCATGTACTATCTAAATCAGAAAAGTCTACAGTTGTTATTAATACAACAAAGTGTACATCCCAACCCAATTGCTTGCAATATAGCAATAGTGGAAATGCATTTTTAGCATTGGTTTCGCCTAAAATTGATTTTACAAAACAAAATAAATACAAAGTAAGTTTCAGATTCAATGGATCAAAAGGAAATAAAATCGAATTAGGAACGTTATCTGATCCTGCAGATGAGTCTACATTTAAATCGATTGAAACCTTTGAGGTGCCCAAACCTTATGAATTTGGCTTAATCGAAGCTTATGTGTCTGTTAAAAAAATAACTTATTTAGCATTTAAACATGTTAGCGGAACAATTTATATCGATGATGTTAAAATCGAACCAGTTTTACCGTATAATGTATGGGTAAATCCTACAATTACAGCCGATGCTGTTGCTTCGGGCGATGTTTTTAACTACAAATTCATTGTTAGAAATGCTGGCGAAAAAGATGCTAACATAAATCTCGAAGTTCAATCGGATTTAGCAACTATAATAAAAAATAAAAAAGGAGAAACAATTAAATCTATATCATTAAAAGGTTTAGACGAGGATGTTGTGTCTGTTCAAATTACAGCTCCAGCTATCGAGCAGAAAACTAAAATCGAAAATTTAACTTTCAAAGCTACTGTTGCCGAAAGCACCGAAAAAATATCTTTGGCTAAAGTTAGTTTCACAAACTATAAACCTTTTGCCGAGGTCGAAGAAAATTTCGAAAAAGGGGTAAAACCTTTTGCTTGGACAGTTACTGGATTTACCGATAGAGTAAAGTTTTATGGTAATTCACCTAGTTCGGCACATACAGGCAACGGTGGTTTGTTATTGGCAACCTCAAAAGATAAAGAAACATTCTTTATCAGTCCTAAAATTGAAGGTTTTAAAGGCGACTATAGACTTTCTTTCTGGTTAAAAGGAAAATATCCTGTCGAAATAGGAAAAATAACCAACTTAAACGATTGGACTACCTACACAAAAGTTTTCGAAGAAGTTAAAGGCGAAAACTATAGCTATAAGTTAATCGATAAAGTATTCGAAAACTTTACCGACGATGCTTATATCGTAATCAAATGTGTTGGTAAAGACAATTATACAAAAGCCGAAATCGACGAAATCGACATCGAAAAATATCGTGATGTTGAGTTAGATTTAACTACCGATTTTACCGAAAAATCAACTTACTTTGGCAAGTGTGTAAGCTATCCTGTTTATATCAACAACAAAGGAAAAAAAGACGGAACGTTCAATATTAATGTTAATAGTAGTTGGTCGTATAAAATTTTCGATAGTGAGTTAAAAAACGAAATATCAAAAATTGTTGTTGCTAAAGACAAACAAGAAAAAGTATTTATCCAGATTAATGTTCCTGCTAAAGGAGTTTTAAACGAAGCCTCTCAGCTTGCTAATGTGAAAATATCAGCTGCTAATGATGCAACGAATTTCGAAGAAATTAATCTAAAAACATGGGTTCATGCTCCGTATACATACATAAACGAAGGATTCGAAAACTTAACTAAACTTCCTTTAGGCTGGATGGCATACACATCTAAGCTTAACTCAAACGAGTCAAAAGTTAATGTTGCAGGTGGTACTGTTTTCGAAGGCGAAAAATGTGTGTATATTAACCACAAAAGTGGATTAAAAACTCCTACATACTTGCTTACTCCTGTAATTAAAGAGTCTGAAAAAGCTTACTCTTTTAGCTTTTATGCCAATGCTTTTAATAAAACTCTAAATGTTGAGGTAGGTTACTTTACCGATCCTAACGATATTAAAACATATCATAAAATAAAAGAGGTCGAGAGTGGTGCCGGATACAAACAATTTGTTATCGAAAATATTGTTTTAACCGAATCGGCAGCATTAGCGGTATCTATTAAAGATGCTGCTTCTTTATATCTCGATAATTTTGTCGTTAAGCAAAGCGAAACTTATATCGACTTTTCTGTAAAACAAGGACAAGAGCTTGCTGTTGTTAATCCTGAGTTGTTTATTAATTTCTCAAAACCTATTTTTGCTGCTAAAAAAGTAGAGCTAACAAACGATAATATTAATCAGTATATCTCTTTAAGAAAAGAATCTTTAACGGGCGATCTAGTTGAGTTAAATTATCAGATAAGTGCAAACAAACAAATGGTTAAAATTACTCCGGTTAAAAACCTAAAAGATTTTACTTATTATCTAATTGTAAACGATAAATTGATCGATATAGATGATATCTCTGTTAAAGCAAAAAATATTTCGTTTTCGGTAAAAGATAAGTTTGCTCCTGAGTTTGTAAAAGGATATCCTATTATCGAAAATATAAAAGAAACAACTTTTGATCTAAAGCTACAAGCCAACGAAAACTCAACCATTTATTATATTTTAGTTGCTAAAGATGCTAAAGCTCCTAATGTTAAACAAGTAAAAGCTGGTGCCGATTACGATGAGGTAAAAATTGTAAAAGCAGGAAACGAAAAGCTTACTGCTAAAACCAATTTACTAAAAACAATCGATGGCTTAAAAACTTTTACTGATTACGATTTATATGTAGTTCTCGAAGATAATGCTAAAAATATACAAGCCGAAGTAACTAAATTAAGTGTTAAAACGATTGACCTAACAGCTCCTGAGTTTATCGATAATTATCCCTTAATCGAAAATGTTAAAATGGAATCGTTTGATGCAAAACTAAAATCAAACGAAGCCGGAAATGTATTTTATATTTTAGTTGCCGATAAGTCTGTTGCTCCTTCGGTTAAGCAAATTAAAGCTGGCGAAAACTATGGCTCGGTTAAAGTAATTAATGCAGGTAATGTAAAAATAAGTAGCGACAAAGAAATCAAGCTTACTTTCGAGGAGTTAAAAGGTAAAACAAAATACGATATCTATTTTGCTATCGAAGACAATAGTAAAAACATCCAAAAAAATGTTGCAAAACGCAATATCGAAACAACAAATGGGGTAGGTGTCGATAACATTACAAAACCAGAATTGGTAATTGTTCCAAATCCAGTTGTCGAACATTTTATGATTAAATCATCCGAAGAAATTATAAGCTATACGATATACAATAGTATCGGAAATCTAGTTTGTAACAAAACAAATGTTAATTGTAAAAACCCGAATGTATCTGTAAGTGAATTATCTAGAGGTGTTTACTTTGTTAGAGTAAAGACTAAAACAACAGATGTAATACAAAAAATAATAATTAAATAAGAATCGAAAAGGGTTAGCCTGTCTATATCGACAGGGGAGAGCCGTTCTTTTTCAGAACGGCTCTTTTTTATTGAACTCAAGCCAACTTATACGATACTGTCGCAATTCAAGATCGCAGTATCGCAGAGGCAAATTACATTGTCGCAATTCCAAGTCGCAGTATCGCAAAGCCAAATTACACTGTCGCAATTCCAAGTTGCAGCATATCAGAGGCAATTTACACTGTCGCAATTTCAAGTTACAGTATAGCAGAGCCAAATTACATTGTCGCAATTCCAAGTCGTAGCATATCAGAGGTAATTTACATCGTCGCAATTTCAAGTTACAGTATAGCAGAGCCAAATTACATCGACGCAATTCCAAGTTGCAGCATATCAGAGGCAATTTACACTGTCGCAATTCCAAGTTGCAGCATATCAGAGGCAATTTACATCATCGCAATTCCAAGTTACAGTATCGCAGAGCCAAATTACATCGACGCAATTCCAAGTCGTAGCATATCAGAGGTAATTTACATCGTCGCAATTTCAAGTCGCATCATATCAGAGGCAATTTACAT
>JAKSCO010000085.1 GCA_022360575.1 Bacteroidales bacterium | reverse complement strand
TGCAGGATCGCCACCTGTATTCTGACGCATATCCAAAATTAAACCCTTAGCATCTTTCACTTCTTTAAAAATCATTTCAATTTCATCATCGGTAAGTTCTATATCCCACGACGGAACCCATATATAACCAATATCTGTTGATTGTGGTAAAAAACCATACGCAACCTTTATTCCCAACTCTCCTCCTTCAATCGATTTCATACTACTACCAATTAAATAATGATTTGATAGCGTAAACAAACTAAACCCCGGAGGATAAGTCGAATAAAAATCGTACGAATAATGTTTTTCATTAATTATAGATAAAGATGTATGTCCATCGCGTAAGCGAGCAGTAATAATTGTTAATTTATTAAATAATTCTTCTTCGCTAAGATCATCTGTTATTATTTTTTCTATCGAATCTCTCAAATACTTTATGTCTACATTTTTTGCCTCCAACATAGCATATTTCTCTTGGATAATAGTAGCATACTCATTAAAAATAGATTTATTATCTGTATCGGGATTCGGTTTCATTAATATTTTTTCGCACGATGAAAAAAATACTATCGAAATAATGAAAATTAAAAATATTAATCTATTCATAATTCACTTATTTTTTTCTGTTAATAATATTAAATCGAACTACTAGGTTATGATTCGAAATGGTAACCGGATAAGATTTTACATTAACGAAATAGTCCAATTTCCATTGATAACCAAACGAGAATCTTTTTCGATAAAGGAAAAATGTTGATAGATGCAATTTGAAACCTTTATTAAAAGAAGACCATCGATTGTATTTCCAAGCAAAAGGATCATCATAATTATTTTCGTAGGCAAAATCACCCTCCTCAATAATATGCTGAGGAACGCTATATCCAAACGAAGCTGACTCTTTCCCAAATGCTAACACTCCTAAATCAACAATCCCTTTAATGCTCCATTCATCGTTAAGCAATCTGTCGTAACTAGTCGAAATGTATAAGTTGTTCGAACCATAAGTATAAGTTGCATTGTTTGTTAAATCTTCATCTGACCTATAGTAAAAATCTAGAAGTTCTAATTTACCTCCAAGCTTTAACCTATCGTATATCAAATACATATAAGTAAAATAAAAACCTGTTCGAAAAATCCTCGATGAAGCTAAATGGGTTTTAGCACTTTCTCTTCCGTGAAAAAAAGTTATTGCTGATTCCCAAAAATACTTACTCCCTTCGCGCGACAAACCCACAATATATCCTGCTCCGGGGCCTCTGTATTGAACATGAGAATATTTCGTATCCTGAAAACTATTACTAATAACACCCACTCCTATAAAAAACTTATTTCGATAGAAGTTATCGTCGGTCGAAAAACGATCATTTGCCTTTGTTTCAAGGGTAAATACCTTATCCTTGTCGTTTAATTGTTCTTTTTTATTAAATGCAAACGAACAATAAACACCATAAAAACAAAAGACAAAACAAAAAAGAAATTTATTCATCATATCTTCCTTTAAAAGTTAATATCAACTTAAATCATCAACAAAGCCACTCGCTACATTGTTCAAACACCAAACTACTAACAAACAATCGCTTAAGAGAATAAAGCTTACTATACGCTAATTGCAATAAAATAAACATCGAAAATAATTATTGAAAAATATGAGTTTGTGTATCAACTAATTTATGAATGGTTACAAATCGAACATCAACGGTAACAATTAACTTCTAAATGGTTTCGATTAAACAAATCACCCTCAATACTCTACACCCCAGAGATAGCATACAATAGCTAGATTTTCAACCCAAAATGTAAAACCCTGACAAAAAAACATATAAAAAAAAGATTACTATCTTTCGCTTAGAATTTAAACAACTAATCTTTTAACCTTAAAATTTTTATACCATGATAGATAAAATAAGCACGGCATTCACTACCGAAGAAGAAGAACAAATAAACCAAGCCCTTACCAGTATCGAGCAAGTATTAAAAGGAAAAGTAATAAATCTTACTCCTGACGAAAAACAACAATATGGCAGACTTGGTAATAAAACCCAAAACTGGATTAATAAAATTGACAACTACATGGTACAAAAGCCCGAGCTTGTTCCATTTTATATTAAAAAAGATGAATTTGATAAAGATATGTCGGCCAGAGATACGATAATTCCTATACTTAAACGAATAAATGGAATACAAGAATCACTCGACGATACTTCAAAATTATTAAGCAACGATATTTATAACACAGCCATAGCTTATTATCGAAGTATAAAAATTGTTGCTTTACAAAATATACCTGGAACAACTAGCATCTACCAAGATTTAGCAACTCAATTCCCCGGTCGACGTAGTGTTACTCCAGAAGAACCTTCAAACAATTAGTAAATTTGAGATCCCCCTCGATCTTTGATCTAAACACTAAACGTCGACGTTCCTTGTCGGCGTTTCCTTTTTTATACCCTCAAACAAAACTCTTATTCCCCAAAAATAGTTAACAAAAACTTTTAAGATGTAAATCGACAAACAACAGGTGTTGAATAACTACCTCAAAATCGTTCGGAACATCCACTTAGAAGTTAATCAACAGGCTTTTACTTCTTACCAAACGTCCATGTAAGTCGTTAGATACAAGTTAATGCCTATAAAAATAAACCTATAAGATGTAGATTAACTGCTTTTGACTCGTTCCAAACTACCCTATAGATGTTAATCAACAAGCTTTTACTTCTTACTAAACTTCCATTTAGACGTTAAACATAAGTTATCGCCAGTCTAAAATAAGTAAATGGCTGTCAACGACGGATAATAGGGTGTCGATCAACAGGCTTTAGGGTGTCGATCGACGAGTTAAAGTTACTCATTTACAAACAGTAAGCATTTTTAGTGCAATTTTATCCTTTATTGCAGAATAAATACTAATTTTAGAACCAATAACCACCTTTATATATTGAATTAAACAACTGTTATTTAAATGAAAATTAAACCTAAATGTAGGATCTTGATCCTTATGAGCTTATGTTTTTTTATTTTGATACATTCGAAAATACAAGCACAAGAAACCGATCAGGAAATAAAAGCAATTGAAATATATCTAAAGAAGAAATCTTTTTTTGACTTAAGGAAAAAACCTTATCGCATAAAAATAGGTCAACGTGTTATGGTGCCTTGTAAAATTGCAAGTCGCAAAAGGAAAAGGCTTGTGGTAGCCGAATTAATAAAAATCGAAGGAAAAAGAATGTTTTTTCAACCTTTAAGCAGACGTTACGAACAAACAGTATACACAATATGGACTATTGATCGAATTGGATTTAGAACTGCATTTAGAGTTATCGAAACTGGACTTATGGAGATATATAGGATTATAAGCATGGGGGATTTTTCGCCAAACCCCAGAAGCACATTTAAAACAGTAAGTATAAAATCAAATAAATACGGAATAAGAATTGTTAACGACGAATAAATGTTTGTTAATTCTGGGCTGTATTCCCCCTCATGTTCATTGAGATTAAAGAAGCAAAATCATATAAAGCTCAATAGTGACTTCGACGCTGCTCAGCCACCAAGTTTATTACTATAAAAAAAATTTGGTTATATCTTAAAATGCTCAGTTGCCAATACTTTTAATATTGGGATAAGTTAAGATTTGATGATCGAGGTTTTCGAATTATACCAAAAACCTCGATTTGCATTTTTAATTTTTTGATATTTTTTCTGTCAACTCGCGATATTGGCAAATATCTTCGATAGACACTACACTCATATCATGTTTTTGAGCAAAACAACAAATTTCGGGTAATCTCGACATAGTACCATCTTCGTTTGTTAATTCGCACAAAACAGCCGATTCGCCTAATCCGGCTATCTTCATCAAATCAATACTACCCTCGGTGTGTCCTCGTCGGGCAAAAACACCATCTTTCTGTGCCAACAAAGGAAATACATGTCCGGGATGAGATAAATCAGCAGGAACAGCATTATGCGAAATTGCAGTTTTTATTGTAGTAATTCTATCTTTTGCCGAAACACCTGTAGTAACACCATTTTTTGCTTCGATAGAAACAGTAAACGCCGTTTGGTTTTTACTTGTATTTTCGCTAACCATTTGTTTTAACTCGAGTTTCTTACATCTATCCTCGGTTAAACACAAACAAACAATTCCACTACATTCGCGAATCATTAAAGCCATATCCTTTTCAGTCATTTTCTCGGCCGAAAAAATAATATCACCTTCATTTTCTCGATTTTCATCATCAACAAGAAGAATTCCCTTACCGTGTTGCAATTTCTCGACAGCATTTTCGACTCTTTCTTTACTGTCTTTCCCGAACGATTCTAAACTATTCATATTTACTCCTTTTTAATATTACATTAATTCTTCGGAGCAAAATACATAGTTACCAACTATACTATAGCTTGTATTGGGTTAACTTGAGGTATTTTTTCTTCTCTCATCCAGACTTTAACTGTCGGTTTTGGAATTTCGCCAAATCAATCCTTTTTTAAGGATTCGCGGACTTTTACCGCCGGTAAGGAATTACACCTTGCCCCGAAGAAAATCGAGACAAAGCTATATATTTTTTCCAATTATTTATTACAGACAAAAGTTATTTTCTGAGTTTCGAAATCGAAATATAACTATTTTTAATATGCAATTGCAATAGTATGTACAACTTATGACAGGAAATAAAACATTAACAAATCATACTAATAATACCAAGACAACAAGATATTATTTTATATTTTTCTCTAATAAAAGTATTCTAATTACCTTTAATTCGATTAAAATTTCTTAATCGAAATTAATACCAAAAGAACATCAAAATGAGTGATAAAAACGTTTCTTTTTGCCTTATCCATTGCCAAAAAAGCTGCAAGGTAACTAGGCTATCTTTTGCTTTTTCGTCGCGTCTAAGACAAAAATTATTCATTTTTATAAATCCCTCATCTTGAAATTCATTTGGTATAACACACTCTAAAAACATACAGCCATGACATTATTTCAAATCACCTCAGACCCGGTATTTATAGTTAATGTTTTAACATTAATTGTTGTAACAACAGGCTTACTAAGCCTTGTATTTCAGAGAAAAGGAATTCATTTTTCGACTGTACAAAAATGCATAAACGATCATCGGGATATTTTGCGAAATCAGCAAAAAGCAAAAATTGCAGAAAAAGATAAATCAGAACATTTAATTTTAATTAGAGATCATTTAGGGCTTATTACCGAAGAGTTGTTTTATATGAAAAAGGGCTATTTGCCTAAAGATTTAGCCAAATCGTGGTTAAGGCATATGATCGAATTTATACCTATAAAATCGGATAATGATAAAGATATAGAATTGAACAAAACACGAATTAAAACTAGTCGCGAAGTATCTCCTTTTCTAGAAACTACTAACAACGGAGATATAACCCAAAATTACAATGAGTATATAAAATTAGTATCAGACACCACATCTTTTGTTCAAATTAATAAGGCTTTTAAATTGCGATCGAATCAACTAAAAAAATTAAAATTAAACGGTGACGAACTTATATATACAGAAAAAAATGTAGCTAAGCTGGTCGGTTTTATCTGGGATAATAATGTAAAGAAATAGAATTGCATTCAAAACCATTATTTCTTGGTATTGAAAATTTAGTTTGTCATCAATAATTTTGTTCTCAATCCCGATACAATAGAATTAGTTATTATGCATAATTCTTAAAAACTCGTTATCTTTAATATAAGAATAAAATATATGAAATATACACATGAAAAAAAGACCCTTTGGGTTGTTTTGTTAACAGCAATAACAATGGTTGTTGAGATTATTTTCGGTATAACAACAAAATCAATGGCTTTATTGGCTGATGGTATACATATGGGATCGCATGTTTTAGCTATTGGTTTAAGTTGGTTAGCTTATGTTATTGTTCGGAGAGTAAATAAAAATGGGAAATTTAAAGGCAACTCCGAAAAAATTCTTTCGTTATCGGGTTATAGTAGTGGTTTAATGCTTCTGATATTTGCTATAGTTATTATGGTAGAAGCTGTTGAACGGCTCTTTAATCCTGCCGACATTATATACAAAGAAGCTATAATGATAGCAAGTATTGGATTTATTGTTAACATTGCAAGTGCCTTTTTACTACACCACGATCATTCGCACTCAGATCATAACATTCGTGCAGCATACCTACACGTAATAGCCGATGCACTAACTAGCCTATCGGCAATACTCGGACTAACTGCTGCAATGATTTGGGATATTCCGTTTATCGATATTGTTGCCGCTTTAATAAGTTCTGTATTTATAATACGATGGTCGTTGCGATTATTAAAAGACTCCGGATCGGCTTTATTAGACATAAAAATTGAAAACCCTAAACATACACACAAACACCATCACAGCCACAAACAAACACATTTAAATTAATCCATACCAAACATTTAAGCTAAATTTATTTTTTGTTTCTTGTACTTTTATCTGATATATTTGAATTAAATACTAAACCAATTCTCGTATGTCGGAATTCACCAATAACAAAACAGAGAGGTTAGCCAAACTAAAAGAGTTAGCTATTCTAATATTAAAAACCGGAAATGCTCATTCTTTTATCACAAGCAATAGAGATTTTATTGAAACAGTTGTTCCTTCAGATTTCATAACACTATTCGACGAAATTATACAAGAAGGTTATGATATGGAAGACATAAAAACTCTGACCAATAAAATTCTAAACATCTTTCATATTACAATATCGAACTATCGAAGAGTTAAACCCGAACCCAATTCGTTTCTAGGAGTATTAGAGCAAAACAACGAGGAGATGAAGCAGGTTTTAAACAAGATCCGTCCTGTTTTTAAATCGTTTATGAAAGATAACCAAAACACCAAACTAAGAACAGAGCTATTGAGTCTTTTCGATACACTAAATCTATTTGTAAAGCATTATACTATAAAAGAAAATGTATTATTCCCTATTATTGAGAACACATGGCCCGATTACCGTTGTTTACAAATAATGTGGTCGTTTCATGATGACATAAGACGTAACATAAAAACAGTTTTGTCGAACCTACAAGAAACAGAATTTGATATTAAACAATTTAATCGCTGTGTTGGTGATATATTTTTCAATATGCTAGCTATAAAGTTTCGCGAAGAGCAAATCTTATTTCCCTATATACTTTCGACCATAAGCAAAGAACAACTAAACAAAATGAATCATGATGGTTTTGAAATAGGTTATCCTTATATAAAGCCACCACAAACAAGCTTATCAACAAAAGAAACAATGCAAAAAGAAGGATTCGTAAATTTAGGCACAGGGCAATTGAGTTTTGAACAAGTAAAACTTATTTTTAATCATCTACCTGTAGATATAACCTTTGTTGATGAAAATAATAAAGTTTGTTATTTTTCGACACCCAAAAAACGAATATTTCCACGTACCACAGCTATTCTAGGTCGTGAAGTCAACAATTGTCATCCTCCCGAGAGCGTTCATGTTGTCGAAAAAATTGTGCAATCATTTAAGTCGGGAGAAAAAGACAGTGCTCAATTCTGGATAAAAATGGGATTTGAATTTATTTTAATACAGTATTTTGCCGTAAGCAACCAATTGGGCGAATACAAAGGAGTAATTGAAGTTTCGCAAGAGATATCAGACATTCGATCTCTGAAAGGAGAAAAACGCTTACTAGACTGGGATTAGTTTATTAAACACATCCTTGCCAAAAAATAAAGGGCTGCCTAAAAAGAAAAAGACAGCCTTCTAAAATTTATTTCGAGTTAAATATCTTATTTATTAAATAACTTACTTCCCTCATCTAGGAATTTTATAAAATTATCAATATTTAGATCATGCCCCTTAGGCTCATTCAGGGTCTTTCCTTCTGTATCAATCAACACATAATAAGGCTGACTGTTTATACCATATTTTGTTATTTGAAAATCGGCATTTTTCTTTCCTAAAGATTTCTTTACTTTCCCGTCATAACTTGAAGTAACCCATTCGTTTTCCGACAATTTTGTTCTATCATCAACATACAGAGCAATTATAATGTAATCTTCTTGCAATCGCTTTAATACATCAGGATTAGACCACACTTTATTCTCCATTTCTTTACAATTCGAACAAGCATGTCCCTTAAAATCGAGCAAGACAGGTTTGTTTAATTTCTTAGCACAAGCCATTCCTTGCTCATAATCAAAATACCCTTGCAAACCATGAGGTAAATGTAGTATATCTCCATACTTGGGAGCCTCACACAATCCTTCGGGAATTGCAGTTGCCTGACCTACTACTTTGTTTTTTGTTAAATCAAACTGTTGTGCTGATTTAGGAGGAATTAAAGCTGAAATAGCATTCAAATCTGCTCCGAACAATCCGGTTGTTAAATATATTGCAAATACCAACGAAGCAACAGCAAGTAAAAATCGAGGAACAGAGACATGACTTAATTCACTATCGTGCGAAAACTTTATTTTACCTAATAAATAAACTCCCATTAAAATAAATAACACAACCCAGATGGCAAGAAAAATATCTCGACTTAAAATTCCCAAGTGATATGATTGGTCGATATTAGAAATAAATTTTAATGAGAAAGCTAAAATTATAAATCCTAGTACCACTTTTACCGAGTTCATCCAACCTCCTGATTTAGGCATATTTTTAAGCATCCGAGGGAAAATTGCTAAAAGCGTAAACGGCAAAGCAAATGCTAATCCAAAAGCAAACATCCCAATTAAAGGTTCTAACACATTTCCGGCTGCAGCTTTTACTAACAACACTCCAACAATTGGACCTGTACAACTAAACGAAACAATTACTAATGTAAATGCCATAAAAAACGAAGCAAGAAAACCTCCTTTATCAACTTGTCTATCAGCTTTATTTGCTAATCCTGAAGGCAGCACAATTTCGAACATTCCGAAAAAGGATGCAGCAAAAGCCAGAAATAAAACAAAGAAAATTACATTAGGAATCCAATGCGAACTTAGGCTTGTAGTAAAATCGGCACCAGCACTTGTTAACGATACTATTAACCCCACACTAGCATAAAGTACTACTATAGAAATTCCGAATATTAAGGCTTTTAAAATTGAGTTAAACTTAGACGATTGTCCTTGCATAAAAAATGAAACAGTCATCGGAACCATCGGAAAAACACAAGGAGTAAGTATTGCTGCTAGTCCAAGAAAAAACGATAAAAAGAAGAATCCCCATATTGATTTATCTTTTTCGGATTCAGATTTTTCTTTTGTCGATACATTTTCTTTTGCTGATTGACTTATTGTTTTTACTCCCTTTACTTCTACTGTAAAATCAGGATTAAAGTAAACACATTTATCATTTTGGCAGACCTGATATTCGATAGAACCATTTATAACAAAAGGTTCTGTTGTAAATACCCTTATTTTTTGAATAAACTGAGCTTTCTTGCTAAAATACTTTACCTTGATTTTAAAAACATCATCGAATACTTCTTTGGGAGTTGGTGTTTCTGTAGCATTACCTACCAATTCAAACTTTTCTGATTCTCCTAAATTAAAAGAAGTTCTTAATGGACCTCCTTCGTCGAAATACATAGAATATAAATGCCAATCAGAATCAATTGAAGCATCAAAAATTATTTCTACTAATCCATCTTCGTGATTTCGACTAGAGGTTTTCCATGTTACCGGATCAACCACTTGGGCAATAAGGCTTACCGAAATCATCAATAAAATACCTAATAAGCTTATCTTTTTCATCTGTTTAAAATTTATGACCAGCCAAATAATTTTGCCACACAAATTCCAATCCTATTTGTTTGTGTTTCAAACAAACAGAGCAATATCGTGCTTATGATATATTATTTCAGGCATGGACTGTTTCTGTTTACTCATATTTATTATAAAACAAAAATATTCAATGCTTTTACAACAATTTTCAAAGCAATTGGTTTGCTTTATTCAAATTATTGCTACAAGAAAATAAAAATTAAGCAGTAATCAAAAAAAGATGTACACAGTATCCAATACCTAAATTATTAGATATTTATAAATACTAAGTTTGTGAAACAATGGAGATGAACTAATCCTTTATTATTTCTCCATTTTTATTAAAGAAGTGAAATTCAAGAAAATGGTAAGAGCTAACTTCTTCTATTCTTATCCATTTTTTAAAGCGTAGAAACCATTTAAATCTACGAGAAAACATTCCTTGTTTAATATACCCTGCAATATAAGGATGAACCTTTAAAGTTATGTGTTTATTGTTAACTTCGTTAATCAAGAAATCAATATGATTCTCAATATCATCAACAAATAAAACACTTGGATTAATTTCACCTGTACCCTTACATGTAGGACATTTTTCAACAGTTCTAATATCTAACTCAGGACGAACTCTTTGCCGAGTTATTTGCATTAAACCAAATTTACTTAACGGAAGAATATTATGCTTAGTTCTATCAGCAAACATAGCTTCCTTCATTTTTTCGAAAACCCGTTGTTTATTTTCATTAACATGCATATCAATGAAATCAACAACAATAATTCCTCCCATATCACGCAAACGCAACTGACGAGCAATTTCATCTGCCGCAGCTAAATTTACTTCTAAAGCATTAGATTCCTGGTCTTCGCCTAATTTTGAACGATTCCCACTATTTACATCAATTACATGTAAAGCTTCGGTATGTTCAATAATAAGGTATGCTCCGCTTTTAAAAGAAACTGTTTTCCCAAAAGCAGCCTTTATTTGTTTTTCAACACCATAATGCTCGAAAATAGGTTCGGACTTTTCGAAATGTTTTACAATCTTCCCTTTTTCAGGAGCTATAGTATTAATATAGTCACGAAGTTCATTATATACAGTACCTTCGTTAACAAAAATATTGTTAAAAGAACCGTTAAGGACATCTCTTAACATAGCCGAAGTTCTATTCAGCTCACTAATAACTAATTTAGGAACTATTTCGGCAGTTAACTTTTCGAAAGCAGTTTCCCATTTTTTAACCAACCCTCTTAACTCTGCATCAAGCACAGCCACTTTCTTGCCTTCGGCAACAGTACGTACAATGACACCATAATTTTTAGGTTTTATACTCTCGACAAGTCTTTTTAATCGTTTCTTTTCCTCTTGCGAGGATATTTTTTGTGAAATAGAAACTTTATCAGCAAAAGGAATAAGAACAATATTTCGTCCTGCAATAGAAATCTCAGAGCTCAATCGAGGACCTTTAGTAGAAATAGGTTCTTTTGCAATCTGAACAAGAACTAATTGCCCCCCCTTTAATACATCTGAAATTTTGCCATTTTTATCAATATCAGGTTCAAGTTTCATCTTCGGTATTGATAAAACTTTCCCTTTTCTCGACATTGAGCTTTTAACATATTTATTAAGTGTGCGAAATTGTGGTCCCAGATCTAAATAATGCAAAAAAGCATCTTTATCATATCCGACATCAACAAAAGCAGCGTTAAGACCTGGCATTATGCGTTTTACTTTGGCTAAATAAATATCTCCAACAGCAAATCGCAAATTCCGCTTTTCTTTATTCAACTCTACTAACTGCTTATTTTCTAGCAAAGCAATAGCTATTTCAGAGGGAGTTACATCAATTACTAGTTCGGTACTCACGTTTCCTTCTCCAGATTTAGTAATACATAATTGCTATAAACAATTTAAACCTAAAGAAGAACTTCTTCAATAGGTTCAAATTCATTTAAAGATAATATTAAATTATCTTATTTTCTCTTTTTATGACGATTTTTTCTTAAGCGTTTTTTACGCTTATGAGTTGCCATCTTGTGTCTTTTTCTCTTCTTTCCGCTTGGCATAATCTCAATTTTATTTATTTAACTTATTTAACGTTATTCTTTACTTTATTAACAAATCGTTTCGATGGTTTAAAAGCAGGAATAAAATGTTCTGGAATAATGATTGTTGTATTCTTTGAAATATTTCTTGCTGTCTTTTCTGCACGTTTTTTAACAATAAAACTTCCAAATCCTCTTAAATAAACATTTTTGTCGTTTACTAACGAATCTTTTATTGTCTCCATAAAAGCTTCAACTGTCTTTTGTACAGTTATTTTCTCAATTCCTGTGTTTTTCGAAATTTCGTTAACGATATCTGCTTTTGTCATTTTTTAAATACTTTAATTATCAATAATTTAGATCATTTACATATTTTGAACTGCAAATATAAATGTTTTCTTCTTATTAATGAAACTCAAATCCATTAAATTTGTCAATTAATTGAAAATTATTTTGTTCTGAAAAATCAATGAAAATATCAAGCCTTATTACAAACTGGTACTCAAAACATAAGAGAGATTTACCGTGGAGAGAAACTAAAAACCCTTATTTTATCTGGGTTTCAGAGGTTATTCTACAACAAACAAGAATTAAACAAGGTATTCATTATTATAATAACTTTATTAATAAATTTCCAAACATCTTTGCGCTTGCAAATACAACTTTAGACGAAGTGATGATAACTTGGCAAGGTTTAGGATATTATTCAAGAGCAAGAAATATGCATTCTACTTCAAAAGAAATAGCAGAAAATTTTAATGGTCAATTTCCTGAAACTTTCGAAGAATTGAAAAAACTAAAAGGCATTGGAGATTATACTGCTGCTGCAATTGCTTCTTTTGCCTTTAACAAAGCTGTTCCTGTAGTTGACGGAAATGTATTTCGAGTATTAGCTCGACTATATGGAATTTATGAATCAACGCAATTGAGTTCGGGTAAAAAAATATTCTACCAAAAAGCTAATGAATTAATTGACATTAAAGATCCTGCAACATATAATCAAGCAATTATGGAATTCGGGGCATTACAATGCACTCCAAAAAACCCAAACTGCTCTTCCTGTCCATTAAATTTAATCTGCTTTGCTTTCATCCATAATACAATCAGTGAGCTCCCTCTTAAAAAGGCTAAAATTAAAAAACGAAATCGCTATTTTTATTTTATACACATTACATATAAGAATCATCTTTTTATTGAAAAACGAAATCGTAACGATATATGGGAAATGTTATACCAATTTCCCTTAATCGAACTAAATGAAGAAACAGATATAAAAACAATATTAAGTCACCCTAAATGGATAAAGTTATTCGAAACAATAAATTACAAACTCAACCCTAAACTTATAAAGAAAAAACACATTTTATCTCACCAAAATATATTCTCTTCTTTTATTAAAATAGAGATTTTAAACATTAATGATTATCTTAAAAACAATTATATAAAAACTACTATTAAAGATATTAAAAACTACAGTATACCAAGACTAATAGAAAGTTATATTCAGCAATTGGATAAATGATTTCAGACTCTTGGCAATATTTTATTTTTTTATACCTTTACATTTATGTTAAACTTTAAATAATAAAAGCAAATGGGAATTAATAAAGTCATATTGGTTGGTAATGTTGGTAAAGATCCTGAAGTTAGGCATCTTGATAATGGAGTAGCAGTTGCTAGTTTTCCTTTAGCAACAAGTGAAACCTACCGAAACAAAGACAATCAAAAAGTTACAAACACCGAGTGGCATAATATTGTTATTTGGCGAGGACTAGCTGATGTTGTAGAAAAATATGTAAAAAAAGGAAGCGCTCTTTATATTGAAGGAAAGATAAGAACTCGAGCTTGGGATGATAAAGATGGAAACAAAAGATATACAACCGAAATTGTTGCTGATAATATGCAAATGTTAGGAGCAAAACAAAATAACGAAACCAACACAACTCCTTCACAGACCAATCCAGTTGAAAATATAGAAAACATCTCTGAAGAAGATGATTTACCATTTTAATATAACCTTTTAAATAAAAAATATCTTTGGAAACATCAGACTCTGTTCCGCTTTTATGTTCTTTATTGCAAATAACTGTTAATACCTTTGATTTTTTTGCAATAACTTATATCTGCATATCGATTATATTATTAATGACTTCGGCTCTAATCACAGGAGCCGAAACTGCTTTTTTCAATCTAAAAAACGATCAGATTAAAGACATTGAGAAAAAGAAGAACTTCAGAAATAAACTCCGTTTAAAATTATTAAACAACCCTGAAAAACTCTTAGCAACGACAACCATTGCAAATAATTTTATTAATATAAGTTTTATAATTTTTGCAGGAATTAATCTTTCTAAAAACTTTGTTTTTACAGGAAATTCTTCTTGGGAATTCATTATTAAAATTTTCACAATCGCTTTCTTTCTTTTATTGTTTGGGCAAAGCTTACCTAAATACTATGCCCAAAAACACCCCGAAAGAATTTCTTATTCATCAGTTATTTTAATCTCTCTATTTTATAAAATCTTTCATCCTTTTAGCACTTTGATAATCAAGTCGACCTCACTTATTAATAAAAAATTGGCACTTATTAAGCAAAATATTACTATTGACGATTTATCAGAAGCATTAAACCTTACTAGCGAACAAATAACAGAAGAAGAAAATATACTAAAAGGAATCGTTAAGTTTGGAAATATCAGTGCCAAAGAAATAATGAAATCAAGAGTTGATGTCATGGCTATTGACATTGAATCTAAATTTAAAGATTTACTTGAATATATTATAGAATCAGGACACTCACGAATTCCTGTTTATGCCGAAACCTTTGATAATATTAAAGGGATGCTTTTTATAAAAGATTTATTACCTCATATTGATAAAACAAATGACTTTAACTGGCAATCATTATTGAGACAACCCTATTTTGTTCCTGAAAACAAGAAAATTAATGATCTATTAAAAGAGTTTCAAGAAAATAAAATACACATGGCCATTGTTATCGACGAATATGGAGGAACTAGTGGAATTGTTACTCTTGAAGATGTTATTGAGGAAATTGTTGGAGAAATAACGGACGAGTCTGATGAAGATGAAATCATATATTCAAAATTAAATAACTCTACTTATCTTTTCGAAGGAAAAACCTTACTTAATGATTTTGTCAAAATTATCAATATCGAGGATGATTATTTTGATGATTTATCAGGAGATGTAGATACTATTGCTGGAATCATTCTTGAATTAAAAGGGGAAATTCCGATAAAAAACACAAAAATTGAATATAAAAATCTTACTTTTACGATCGAATCTGTTGATAAACGACGGATTAAGCAAATCAAAGTAACTATCAAGGAATAATTTAGATGCAAAAACCACGCTTTGTTATACAAATACTCATAATTTCTATTTTTATCTCTATGTTTTGTTTTTCATGTAAAAAGAAATACACCCCAAAACCTCGAGGTTTTTTTAGAATAGACTTACCTAAAAAATCATATGTAAAACTCAGCTCTAATTATCCTTATTCTTTTAATTATGCAAACTGTGCTAATGTAAACAACAATCCAAATCCAGAAAATAAATACTGGATAAATATTGAATACCCAAAAATAAACGGCATAATTCATATTAGTTATTTACCTATAAAAAATAATTTTGCTAAAATTGTTGAAGAAACTCGGAAACTAGCATATAAACACACGATTAAAGCCGATGCTATTAATGAGAAAATATATTCGAATCACGAAAAGAAAGTGTATGGTATACTTTATGAAATTGAAGGTAACGCAGCCTCGTCTGTACAGTTTTTCTTAACCGATAGCATTCACAATTATTTGCGAGGAGCTTTATATTTTAGTTCTAATCCAAACAAAGACTCTTTGGCTCCTGTTATTAATTATGTAAAAGAAGACATAAAAGTTTTAATCGAAACATTTGAGTGGAATTAAAGGAGGGAAATATGGGAGTTATTGTAAGAGAAAATTTTAATGAAGATGTTGAGTTAGGAATTTGGGAAATAACAGAAGATTATGACGAACTAATGTCAATGATTTCTTTGGACGAAAGAGATCTTGTTACTGTTGAAAGTTTCAAAAATCACAAACGAAAATTGGAATGGCTAAGTGTCCGTACTTTACTTAAAGAATTATTGGGGAAAGACTCGAAAATTGTTTATGGACCAGAACGCAAACCTTATCTGTATAATAATGAATACAACATCAGTATTTCACATTCAAAAAATCTTACATCTATTTTAAAAAGTAAAAAAAAACGTGTCGGTTTAGATCTCGAATTTATGTCAACAAAGATTTTACGAGTTGCAGATAAATTTCTTCGAGAAACAGAATTAGAAAATATTACAAAATCTCAAGAAATTTATCACCTATACCTACACTGGTGTGCAAAAGAAGCTCTATATAAAATATGCGATAAGGTTGATATAAATTTTGTTACGAATTTAAATATTGAACAATTTAACCCTCGCGAAAAAGGTCGCATGTTTGGTACCGTGAACAATAGTTACATGAATGAGCGTTTTACTCTTAATTACTTCACTTTGAAAAATTACGCTATTGTTTGGTGTTACAAATAACTTTTTCATTATTCCAGAATTTATTGATAATAATTAAAGTATGAAAAGAAACACTACCTGTTAATTCTAAAATGATGAAATAGGATAAGAAACCAAACACACCATTAATCATAAGAGAAGGATTATAAAGATAGAACCAATGTAATAAATGCAAGAGTTGTTATTGAAACTGTCCTAGAGATGAACTGAAACTTCTTTCTAATTTAGTTTCAGCTACTCAATAGTCATTGTTAAATAACATTCCAAAAGAAAAATATTTAATTTAAATTGTAGAATATTTTTAAATGCAATAGCTATTAACATAAAGACACTAATTAACAACTTACTTAATTTCTATGATTTCAGTAACAAATATGTTATTTCTGTTGGAGGAGGAGGATAACTGATTGCTTATACATAACAAGCACAACATATTACTGCTATAGATATCGATAAAAAAGCTGATGTCATTTTTCCGAATTTTGTTTACACGAAATGAATAAACCTGCACAAGCAGTTAGTCATGCAAAAAACTGGCTCCAGATATCATTATTGCTGATCATGCAGTCAATTCGGAGTGGAGTTATATTGCCCAAAAGTAGCTCAAAGCTGGAATAGTATAAAACACATCAATATTAAAAAAGAAAAAGAATGTCAAGCAGAACAGTTATTTACAAATTACAACGAACTATACAACAAAGGAAAACAACAAGGATTACGATACAACGTATATCCAAGTATAAAAACCAGCTAGATATTGCAATTCCAATGAAGTATAAATTTGTATACTTTTAACATTTTTTATCATTTCTAATTTCAAGATATACTTTAAAATTTTGTTTCTTTACAATTAATGGTTGAACCTTGTATAAAATCATATATTTAACGTTACACCAATTTGTAAAAACAAAGAAGATGATATTTAATAATGAAAAAATCTACAGTGAAATGTGGAAACCAATAGACATTGAAGGAATGGCTCTCAATGAAAAGTACCAAGTTTCGAACTACGGAAGAATAAAAAGTTTTAAAGTTGATAAGGAAAATGGAATAATTATTAATGGATCGAATTTAAAAGGATATAAAATTTTAAATATAAAACTTGATGGCAATAAACGCACAACAAAGTATGTACATAAGCTTGTTGCCGAATGTTTTATTCCAAAAGATAACGACCAACAACAATATGTTATTCATTTAGATTTTGATAAAACAAACAATCATTGTGAAAACCTTAAGTGGGTTACTCGAGAAACAATGTTTGCTCATCAGAAAATTAATCCGAATTATAAACGAGGAGCTATTAATTATTCAAAACTTACCGAAACAGATGTTATTCGATTAAAGAAGAAACTAGCAAGAGGGAAAAACAAGCTTTATAAGTTAGCTAAAGAATTTGGAATAACACATACTCAACTTAACCGAATTCGTAAAGGAGAAAATTGGGGTCATGTAAAAATTGATTAAAAACAACCTTCCTCCCGAGGCTATATAATCTAGGGTTCGACAAGACAAATGTCATAAAGAATCTCTAGATTATTAGATTGTTAGGGAATAAAAGTTTGGTTTCATTTAGTTTTTTTTTTGTATCTTGAATCAGAATTTAATCAAGATATAATGTTACGAAGTACTTTTAAAAAACTTGTTCGCTTATTCTTTTATTTTATCGTTGCTTTTTTGGTAATATCTACACAGCATAATATTACTATGGGCAATTCAACAAAAAAATCGATTGAAACCATTTCGACACAAGATACAAATCAAGTTACAGAGAAACATGATCAAAGTAAACACACCGAAGAGCACAAAGGAAATTTAAGTCCTCTTTTTTTCTTAATTATAGCTCTTATAATTGGAGCTGGAACAAGATATTTTCTAAAAGGAAGTAATTTACCATATACAGTATCGTTATTAATAATTGGACTAGGATTAGGTGTTTTATCGCGTTTAGGGTATTTTGGTGAATGGAACTTTATAAAATTCAAGTTGAATACGAGTTTTATCAATGATGCTGTCAGTTGGGCAGGACAGATAAACCCTCATCTAATTCTATATGTATTTCTTCCGACATTAATTTTCGAAGCAGCATTTACAATGGATGTTCATACTTTTAAAAAATCATTCACAAATGCATTTATTCTTGCTGTACCTGGTATTATTATAGCTTTATTACTAACAGCCCTTTTAGTTATTTCATTAAAAATATCGGGGATTGGACTATCTGGATGGAACTGGCAAATGGCTTTACTTTTTGGAACTGTAATTAGTGCCACCGATCCTGTTGCTGTAGTTTCTTTGTTAAAAGAATTAGGTGCCAGCAAAAAATTAGCAACTCTTATTGAGGGAGAATCAATGTTAAATGATGGAACTGCCATTGTTATATTTATGGTTTTACTTGTAGGTATTACAAGTGGAAACACCGAAACGACATCTCCTATTGTTGAGTTTCTAAGAGTATCAATTGGAGGAAGTGCTATTGGTTTAGTTATAGGATATATTGCTATTATTTGGGTAAAAAAAGTTTTTAACGATGCATTAGTTGAAATAACAATAATTGTTGCAGCCGCATATATTACTTTCTACATTGCTGAACATTTTTTACATGTTTCCGGAGTACTTGGGTTAGTATCTCTCGGCTTATTAATGGCAAGTATTGGGCGAACACGAATAAGTCCTGAGGTGGAACATTTCTTACATGAGTTTTGGGAATTATTTGCATTTATTGCAAATACTTTAATTTTTTTAATTGTAGGTATTGTTATTGCCAATAATGTTGTATTTACAGGAAAAGACTTTATCATATTAATATTATTATATATAGGAATACACATTGTACGAGCAATAGTAATTGCTCTATTTTTTCCTATTATGAAAAAGGCTGGATATGGTTTAAGTAAGAAAAATGCTTATGTTCTTTGGTGGGGAGCCTTGCGTGGAGCAATAGGTTTAGCTTTAGCTTTAATTGTTACAGGAGAATCAAAGATAGACCCTAAAATTAGAGAACAATTCCTTTTTTATACTGCAGGGATTGTAACACTAAGCCTTTTAATTAATGCTACAACAATAAAACATTTACTTGATTATTTAAAATTAACAGCAACACCTCCAGCTAAATTAAAAATGATTCTAAATGCTCGCAGTTACTTGCGAAATGCTGCCGAGAACTCAATGGAAAAACTTAAACTTAATCGCTTTTTAGGAAGAGCCAATTGGGATCAAGTAAAACTTTATTTACCTGAAGAACCTGAAGATATAGACATTGTTCTTGACGAAGGTAAATTCTCTAACTTATACGAAAAACGTCGTCGTATTCTTGAAAAAGAAAAAAGTAGTTACTGGAATCAATTTAAAGAAGGTCTATTAGGATCGATTGCTGTAAGAAATTTAACTGATGCCATTAATCAGATTATTGATTCGGATGGAAAAATTCCTTTATCAGAGCGTAAAGATTTAGAACAATTATGGGAAACTCCAAAATATTTAAATAAGCTACAAACAATCCCATTTATTAGAAAAATATTACAACGTTTTTTCTTTGAGCGTTTAGCCAATAGCTACGATACAGCACGAGGATTTGTTGAAGCTCAATACGAATCGTTAAAACTAGCAGGAAGTATGGCTATTAGTTCCAATACAGAAGAACTTACTGTTGATCCAGATATTATAACTATAGAAAATGAGATTAATGAAAATCGTATTCATGGACTTACATTTTTAAGAAACTTAAGAAATGCTTATCCAGAAATATACGACTCCATTTCGACACGACAAGCTATCCGCTCGAATTTAAACAACGAACTAAGAATTGTTGAAAGATTACAGAAGAAAGGGCAAATAGGAAACGACGAAGCTTTCAAAATGATTGACAGTATTGAGAAAAGGATGAAAAAGTTAGTTGATTCTCCTCCTGAAATAATACCTCCAGAAAAAGCAAAACTATTGTACGAAATTTCATGGTTGCAACAATTAGATAAGATTACATTTAATAAAATTGTCAGCTTATTTCAGTATCGGAATTATGCTGTTGGCGAGACAATAATTAAAGAGCAGGGGCATATTGATGGTTTATTTGTTATTGCCAGGGGCTCGGTAAAAGTAAGTATTGACAATAAGCTTATTGATGTTCTTGGGAAAGGGAGTGTTATTGGCGAAATATCTATTTTGGCAAATATTTCGCGAACAGCAACAATTGTAGCCGAATCGCCAGTAACTGTATTAAGGCTTACATCTGTTAGCATGCATCAGGTAATTCAAGACAATCAAACAATAGAAGATAAGCTATGGGAGATTGCAACACCAAGACTTGCTGAGATTACTTTGAAAGAAATTAAAAAATATAAAAAGCTAGAACGTCACGAGATTCATCGATGGATTTCCAGAGGCAATTTATTATTTACTAAAAAAGCAAAGAACTTTGACCTTAAAAATAAAATGGCAATATTAATAACAGGTAAAGCGATAAGACCCAACGATGAAAGAATTACAGCCCCCTATTACATCGATGACGAATCGATAACACTAAGTCGTAACAGTAGGATTTTAGTGTGTCATAAACTTTAGAAAATCCTCATCTTAAAATATTGCAAACTCTCATGTTTTTATTCATGAGAGTTTTTCTCTTTGATTTTTAACAAAACGGCTCTTCCTAAAAACACTTTTGGTTTTGATACAACCTCGAACCCTAAGGTTTTTGCCATATGAATCATTTCGCTGAATATTTTCTTAGAAACATGGGAGATCGGTTCGATTACAAAAACTTTACCATTGGAGTTTAATATTGATTTTAACTCCACGAAGAAGCTTTTAGGATCGGGAACTTCATGTACCATGAAGAATGCCAATACTAAATCGACCTTTATATCTAAACCTATTTTATCTTGATCGCATTTATGAAGTAAGATTTTTTGTTTGAGCTCGGTATCTCGAATCTTTTGTTGTAGCTTATCGAGCATTCCTTGTTGCAAATCTACGGCTATAACCCTACCCTGAGTTAATAATTTTGCGATTTCAATTGTAAAAAACCCCGATCCACATCCTACCTCCAAAACAGTCATTGTGTTATTTATATATGGCTTTAATATTTTTCGGGGGTTATGCAATAATTTTCGAAATGGATTATCAATTAAGCCAGCTCTTTCGACTGGACAAACGCTATTTCTTTCACTTTTTCTCATAAAAATATTTATTGTTGCAGATATTGTATTCTGAATTTTAAACCAAAAGACTAAAAATAATTACATAAAACTTACATCATTTTGCTTAACATTTTATCAAAAGCTTTATCGCCAACCCACTTTCGAGCAAACAAGGATGTTTTAGCTAAATAACCTTTTGCATATCTGGTTTTGGGTTTGTGTTTAGTAATAGCTTTAAGGATTACTTTGGCAATAACATCAGGTTTGGTAAGTTGATTAGAGCTATACATCTTAGCCATTGATTCGGCAACCTTGGTTGCTTGCTCGCCATAGGCTGTGGTTCCAGATGTTTTCTTAAGATTTTCGACGGCTATTTCGCCCCAAGGAGTTTTTATTCCGCCAGGTTCGATAATTACTACATCTATTCCAAAGTTTTTTGTTTCGTAACGCAAACAATCAGACCACCCTTCGAGTGCGTGCTTAGTAGCATGATACCAAGCTCCAAAAGGAGAATATATCTTGCCTCCCATTGATGATATATTTACAATTTTTCCGAAGTTATTTTTTCGCATGGCAGGTAAAATCAACTGAGTTAGTCGGGCTAAACCAAATATATTAACATCGAATTGACGACGAGCTTCATCAATAGGAACATCCTCAACGGCACCATAAGAACCATAACCTGCATTATTAACTAAAATATCGATACTTGATTCTTTTTCGAGGATTGTTTTTATACAATTAAGAATTGATTCTTCGTTTGTAACATCTAAAGGAACTACAGATATGCCTTTTTCCTCGAGATTTTTCATCTTTTCTGTTCGACGTGCTGCTCCATAAACTTTAAACCCTTTATTGTGTAATAAGATTGCTGTAGCCTCGCCAATTCCAGAAGATGCTCCGGTAATTAACACTGTTTTTTTATCCATGATTAATTAATTTGTAAATTATTTACACAATTTACAAATATTTATGATAAAATCAGAGTATACATTGGCATACTCTGACTTTAGTTTTCTTATATAGAATCATGATTTTATTCTAGTACTTTAAAAGATTTTAAAGTCGTTTTTTCTGTGATCTGCAATCCTATTGGTTTTCCATCAAAAGTAGTAAATGTGGCTTTATCGTGTATCCTTATTCTTTTTACTAATCCTTTATTCGAAATCCAATCGGTGGTTTCAAAACCCATATTCTCAGAATATTTCCAAGCAACTTTAAAACAAGAAAAATTCTGCCCAAAAAGATTTAATTGTTCAGAACCTATTACTTTTTTATCAATACGCATAGTATGTTCGAATTCATCTTTATAAGTCCACGAAGATTTAAAATTAAGAGGGAATTTGATATTTAATGCAGGCTTATCTTCAATATGAATATCCTCATTAGAGTAAGCATAAGTTTTGAAACCTTTATCATCTAAGTAATTAAATTCTCGTGATACTACTCCAGAATTATCTTTTTGTAAATTAAAAACTTTAACCTTCATTGTATCTGAAAACAATGTGTCTTTTGCAATAGATATTTTAATAACACTGGTTATCGTATCTTCTTTAATAAGAATAGATGTTTTGGGTTTGTAATGTTTTCGAATACATTGTTCGACATATGTCCACTCTGTGCCAATTTTCATTGGATAAGAATTTATATTTGGAATAATATTATCATCTTTTTTATCACAACTAAATACTAAGGTTAACAATAAAATTATTGTTAATTGCTTTATTAAATTTTTCATCTGATTATTTTAAATAAATTTTATACTGCGTTTAAGATAATACTCTTTTCGCTTACAATGCCCAAATTTAATGTTATTCTGCTTGAAATTATTAGTTATTGAGGCTTTGTTTTGATGAGTACTGGTTTATTATTGACTTGTAAGTATTATTGTTCGATAAATTGAATTGTTTTTTTTACTGAATTATATGAATCTTTTCCAATCCAAAATAAGTGTCCCCATTCATTATCTAAACCTATAATTGTTGAATCCTTAATCATTTTATTAGCATATTGGGCATGCTCAAATGGAACACTATTATCATTTTTACTATGTATTATGAATGTTTTACATTTGATTTCTGAAATTCGTTTTTCATCTATATCATGTTCGATATCACTAATAAATCCATATTTAGAATTAAAATGCTTAAAAGTAGTTAGTAGTTCGTTTATATCATCTTTATCTAATTTATGAGGTTTGTTTTTAGAAAACTGACGATAAAAGTTTTTAGCAATTATTTTGGGGAATAGTAGAGCAAATAACCTTATTGTTCCCCACATAATTCGTTCTGTTTTGGGATTAAATATTTTTTTGACAATCTTATATATCGGTTTGTTTTTGTTAAGCCATTTTTTAGATACTGCCGAAGCTAAAATTAGTTTATCTATTTTTTCGGGATACTTGCTTGCAAATTGGATGGATGTTAACCCTGCAGCAGATATAGCATATAAAACTACTTTTTTAACACCTAAATTATTTAATAATTCCATTATTAAATCTGCTGCCTTTTCTGGGGTTGTATTATCTCTAATAGGAGTTTCTCCATATCCTGGGCGAGAAGGTGTAATGAGCTGATATTTTGCCAAGTCAAAACCTTTATGAAAGAGTGTTTCTTTACAATTAGAATGCCCACCATGTAAAAATAATATAGGAATTCCTTTACCTATTACAGAATATTCTATTACTCCTTTGTCTGTTTGTATTTTTTTAATTTCCATTCTAATTGTATGAATTATCTTTAAAACCCAAAAGTAATTTTAATACCCAAAGAACATCAAAAAATCACCATCATCATCTTCTTCGTTAATTTTTGTACGATTATAAGCCATACCTAACTAAAGTTAACATGTTTACTTTTTTAAGATTTTCAATATTTTCATTTGTTTTATAAAGGGAGGGTAATTATTCGAAACAAGCACAAACGCAATGGTTTGTGCTTAGTAATTCTATGTGAGAGAATGTAATTAATTATCGATTATTGTTCGAGCCGCTATGTAACCATTGTAAAAATCGGGATCGGTATGACGAAATATTTTCATTAGGTTATCAATATCGTTGTTTAGAATATCTAATACTTCGTTGATATTTCGTTTAATTGCCTGTGTAGCTTCGCGGCTATTGCCTCTATCGGAGTTTATCTTTGCAGTATATGCTTTCCACTCTTCGTTTTTTTTGTAAAAAGCATCGAGAGTTTCGGCAGGAATTTTTAATGTTTCGGTATAAAACTCTTTGTTACTTACCAACTCCATTTTTATGGTCTCGGTGTGTTGCGTAAATATTGTATCGGGTAGCCGCAACAAGTCTGATTTGGATTCGCGCATCTGGTGTGCTAAATCAATATCGCCAACAATATTAGCACGTACCTCAGCCACATCATTCATACTATCGGCCATCAGAGCTAAATCGTGTTTTAGTTCATCTTTTACATCGAAGATCTTAGTATTTGCTTTCCACTGTTTCTTAATATCTCCGGAAATTAGATTGGCTTTCGTTTCTAAAGCTCCTACTTTTTCGACAAATAAAGGGATGTGATTCCACTTACTTTCATTTTCGCGAAGTTTGTTTTTTGATGCAGTAATCATATTGAATTGCATCTTTTCTCTTCTATTCATTTTTAAAATTTTAGGTTAAAAAAATTTAGTGGATCACAATGTAATAAGTTTTTTTAGTTTTATCAATTAATTATGTTTAAAATTCTCATTTATTCCATTGGATGTTATGGCGATGTAAATATCGAAGGGAAAAGATGATTATTCTTTATGTTCTTTTGTCTTGACTCCGGGCATTTGGACTCCCCTTCGGCGCCGCTCAGGGAACTGCTCAATGACCGGGGATTGGAATTGCAACAATGTAAATTGCCTCTGCTATACTGCGATCTGGAATTGCGATGATGTAATTTGACTCTGATATGCTGCAACTTGGAATTGCGATGATGTAAATTGCCTCTGATATGCTGCAACTTGGAATTGCGACAATGTAAATTGCCTCTGATATGATGCGACTTGAAATTGCGACAGTGTAATTTGGCTTTGCGATACTGCGACTTGGAATTGCGACAATGTAATTTGCCTCTGCGATACTGCGATCTTGAATTGCGATGATGTAATTTGACTCTGATATGCTGCGACTTGGAATTGCGTCGATGTAATTTGGCTCTGCTATACTACGACTTAGAATTGCACGAATCTGTTCAATAAACAGTGTTAGGTAATTAAGATTAATAATTTTCAACTTGCATATTATACAAAAAAAATAAAGAATAGTAATATTTCAACTACAGTTCTTAACATTAAAAATATTTACTGCAAAATATCATAAATAGGTTTACCCGTTGCCGAATTAGGTGCCGTTATATTTAATATCCACGAAATAGTTGGAGCAATATCGATAACCTCAACTGATTTATCAAGATGTTTTTGCTGAGTCTTCCACCC
>JAKSCO010000151.1 GCA_022360575.1 Bacteroidales bacterium | reverse complement strand
ATTTATGCGTTTTTTAGACTTGTAAGCTTAAGTTTCGTTTAATTGTATTTATATAAAAATATTTCCGCCTGACGAATCTTTTTTAGCTCCGGTAACTGAAGCTAATGTATTATTTTTTCCTTGAATTCGGAGCAATCCTAAGAAAGCAAAAATTAGAGCTTCTTTAAATTCGACAATATCTGAGTTAGGAATTATTATGTTCGATTGAGATTTTGTTTTTATTTGATTTATTAAGTGTTGATTATAGGCTCCACCTCCAGTAATTAATACTTTTGCATTTTTATCTATCGAAAATGCTATTTGTGAAGCAATATGTTCATAAATGGTAGATATTTTATCGAGAGTTGATATTTCGGATTTATAAATAAAAGGGATAAAAATATCGGTTAGCCATTCGCGAGCAAGGGATTTAGGAGGGGTTTGTTTGTAATAATTAATATTATTTAATTGATTTAAAAGATCAGAATCAATTTTTCCTTGTTTTCCGAGTTTCCCATTTTTATCGAATTCTTTTCCTAATTCCTGAGCTAAATGGTTAAGAATAATATTAGCAGGACAAATATCATAAGCTATTCTTTTATTGTAAGCATCTAATGAAATATTTGCAAACCCACCAATATTTATACAATAATCGAATTCTGTAAATAGCAATTGATCGCCTATAGGAACTAGAGGAGCTCCTTGTCCTCCTAAGGCAATATCTAATGATCGGAAATCGGAAACTGTTTTAATATGGGTTGTAGCAGCAATTTCGGCTCCATCCCCAATTTGTAATGTTAGTTGTTTTTCGGGTTGATGAAAGATTGTATGTCCGTGAGATGCTATGAAATCAATATTATAATTTTGATTTTTTATAAATTTATTAATTTCTGTTCCAATTAGTTTTCCGTATTCTTTATGCAGTTTTGTTAAATCAAGTCCGTGTAATGTGTGAGCATTTGATAATTTATCTTTCCATGTTTTGGTATAAGATATTGTTTGCGACTTTATGATATTAAAATTCCATTTAGAATTAAAGCTAAACTCGCATAAAACAATATCGAGCCCATCTAACGAAGTGCCCGACATAATTCCTAAAGCATTATATTTTTGCATATAATTCTATTTCTTGTTTTTATAATTATGAATAATACTCTGAATAGCCCTGTTTGTTATTAGATAAATATTATCTTTTTGATTTTCTTGAATAGGAAGGATTTCCATTGTTTTATTATCAAAGCCTTTTAATAAATATTGGTTTATAGGGAGAGGGTTTCGGGCTATTGAATTGCTAACCCATTTATCGACAGGAATAACACCTTCTTCATTATAAATGGTAATTTCTATAGTTATCTTAGGTAATACAACAGGCTCGGTTATATTTTCGAACATTTTAGGGTCTTCTTCTCGAGTTTCTTCGGTTACAGATTCGATATTTACATTAATTTTGAAATAAAATTTTGAATATCCTTTTTTTAGAGCAGTACGAATATTTGTTTTTGGATAACCATAATCGTTATATTTTACTTTGTTTAGAAAAGAGTTTATAGGAAGAATTATCATTTTTAATTGTTCTTCGAATTGTTCTTTTAGAGTATAATATATGGTGTGTACCAAAATAGCTTCTAGTTTATTGTTTCCTGGGTCGTTGTATGTTTTTATTCCGTCGATATACGATTCAAGCGAAGTAAGTTCTTGTGTAAGCTCTTTTGATATAGATAAATCGTAATTTAATAAGGTAAATTGTTTGTTGGCTACATTTTGTGAAAACAGATTTGTTGCAAATGCTAACAAAACAACGAATAAAAAGATTCTTTTGCCCATGGTTCAGATAATTTTAAAGTGAATATTTAAATATTCATGATTAATAATTACAAAGTTACAATTTAAAAATATTGTTAACTGATATTTTTATCAAAACAATATTGTTGGTATTGTACGATGATCTTTTGTTTAAGTTTGAGTATTTATTTAAAATATCTTATGTTGATATTTAGCTTTTCGCGTGGTTGTATTTTTCTTGAAGTTCGGTTAAAATAGTTTTGTATCCTAGTTGAATGAACTTTGATGTTTTTTTAGATAGCTCTTCAAATTGTTGTTTGATTAAAGAATCCGTAGTTCCTTGTTCTTCGATTTGTTTGCATAAAGAATAAAAAAGCCCGAATGTTTTTATTTGAAGAATATCACTATTGATTAATGTATTAATATCTTCTGGATTTATATTTTTGTATGATTCTTCTTTGGCGGTTTGTGTTTTGATTTTTAATATAGCAAGTTCTTCGTTTTGAGGTTTTCCTTTT
>JAKSCO010000340.1 GCA_022360575.1 Bacteroidales bacterium | reverse complement strand
TTGTTAGTAGTATGGGATTTAAATTGTCGATTAAGAGTTTTGTAAACTATTTAACTTTAATAACTTAACAACAACTACCTAACAATCTAACCAACAACTAACGAACTCGTATGTTTGCATAGAAATAAAATTATTTAGATTTGTTTCATCAAATAATGACAAGTACAAAGTAGTAATTTCTTAACGAACTAGATAACAAATTGTATATCCATTAATAGAACTGGTGCTACTTTGTAATTTCTAAAGGTCACTACAGTATTGAGGAACTATTCTATATGATTAGATTTCGGATCACAGGGCGAGTAAAGACAGCGAGAAATTGTGCTTGTTAAATAACAACAAACATGAAAACAATAGTAAAACAAGTAATTGGTATTGATGTAGGAATGGATTCATTTTTTGTATGCTATAAGACCCTAGATAATAACAACACAGTTAAAATTAAAGCTACAAAAAATTTTAAAAATACAGAGGATGGCATTAATGAATTTAGAAAATGGACAGATACTAAGAATAAGAGTAAAGATGTAGATATTTTATATGTAATGGAAGCTACAGGGGTTTATCATGAAAATCTGTGTTACAACTTGGATGAGCATAATAAAAAAGTTATTGTCACATTACCAGTTAAAATGAAGTACTTTAAGGTAACAGATAAAACTACATCAAAGAATGATAAAAATGACTCAAAAGCTATTGCAAATTATGGATTGGAGAAGATTTTTTCGGCAAAAGATTATTGGGTAAGACCTTTAGAAGATTTTAGATTGATAAGGTTTTTAACAAGAGAGCATACTTCACTTAAGAAAAGGCTAACTGCACTAAAGAATAAAAAACATGCTTTAAATCATGCACATATAAAGAGTGAAGATATTTATAAGATTGTCAATAGTGAAATAGCTTTTATTGAACAGCAAATTAAAGACATTGAACATCAAATCAAGAAGTCAGTAAAAGAGACTACAATAATAGCTGAAAAGATAAATAAAATTGAAAAAATAAAAGGCTTAGGATTTATGAGTGTAGTTACAATTTTGGCAGAAACAAATTGTTTTGAATTATTCACAAATATTAAACAATTAACTAGTTATGCAGGACTTGATGTTATTGAAAATCAATCGGGAAAATTTACAGGCAAAACTAAATTGTCCAAAAAAGGAAATGCCACTTTAAGAACATGCTTATATATGCCTGCTTTAAGTGCTTGTAAGTATAATAAAACCCTTAAAAAGGTATATGAAAGAATTGCTGAAGGAAGAAAGTATAAAAAGCAAGCTACAGTAGCTATTATGAGAAAGTTATTAATATTAACTTATACAATTTGGAATAAAAATGAA
>JAKSCO010000210.1 GCA_022360575.1 Bacteroidales bacterium | reverse complement strand
ATAATATCTGCGATTATTGGCTATTATTCTACAAAAAAATGGTTAAATCAGTTTGCATATCAAACACCTTATCCGTATTTACAAATTACTATAATTCTCATTTCTATATACATTCTTGTTATTGGATTGATATACTTAAAAGTAAGAAAAACGACTAATCTTAATCCAAGTGAGATATTAAAATATGAATAAGAAAAAGCTCTTCTGAAAAAAGAATATAGTATCTTATGTTCTTGCTTTTCAGTAGAGCTTGATTATTGTTTTCTTTGTCCATCTCCAAGTAATTATGAACTAATCTTGAATAAGCCAAACCTATGTCATATTTCGAAATAAATTCAGAGCTCACTAACTTGTTTTTATATTAAAGGAGAGCTAATCTTATATTTTTAGACAAACGAAATAAAACAGCACATATGCTTAATGTGCTTCGAGCCAATTGTTGCCAACACCAACGTCGACAGTTAAAGGAATGCTAATTTTAATAACATTTTCCATTTTAGCTCTAATTAATTCTTTAATTTCTTCCAATTCGGGTTTATAAACATCAAAAACTAATTCGTCGTGTACTTGCAAAATCATTTTACTCTTATATTTCTTTTGTTTTAGAGCTTTGTCTATATCAATCATTGCAAGTTTTATGATATCGGCAGCCGATCCTTGTATAGGAGCATTAATGGCATATCGTTCGGCATTTCCTCTTACTATTCCGTTTCTCGAATTAATATCCTTTAAGATATTTTTCCTTCCGAGCATGGTTTCGACATAGCCTTTGTTTCGAGCCTTAGCAATACTCTTATCCATATACGATTTTACTTTTGGGAAATTAGCAAAATAATCGTCGATAAGCTGTTTGGCTTCAGTTCTAGGGATGCTTAAGCGTTGCGATAATCCAAAGGCCGAAATACCATAAATAATTCCAAAATTGGCTGTTTTTGCTTTTCGTCGTTGATCGCTTGAAACTTCGTTTATTTGTTCGACATTAAAAATCTTTGCAGCTGTTGATGTATGAATATCCATTCCGTTTTTAAAAGCTTCGATCATATTTTCGTCTTGACTAAGGTGTGCCATTATTCGGAGTTCAATTTGCGAATAGTCGGCAGCTACAAGCACATGATTTTCGTTGCTCGGAATGAATGATTTTCTTATTTCGCGCCCCCTTTCTTCTCGGATAGGGATGTTTTGTAAGTTCGGATTTTTAGAGCTTAATCGACCAGTAGAAGCTACTGCTTGCTGATAAGAAGTGTGTATTTTTTCTGTTTTTGAGTTGATTAATTTAGGTAGAGCTTCGATATAGGTCGACAGCATTTTTTTGAGTGATCGAAACTCTAAGATATCTTTAATGATAGGATGTTTATCTGATATTTTTTGTAAAGTTTCTTCGCTGGTCGAATACTGATTGGTTTTTGTTTTTTTAGCATTAGGATCGAGTTTCATGTGTTCGAATAATACCTCACCCAATTGTTTTGGAGACGAAATATTGAACTGCAATCCGGCTTGCTGAATAATTTTTTCTTCTATATCAAGTAGTTCTTTGTTAAGTTCTTTGGCGTATGTATTTAAAGCTTTTGTGTCGATTTTAACTCCTGTGCATTCCATTTCGGATAATACCGAAATCAAAGGCATTTCGATATTAAAAGAAAGATCGTTTAAGTAATTCGATTCTAATTCTTTTTCGAGTATCTCTTTTAACTGGTAAGTTAAATCGGCATCTTCGCAAGCATAATCGGTAATTTTATTTAAAGCAACATTGCGCATTGAGTCTTGTTTTGCTCCTTTTTTCCCAATTAACTCTTCGATACTTATAGCTTTGTATTGCAAATATTTTTCGGCTAAAAAATCCAGATTATGCCTTAAATCTGGATGTAGCAAGTAGTGAGCAAGCATAGTATCGAATAAATTGCCTAAAACATCTATATCGTATTGTTTTAGTACCGATATATCGTATTTTATATTTTGTCCGATTTTTCGAATCGATTTATTTTCGAAAACAGCTTTAAATTCATCAAGAATCTGAAGAGTTTCTGTTCTTTCTTGAGGGAAAGGAATATAATAAGCCGAATGCTTTTCGAAAGAAATAGACAAGCCAACAATTTCGGCATTTAATGGATCAAGACTTGTTGTTTCTGTATCGAAACAAAACTCTGTTTTTTGATTTAGTGTATCAATTAATTCTTGTCTTTTAGCTTTATCATCAATTAGCTTATAGTTGTGTTTTGTTGTGGTAATTGTATTTAGGCTAGTCGATAGTTCTATTTCTGTATCGCCGAACAACGAGCCTTGGGCAAAATTATTACTTACATTTATAGAGCTAGTTTCTTTAAATATACGTTTGGTAATTGTTTTAAATTCGAGCTCGTCTAATAGTTTACTTAGGCTTTCTTTGTTTGGGTCTTTTAAAATAAGATCTTCGATTTTTATATCAACAGGAACATCTAGTTTTATTGTTACCAATGTCTTGGATAAATAAACTTGATCTTTGTTATCTTGGAGTTTTTCTTTTTGTTTCCCTTTTAAATCATTAATATTTTCATAGATATTTTCGATACTTCCATATTGAGAAATAAGCTTTATGGCTGTTTTTTCTCCTACCCCGGGAGCTCCCGGAATATTATCCGAAGCATCGCCCATTAATCCTAAAATGTCGATAAATTGAGTAGGATCTTCGATTTTGTATTTATCACAAATAGTTTGTTTGTTAATGATTTCGGCTTCGCGACCTCCTCTTCCTGGTTTTAGCATCATTATATTGTCAGAAACCAACTGGGCATAATCTTTATCGGGAGTCATCATGTAGGTTGTAAAACCTTCTTTTTCGGCAATTTTTGCTAATGTTCCGATTGTATCATCGGCTTCGTATCTATTAACTTCAATTACTTTGATATTAAATTCTTCAATAATTTGTTTTATATACGGAATCGATAGTTTTATATCTTCAGGAGTAGCTTCTCGGTTAGCTTTGTACTCTTTGTACATTTCGTGACGAAAAGTAGGGTAAGGGGGATCGAAAACAACAGCTATATGACTAGGATTTTCGGTCTGAATTAAATCGATTAATGTATTTACGAAACCATAAATAGCAGAAGTATTTTGTCCTTTCGAATTGTACCTTGGATTTTTTATAAAGGCATAATACGATCGGTATATTAAGGCATAAGCATCTAATAGATAAAGTTTTTTAGACATATAATAAAGCTTTAGTTTGTTTGTTTATCCGATTATTTGTTTTTTTTGAATTGCTAATTTAAGAAAAAACATATCAGTAAAAAATTAGGTGCTTTTTATCTTATACAAGAATTCTGGACTTGGATAAAAAAGATAATTTTTATTTGAAATACCATATAAAATGTTAAGTAAATGTGAGGTTTAATCGCATATATTTAATTTTTTTAAAGATAAAATTAAAGGAGATTGTGATTACAACCTCCTTTAAAAATCTACTTTAAACACATATACACGTTGCTACTAATTAATAAGTATTCTAAATGCAATTAAAGATGTCTGCTAAGTATGTTAGAAACAGAGACAGGCAAAAGGATATTACAGGTGCAATAATCCACATAATAAAGAATTTATTGACCTGAGTTTTTCTGAATATATTTTTAAATCCGAGTTTTGCAACACCAATACCTATTATCGAAGCTATGTTTAGTTGAACCAATGATGTTGGGATGCCTTTAATGCACGATGCTGTAAGTAACAAAGATGCTGATATGAAAGCTATAATAACAGCCTCGATTTTCCCGAAAAGGATAATTTCTTTGCCTGTATTTTTAACAATTTTATGTCCAAATAACGAACTCCCTATTCCGAAACATGGAGCTATAATAAGGGTTGCCAGTATAAGAATATGGATGTAGTGTGTTTGCGAAATGTTTAACTCATTAAGAGATAAACTGGCTATGGGACCAACAGCATTGGCAACATTGTTGGTTCCGATTGAAAAAGCAACATACAAAGACATTAATACGATTAATCCCTTTAATACATAGCTTTCGTTTATTTTTCGAGATATGGTATATCCTTTTTTTCGTATGGGTTTGTATATATATTTCCCGATTAAAAAAGATAAAATTAGCGATGCTGTTGGCATAATAAGCCAGGTAGGCAAAATTTCGTAAAATAGCTTATGGGTATTTAATGAGTCGAAATATAAAGCAGGAGCAACTACGGCCATTACAGTAGATTGACTTGTTGATTGAGGAATGCCTAGGATGTTTGCAATTAATAGCGAGATAGAAACAGAAAATAAGATGATAGAGACAACCGAAAAAGACATCATTTGTGGTTTTAACAAGCCTTCGCCAATTGTTTTAGCTGTTTCTTTTCCTCCTATTATAGCACCAATAAAAACAGCAATGCCAAACAGTCCGGGAATTAAACTTCGTTTTAGAATATTAGCTCCGTAAGCAGCCGAAAAAGCTGGGGCTGTTCCGCTACCACCCATGTTTATTGCTAAGAACATTGCTATGACAAAAGGAATCAAAAATGGAATAAGCATAAATCAATAGTTTGATTAAATAAAAACAAAACTATTGGTT
>JAKSCO010000317.1 GCA_022360575.1 Bacteroidales bacterium | reverse complement strand
GGTTGCTAAAGGTTGCTGATGAGTTGCTCAAAGGAATTTATGATAAAAAACCAAAAGAATATCTTCATCTTGAAATTCATTTGGTATAACTATCAAATTATTTTTGAAAGAACTCAATAAAACGTATTATTTTATTTTTTAAAATATTAGTCTGATAGTTTATTGCACTTTATCGAAAGAAAAGACATAAAAAAACAGGCTGCCGGCAATACCGACAGCCTGTTAAAGTTTTTTTAGATTAGTAGTATCTTGGTCGAATATACATTATTGTCATATATAATTTGAATTAAATAAGTTCCTCGTGGCTCTCCATTTAAATCAATAATCAACGATTGTTGTTTTACTTTTTCCTGTAAAATAATCTCGCCAACTGTATTCCATATTTTAACAATACCCCAAACATCAGGATTTAATCCTTCTATTGTAATTTTTCCATCAGATGGGTTTGGATATATTCGAATATTCGCAGATTTATTATCATATATTCCGACACTTGCTACCTGAACACAAGCCGAAGTATCAGCACATTGATCTTGGATAATAATTACAGCATAATTTCCTGCTTGGGTTATTCTGAATGCTCTGAAATTAGCCCCAGAAATATGTGCATAGTTACTATCGCAATTTACCCATTGATAAACAGCATTTTCAGCATGAGCTATCAAACTGGTATCTGTTTGTATCACTGCCGTATCAACAGAATGTACATTAACTATGGTTTGTATAACACTATCACACGAATTAACTGTTGTCATATTGCTAACATGTATCATTGGTTCGCTAACATGATGAACAGTAACTCCATCAGGGAATGTACAATCATCGCCGCAACAAATATTCATTGTTTCGGACATGTTATACACTGGATTTGCATGTACTGTAGTTGTAATAACACTATCGCAACCATGTATTGTTTGTAAATTACTCACATGTGTCGTATCGGTAGTAATATTACTTATGGTATCTCCATCAGCGAATACATAGCTACCACCACTACATACAGATGCTGTTTCGCTTAAATTAAACGAAGGATTAACACTTACCATAGTAGTAATAATACTATCGCAACCCTGTGTAGTAGTTAAAATACTTACATGTGTAGTATCTGTAGTTATGTTATTTATCGTACTTCCATCAGGGAAAGTATGATCATCGCCACTACACACAGTTACATTTTGAGATACATTAAACTCGGTGATCGGACTTATTGTAATTGTAATAACACTATCACATCCATGTGTTGTATTTAGGTTACTCGCATATGTAGTATCTGATGTAATATTATTTATAATATTTCCATCAGGGAAAGTATATGAACTTGCGTAACATATAACAATACTATCAACTGAGCTATACACAGGATTTACTATTAAGTTGGTAGTAATAATACTATCGCAACCATAAGCCGCTGTCAGAGTATCGATTCGGGTAATGTCTGCTGTAATCGATTGAGCTGTTCCATCAGGGAATGTATAATTATCACCACTACAAAGCTCATCATTTACAGTAACATTATAAGCAGTAACCACCATGACCGTAGTTGTTATAACGCTATCGCATCCATGGATTGTATTTACAACACTTGTTTGTGTAGTATCTGAAGTTATATTATTTATAACTGTTCCGTCGGGGAAAGTATAATTACCTCCATTACAAAGCTCGACACTATCGCTTGCACTATAAACCGGATTTACACTTACAACAGTTATTATAATACTATCGCAACTATTTACAGATGACAATGTACTTGTGTATGTGGTATCGGTAGTAATATTATTAATAATATTTCCATCGGGGAATGTATAGTTATTTCCGCTACAAACACCAACACTTACAGTATCGTTATACACTGGATTTACAGACAGATTTGTAACAACAATACTATCGCAACCATGTACCGTAGTTAAAGTACTTGTTTGCAATGTATCTGAAATAATATTACTATGAATATTTCCATCGGGGAAGGTATAGCTACTTCCGCTACAGACTTCGGCATTTACAGTATCGCTGTATATTGGATTTACACTTAGATTTGTTGTTATAACACTATCGCAACCATATATCGACGCTAAATTATTAACATGAACAACTCCTGCCGTTATGTTATTTAGTGTTGTTCCGTCGGGGAAGGTGTAACTATCGCCACTACATACCGATTGATTTTCGGATAAATTATACAGTGGATTAACAATTACATTGGTTGTAATAATACTATCGCAACCATGCGATGATGTTAATGTATCTATTTCAGTAACATTTGCTGTTATATTATTTTGTGTTGTTCCGTCGGGGAAAGTATAACTATCGCCGTCGCAAATATTAGCATTAATAGTAACATCATAAGCCGAAACCACAACAACTGTTCGTGTTATAATACTATCACATCCATGTACTGTTGTTAAATTACTTGTATGTGTTGTATCTGATGTAATATTATTTACTACAGTTCCATCAGGGAAAGTATAACTTCCGCCAATACATTTTTCTATACTATCAACAATATTGTAATTTGGATTTGCAGTTAAGTTTATTACAACAATACTATCACATCCATGTACTGTTGTTAAATTACTTGTATGTGTTGTATCTGATGTAATATTATTTACTACAGTTCCATCAGGGAAAGTATAACTATCTCCACTACATACAGAATATTGTCTATTAAGATTATATACTGGATTTACAGTTAAATTGGTTACAATAATACTGTCGCAACCATGTATTGTAGCTAAAGTATCCGACTCGCTTATATCTGCTGTTATATTCGTTTGTGTTGTTCCGTCGGGGAAAGTATAACTATCGCCACTACAAACTGCGGCATTTACTGTATCGGCATATACCGGATTTACTGTTAAGTTGGTTACAATAATACTGTCGCAACCATGTATTG
>JAKSCO010000015.1 GCA_022360575.1 Bacteroidales bacterium | reverse complement strand
TTTTAAGTATATCAATCCAATAACAAGAATGTATATAGAAATGAGAATTATAGTAATTTGTAAATACGGATAAGGTGTTTGATATGCAAACTGATTTAACCATTTTTTTGTAGAATAATAGCCAATAATCGCAGATATTATGATTGCAGGAATAATATATCGTAATAGCTCTACAATAAAATCCCTAATTACCCTATCTGATTTAGCTCCAAATACTTTTTTTATAGCAAATTCTTTCTGTTTCTTCTTCTCAAGAAATGATACTACTGCAATTAAACCAATAATAGAAAGGATGAATGCAGTAATAGAGAAAATTATTGTTGAATAAGCTATTTTCTTTATTGGATTATACAAACTATTAAAATCATCTTCTAAAATTTTAAATTCGACAGGATATCCCTTTTTATCAAATTTCTTTATTGTAGATTTTATATAATTTAATGTCTTTGGGGTTTGCTTTTTTAATTTAATAAATAAATACAACCAGTCTTCGGGGTTAAATTGAATAAATAAAGGTTCAATCTTTTTTTGTAAGGGTTTGAAATGAAAATCTTTAATTACTCCAATTATATCTCCTCTAAATCCACTACAAGTAAATTTTGTATTTAACGTATTTTCAAGATTCATTTTTTTGACAGCAGTTTCGTTTACTATATAATGCTGTCCTGCATCTCCTTTAAAATAATTATTAAGTGTAAACTTATCTGAAAAATAAGACCCTTTAAGCAATGAAATGTCAAAAGTTTCTAAAAAACCTATGTCGGTAAATAGATGATATACATCTATATTTTTATCATTTGTTTTTCCTTCCCAGTTGGTTAAATTTCTTTTAAATGTTAAGTTAATTGGTAAATCAGAAACTGTAGATACTGATGCTATATTTGGATCCTTAAATAAAAGCTCTTTAATTGCCGCTGTACTATATCGCCAATAATTTGGAGTATAAATAATATTCTTATAGCTATAGCCTAGTTCTTTATTCTTAACATAAATTAATTGGTTTGTTATTACAACAGCAAAAAACACAATAATAACAGATATTAATATTTGAACAGCCATCCCCATTATGCGAGATTTCGAATTTATTCTAAAATTAACAATACTACTTAACGAAAAATATAACTCGTTGAGTTTGCTTAAAAAATGAGTTGTAACTACAGGAATTAGCATTATCATAATAAACGTAATACTTATTACGATAATATCTTTTAGATGAGCAGGTGAGGTAATTTTAAAATCAACCAATAAAACTGAATTTTTTGTAAAAAAATAGAATAAAATCAATGATGAAAAAACACAAATTATAAGAAATAAGAGATTCCCTAAAATGTATTCTCTTAATATTTTATTTGAATTCGATCCTAAAACTTTTTTTATTGAAAACTCTTTTATTCTTGAGATATAAATAGACGAAGACAAATTAAAGTAATTAAATATGATTACAGCAATTAAAATTATGGCTGCCGAAATAAGTATGAAAATTAAATTTTCATCTCCCTTATTGGGTACCCATGGATCGTCAAAATCGTTGTTTAAATGAATATCTGTTATGTTTTGGAATTCTAATAAGGGATAGTTCTTAATATGTGTTTTTAAAAAGGTTCGTAGTTTTTTTAAACTGCTCTTATTGAAAGATGCATTTTTGTGAAACAAAACATAGGTTTGTGAATTTTGAAAAATACTCCATCGCTCTAAGTTGTCATGTACTGTAAAAGGTGTTATTGCATCAAATTGAATATGCGATAATTTCGAATAGTTTTTTATTACTCCTATCACTAAATAATTAAAATAAAACCCACTTTTTATAACTTTCCCTACAGGATTTTTATTCCCAAAAAGTTTCTTACTAGTATTCTCTGTAATAAGAATTACTTCATTTTTATCATTAAATTGTTCTAAACTTCCGCTTTTTAATTGAAATGAAAAAATATCAAAAAAGGATTTATCACAACGTGCAACACAAAAAACACCTGCATTCTGATTTGTTTTTAGCAATTCTCTATTCTCAACAGAATATCTAGTGGTATTTTTTATCTGTGGAAATTCTCGTATTAATGCTTCTTTGAGAGGAGCCGAAGAAAATGGGCGTTTGTCTTTCCCTGATTTAGTTTTATTAACAGTTAAAATTCGATATATAGAATCCTTATTAGCATGAAAATATTCGTATTTAAACTCTGTTTTTAAGTAAAAAAAGATATAAAGTAAAATTCCAAAACCGAGAATTAAAATTAAGAAATTTAATAGGTGTAAATTTCTCTTGAATTTAATTTGACGATAGAAATTTGTTAGAATATGGGAAAACATATATTGTTGTATTAATAATTAATAGAGATATACTTAGTTTAGGCATATAGTAATTACCATACTAAATGGTAAAATTTTATTCTCTGAATATTTTGATTTGAAAGTCATAACTAGAAGATTTTAGATCAGAATTATCTGCAATATCCCTACTTTTGAGAATGTCAGTGTTCTTTTAATTTGTTTTAATTTGAGTTTTTTAAAATTAAACAAATTAACTAGGAAATAACAATTTATTATTTAATAAATAATTACTTCGAAATCTTACAAATACAAAAAAGAAATAAAGTAAAATCATAATATTTTTAAAATGAATAGTTCTGTTTTTAATATCTATCAAGCTATTTTAAAGAGTTTCTTTTTATCCCAACAAAACAACAGAATATTATAGCAACAAAGCTATATATCCTAACAAGCTAAACGATTATTGCAAGCATACAAGGGGGCATTTTAATAAACAAACTACTCATTGCAATGCCACAACAATTCATTTTGGCAAGCAAACTACTCATCCTGACAACACAACAAGACATCATGGCAGATTACGCTGACATTCTTACCGCTTCACCTGACATTCTTACCGACAAACAACTCATTCTGATAAGCTCACCTGACATTATTACCGCACAACCTGACATTATTACCTCTGCCGATGGCATTTTGGCGAGCTACGTACTCATTCCGACAAGAAACCTATTCATTCTGGTTAAAAATGCTTGCATTGTGCAACTAATACCAAATGGGTTTCAAGATGAGGGATTTATAAAAATGAATAATTTTTGTCTTAGACGCGACGAAAAAGTAAAAGATAGCCGAGTTACCTTGCAACTTTTTTGGCAATGTATAAGGCAAAAAGAAACGTTTTTATCACTCATTTTGATGTTCTTTTGGTATAAACCATATAAAAAACGAGAGGCTGCCTAGTTTCTTAGACAGCCTCCGAAATATATTTTATTTGCTATTTTTTACTTTGCCGACAATATCGATTTATATTCATCCTGATTGTTTAAAATCTCAATAGCTCTAAATAGCTGTTTATCGTCCTTTAATTGAGCTTTTATCTTTCCTGTCTGGTAATAATACCTTCCGGCGATTTCATCTAATAAAAACTGCTTTATTTCAGATTTAAAATTATGCAAATCGGTTTTCTTGTTGCTTTTTAATTTTACCTTAAGCTTTTCGAACTCTTCTTGAGCCAAATCGTAATACTTTTCTTGCTTAAGAACTTTCTCAAATTCTTTTAGCTCATGAGCACTTCGCGATTCGTATTTAAAAGTATCCTCTAAAGCAAACTCAACAAAATTATCATAAATCTCATCGTTAATATCAAACTTATCGATATCAGCAATCGTTTCGTTTTCGTAAGCAAACTTAGTTGCATAATCGAAAATTACACTCTGAGTTATCAGGCTTATAGCAATATTGCTTACTTTGTCATTTTTCATAGTTACATCAGGGGTAATTCCTCCCCCGTCATAAACTTTTCTGCCATTACGTGTTTTAAACTCAGAAATTAATGAGTCAGGAACATGCCCTACACTACCATCTTCGTTTCTGTTGGTATAATCTAAAGCTTGCACACATCTACCACTTGGAATATAATATTTAGCTGTAGTTATTTTTACTTGCGAATTGTAATTTAAAGGAAGCGTTGTTTGCACCAAACCTTTTCCGAATGTCCTGCTTCCGAGAATTACTGCACGATCTAAATCTTGTAATGCTCCAGCAACAATTTCCGATGCTGACGCTGTTGCTCTACTAACCAAAACAACAATCGGGATCTCAGTATCGTAGGCTGATGCTGATGTTTTAAGCGTTTGATTCCACTTATCAACTTTACCCTTGGTACTTACAATCTCCTCTCCTTTTTCAATAAAAATATTACACATCTTAGGAGCCTCGACCAATAAGCCACCTAGGTTTCCTCGCAAATCAAGAATCAATGATGTAATTTGGTAATCGGCTTTCAAGCTACGTAAAGCATCTTTTACCTGGCTGGCAACATTCGGAGTAAATTTATTTACACGAATATAGCCAACCCCTTCAGAAACTAAACCATAATAAGGAACACTATTAATCTTGATTTCTTCTCTAACAATTTCTTTCTCGAAAGTTTGATTTGTATAAGGTCGCTCAATCAACAACTTTAACTTAGTTTTCGGAATTCCTTTTAAATGTTCGCTTACTTTAGATATTTCAAAATCTTTTGTCGACTTTCCGTCGATTTCTAAGATCTTATCGCCAGCCTTTAAACCTCCTTTATAAGCCGGAAAATCTTTATATGGTTCGGCTATTATAGGATATTCTCCACTATTTCTGATTAAGGCTCCTATACCCCCATATTTTCCTGTAGTCATCAGTGTAAAATCATCCATGTCGCGCTCAGGAATATAAACCGTATAAGGATCTAGCTTTTTCAACATAGAACTTATACCATCTTCAACCATCTTCTCTGGATCAATATCATCTACATAATAGGTATTTACATCTCTAAAAAGAGAATAAAATATATCAAGACTTTTAGCTATTTTAAAATCATCGCCATCTTTAAATGCCCAGAAAACAGTAACAATAATAATTCCTAGTAAAAAAGACAGATGTGATTTTTTAATCTTTCTATTCAACATAATTTTATTTTTCAATTTTAGACTTATTTTAATACAAATCTATTTAATTTAATAATATCCATAAAGAACACTTTATTATTATTAACTTTTTTTAACTCAGCTGTGTTATTAGTTTCTTAACAGAATTCTTCATCTTTTTCTCTATATCAGTATAATCTAAATCGTTTTTATCCATATAAATAACAAAAAAATACAGGCGCTTACCTTTTTGATCAAGAAAATTATACAAATCTGTTTTATTGTTTCGATATGCTTCTCTCATCTTCCGCTTTATCCGATTGCGATCAACTGCTCGTTTGAATTTCTTTTTAGAAACACTTACTGCTATCTTTGCAGGAAATTCGAAATCAGAATTATTATCACAAACTTTATATAATATTCTAAATGGCGAATTATTCAATATTTGCCCATCACGAAATAAATCATCAATTAATTTCTTGCTTTTCAGTCGCTCTTCTTTCCCCAGTGTTTTTTTATAAAAATGCATATTCAAAAATAAATCATTCTACAAAACATTTCTCCATAAAATAAAAAAAGGGAAAGCTCGAAACAACTTTCCCTTTTCATATAATATTCAATCTTATTATTTTTTCTTAGCACATTCTGTTACAAATTGTTCTATAGCCATTGTCATAGATGGTGCTGCTTTTGTTGGAGCTGGTACATCTACTACTAAGCCAGCATCTTTAACAGCTTTTGCTGTTTTAGGTCCAAAAGTAGCTATTTTAGTATTATTCTGCTTAAACTCCGGAAAATTCTCCATTAATGATTTAATTCCAGAAGGGCTATAAAACACAAGCATATCGTAATTAACATCAGATAAATCAGATAAATCAGCGCTAACAGTACGATACATAATCGCTTTAGTATACTTTATCTTAGCTTGTTCTAATTTTTTAGGAATTTCTTCTTTATGTGTATCAGATAATGGAACTAAAAAGCTCTCTTCTTTGTGCTTTTTAATTACCTCCATTAAATCAGCAAAAGTTCCATTTCCATAATGGATTTTTCGCTTACGATAAACAATATATTTCTGTAAATAGTAAGCTGTTGCTTCTGATATACAAAAATATTTCATTGTATCAGGAATTGTCAAGCGAAGTTCTTCAGATATCCTGAAATAATTATCAACGGCTGTTCTACTAGTAAAAATAACTCCAGTATGAGCCAAAATATCAATTCGTTCTTGTCTGAAATCTTTAACCGGAACTCCTTCAACTTGGATAAATGGCCTAAAATCAATTTTTAAACCTTTTTTATCAGCTAACTCGGTATAAGGAGATTTATCGCTTTTGGGTTCTGGTTGTGATACTAAAATCGTTTTAATTTTCATGTAATCTATTTGGATTTAATCATTACAAAACTTCTAAACATCTCATTACCCTTGAGATAACAACAGCTTGTAAACAATCAAAAGGGGCGTTATTTCAAAGGCACAAAGATATAAAATCATATAGAATATGGAAACTTTATTTCGAATTATTATTTGTACGGCTCTAAAAACACTCATCAAATACAAGAAAACAACTACTCCAACTCCCAGATAAATAACAAAATTTAAGTAGTCGTAAGATACAAACTGCAACACAATTATAACAGGCAATAAAAGTAGCCCTGTAACTTTTAAATAAATATTTGCATTATACAAATATTCAGAATAAACCCTCTGTTTTAGAAAAACATAACCAACAAATCCTGATGTAATGAAACGCAAAAGAACAAAAGCCAAGAAACTACCACACAATACTAAATAGTTAATATAACTTAGGCTATTCTCAATCTTTAGATAATCTCCTACCTGCAAAGCAAACAAACTAACCGAAGCAACAAATAAAATATTTAAAACAAATGAAGCTTTAGTCGTTAACGAATTCTTTTCGCGAAACAATGTCGAAGATTCATTATAATTTACAACAGATTTAAATAATGTGTTTAAATATTTTTTATTAAACACTTGAACCCAAACCAATAATAACAACATTCCAACAAACAAAAATGTAACCCAATCAAATTGCATCTTCCTTGAAATATCAGAATCAATGTGTTTTTCTTTTAATCCCACTTCAGGCTGCTTCTCTTCTATAAATACCTTATCAGCAGAATGGGTAATTCCTCTTGCATTCGAAAAGTTTAAAAATATATTCTGGTTAAATGGATCTTTATCCATCTTTTCTTTCAGGGGGAAACCTGCTATCCCAAACTGTTTAACATACAACTCTGTTGTATCGTATTTCTTTTTGTAAGTTTTTCTTTTAAAAACCTGTTGTTTTTGGGCTTGTATTTGACGCTCTCTATCTTCGCTAAGCCGAAGGATAGAATCGATAGCATTGATATCAATTTTTTTTATCTTTTTTACATTATCTTTTGAGATATCTGTAGATTGATCCAATCCTATTTTAGGGGAAGAAGGAATTGTATCCTGTTTTAAAGAAAACTCATCAATAGCGGTGAAAAAATCAATTGTCCTACCCTTAAGCTGCATTTTAATTATAGTTTATTCAAATTATATTACAAAGATAACTTAATAAAACCAAAATTCTAGTTATACCTTAATTGGGGGAAATACATTTCAAATTAACCTCGCTTAAATGCAGATTATACAACACCTCTACCTTGCAACTTCAGATTATGCTCTTCTCAGATAGATAACCTTTATAAATAAAGTTTTTAGATTACTATTAAACAAACAATTAAACACGTATAAGTGAAGTTCAAAATCAAACCCAAACAGACCTAAAAATGCCTATAATCGAATCTTTTTCTCTTTTATTTAGATTTAAAATAGTCGAAAAGCAATTTTGCCTTAACTTGTCCTATTTCCGACGAAACCTCATCTAAACTTGCTGCACGAATTTTTTTAATTGTTTTAAATCTCTTAAAAAGGATTTCTATTGTTTTTGATCCAATACCAGGAATATTATCCAACTCACTTTTTATAAAATTCCCCGAACGTTTATTTCTATGAAACTTTATTCCAAAACGGTGAGCTTCATTCCGAATATGCTGAATAACTTTTAGCGATTCTGAATTTTTATCCAAATATAAAGGAATAGGATCTCCGGGATAAAAAATTTCTTCTAAACGTTTTGCTATTCCAATAATAGTAACGCTACTCTCAATATTCAACTTCTTTATACTTTTCAATGCAGAATTCAACTGTCCTTTACCTCCATCTATAACAATAAGGTTAGGTAAAGATTTATTCTCAGCTAATAATCTTTTATAACGTCGATAAACAACCTCTTCCATCGAAGCAAAATCATCGGGGCCTTTAACCGTTTTTATATTATAATGCCTATAATCTTTAGTACTTGGCTTTGCATCCTTAAAAACTACACATGCAGCAACAGGATCTGAGCCTTGGATATTTGAGTTATCAAAACATTCGATATGTTTTGGCAAAACGGATAGATTTAAATCCTTCTTTATAACTTCGAGTAAGCGCTTTCCCGAATAACGTTCCTTCTTCTTATCGGCTTTTTTTTGCTTTTCAAGACGATAATACTTCAGGTTTCGCTCAGACAATTCTAACAATGATTTCTTCTCGCCTCGCAAAGGAACTGTTATTTTTACTTTTTCGAAATTTATAGCAAACGGGAGTATTATCTCTTTCGAATTACTCAACAAACGATCTCTTATCTCCACAACAGCCATCGTCAATAAATCTTTTGATGTTTCATCGAGTTTCTTTTTTATCTCCAAGGTATGAGCCTGAATAATCCTACCCTCAACAACTTTCAGATAATTTACATAAGCGAAACTATCATCACTTAAAATATTAAAAACATCAACATCATCTAAACTAGCACTAACAACTGTTGATTTATTCTTATACTTCTCAAGAATCTCTATTTTATCTTTTATTGTCTGAGCATTCTCGAAATCAAAATTCTCTGCATATTTCTGCATTAATTGTTTTAAATACAAAACAACTTCTTGAATATTTCCTTTCAGAATTTTTTCAATATGCTCAATCGATTGGTTGTAATCATCGCTAGATTGATTACCGATACAAGGAGCCAAACAATTACCTATATGATACTCTAAACAGGGTTTAAATTTCTTTTTAGCTATATTATCCTGAGTAAGGATTAAACTACAATTTCGCAAAGGATAAAGTTTTGTTATTAAATCCAGCAAGATTTTAACCATATAAGTAGACGTATATGGACCAAAATACTTCGAACCATCATTAACAACACTCCTAGTATAAAAAACCCGAGGAAACGGCTCTTTTTTCACACAAATCCAAGGATATGTTTTGTCATCCTTCAGCAAAACATTATACCTCGGACGATATTTTTTTATTAGATTATTTTCTAGAAGTAAAGCATCTGATTCTGTTTTAACAACAATATACTTGATATCTGATATTTTATTTACAAGAACCCTTAGCTTTCGATTATCGAAATGATCTTTATTAAAATAAGAAGAAACTCTTTTCTTTAAATTCTTTGCCTTACCAACATAAATAATTTCTTCTTTATTGTCAAAAAACTGATAAACCCCAGAACTATCCGGAAGCACAGAAAGAACAGAACTAAACTTTTCTAATAAAGATTTATTCATTATCTACATTCAAACTGGTAAATTCAAATTTTGAAACATCAAACAAGCCCTTATCTCCTATTTTCAATTCAGGAATAACTAACAAAGCCATAAATGCCATTGTCATAAAAGGAGCTGTTAATTGAGAACCCATCTCTTTAGACATAGAATGTACTTTATGATATTTACCCGCAATCTCAGCAGCTTCGCCTGTAGACATCAATCCTGCTACATTCAGTTTTAAATCTTCTACCTCAAATCCATCAAGAGCAACTATTCCCCCTTCGTTTTCAATCACCCTATTAATAGCATCAACAATATCTTTGTCGGTAGTTCCTATTGCAATAATATTATGACTATCGTGAGCGATACTACCAGCAATAGCTCCTCTTTTAAGCTGAAAGTTCTTAACAAAACCCACCTGAGGCTTTGCCTTTCTATAACGATTAACAACGACAATTTTAAGCAAGTCTCGATCAACATCACAAACAATTTCTCCATTACAAACTGTAGGCTTCACTATTTCTTTCCCTGTCAATAAATCTCCATCATTAACAACAATTGTCTGTATTTTCCTCCCCTCATCAATAAGCTTAATATCATCTACAGAAATAGGACTACAATTGAAATTATTAATCGGGTTTTCTGTTATTTTCTCGAGCAAAACTTCTCCGTCAGAATAAACCAATTCGCCATTAATATACGTTCTCAACACCGAGAAATCAGAAAGATTATTTACCTCTACAAAATCAGCACAATCTTCAACCTGCAACATACCCACATCCAAACCATAATGCTCTACAGGATTTTTTGATGCAGCAGCAATTACATCAAAAACATTAGCTCCTTTAGCAACCGCACGTGCCATTACTTTATTTATATGCCCTTTCAACAAGTCATCAGGATGACAATCGTCAGTACAAAACATTACATCTCTAGGATGAGTCATAAGCAACGGAAATAAATTTTCAAAATCTTTAGCAGCACTCCCTTCTCTTATCTGTATTTTTATTCCCTTTTCAATCTTCTGAACAGCCTCTTCAACTGTAGTACACTCATGATCGGTAGTAATCCCCGACTTAGCATACTTCTCTAAACTATCTCCATCTAACCCGGGAGCATGTCCATCTATAGGTTTTCCTACGTCATGAGCATATTTAATTTTTTTCAGAACCTCAGTATCACCATAAATAACCCCAGGAAAATTCATCATCTCTGCTAAATAATAAATATCAGGATTTCCCATCAAATGCTTAATCGCATCCGAATCAATAACTGCCCCTGAAGTTTCGAAAGAAGTAGCAGGAACACACGAAGGAGCTCCAAAGTAAAACTTAAACAACGAACGCTTTCCGTTCTTTATCATATACCTCACTCCTTCTAAGCCTAAAACATTAGCTATTTCATGAGGATCAGAAACAGTCGCCACAGTACCACTTGCAACAGCAGCTCGAGCAAAACTCGAAGGAACAAGCATAGAACTCTCGATATGTACATGAGAATCTACTAAACCAGGCAAAATATATCTATCACACTCCTCTTCTATTTCCCGGATCTGTTTTATCCTTCCATTTTCAAGAAACAATTCCCCGTTGTAAATTCGCCTTGCGACAACATCTACTACTTTACCTTTGATTATGCTCTTTTTATTCATGATAAATTTGTTTCGTTCCACGTGGAACATTAAACCTTACCTCCCCATATAAACTAACAAAACACTGATGTCTGATGGAGAAACTCCACTAATCCGAGCAGCCTGCCCTATATTTTGAGGTCGTATTTTTTTTAATTTCTGCCTACCCTCAGTCGACAATGAAGATATTTTGCCATAATCGAACCCATCAGGAATATTAATATACTCTAAGCGCTTAAGTTTATCAGCTACCTGCTGCTCGCGCTCGATATATCCCGAATACTTTATTAATACCTCGGCCGACTCTAATATCTCGTCAACCTTTATTGATATTGACGCAACCAATTCTTTAAAGTCAGGAATAACATCGATTATATCTACTATTTTTACCTGAGGTCGTAAAACCACATCCAATAATTTACGCTTTTGTTTTAACGGGGTAGTATTAACCTGCTCTAAATATTGATTAATATCAGAAGGGGCAATACTGTGTGTTTTGATAAACTTAATTATTTTATCTCTCGCTTTTATTTTTTCTTTCAAGAGATCAAACCTATCCTTACTTGCCAAACCCATATTATACGACAATTCTGTTAGTCGCAAATCAGCATTATCTTGTCGCAACAAGATACGATATTCTGCCCGAGATGTAAACATTCTATAAGGCTCATCTACGCCTTTTGTTATCAAGTCATCGATCAAAACACCTATGTAAGCTTGATCTCTATTTAAAATAAACTCTTTTTCTCCTCGAATCTTAAGACAAGCATTAATTCCAGCCATCATACCCTGAGCTGCCGCCTCCTCATATCCTGTTGTTCCATTTATTTGACCTGCAAAATACAAATTCTGTATATATTTTGTTTCAAGAGTATGGGTTAATTGAGTTGGAGGATAATAATCGTATTCGATAGCATATCCCGGACGATATATTTTTACATTCTCTAAACCAGGAATACTTTTCAAAGCTTTTAACTGCACCTCCCAAGGCAAAGAAGAAGAAAAACCATTAATATAATACTCATTTGTAGTAAAACCTTCGGGCTCTAGAAACAACTGATGCTTATCTTTGTCGGCAAAAGTTACGATTTTATCTTCGATACTAGGACAATATCTTGGCCCTACTCCGTTAATTGTTCCGTTAAACAACGGAGACTCTTTAAATCCTGTTTCTAGTATATTATGAACCTCTTTATCGGTAAATGTAATATAACACGATTTATTGTTTCTCGGAGTAAAATCATGCTGCAAGAACGAGAACTGCCCTCCACCATCATCACCTTTTTGCTCTTGCACTTTGGAAAAATCAATACTTCTGGCATCTATCCTAGCTGGCGTACCTGTTTTCATTCGTCCAACCTCAAACCCAAAGCCAGCTAATTGCTCAGAGATTCCTTTCGAGGCAGATTCACCTGCCCTTCCTCCTTCAACTTGTTTTTTCCCTACATGCATCAACCCATTAAGAAAAGTCCCATTGGTAAGAATTACTGTTTTTGCTTTAAACTCTATTCCAAGTTTTGTAACAATCCCTTTAATTTGATTATCCTCAACAATTAATTCAGTAACCAAATCCTGCCACAAATCAAGGTGTTCTATATTTTCAAGAATAGTTCTCCATTCAGCAGAAAAAACCATCCGGTCGCACTGCGCCCTAGGACTCCACATTGCTGGACCCTTTGAGCGATTTAACATCCGAAATTGAATCATACTTTTATCTGTTACAATAGCAGAATACCCACCTAATGCATCAATTTCTTTTACTATTTGTCCTTTAGCAATCCCTCCCATAGCAGGATTACAAGACATTTGGGCAAACTTAGACATATCCATAGTTACTAATAAAGTCTGAGCTCCCATATTAGCTGCTGCGGCTGCTGCTTCACATCCAGCATGTCCTCCACCTACCACAATAACATCATACTCTGGCAACATATTATATTTTTTGAAATTTGCGGAAAATTATAAAAGATTTTTAAATCTTTCTAAATATTCATTTTCTTTTTGCGTCATCACTTTTTGTTGGTCTTCATTTTTATCATCATATCCAACAAGATGTAAAACACCGTGAATTATTACCCGATGTAGTTCATCTATAAAAGTAACATTAAAACGTTCTGAATTGTTTTTTACTGTATCAATACTAATAAAGATATCTCCACTAATCAAATCTCCCTGACAATAATTAAATGTTATTATGTCGGTATAATAATCGTGACTAAGATACTCTTTATTAATTTTTAATAAATACTCATCTGAAGTAAATATAAAATTCAAATCTCCTAATTGGCATTTCTCATTTAAAATCGAATTTTCGATCCAATTACGAATTTTTGTTTTATCTCTTAAGGTGAATGGAATTTCTTCGGAAAAGAATGTTATTGACATTTATTTTAGATTGAATTTAATTTCAACTTGATTTCCTTTTCCATGAAAAATTACATCATCAGCAAGATGTTTCATCAAATAAACACCTCTGCCATGAATATTTTCGACATTCTCAGGAGTAGTGGGATCAGGAACATCATAGAAATTAAAACCAGGACCTTCATCTTTAATAAATATCCTTAAAAAATCATCATTAACATAAAAATCAACTTCTACTAGTTTCTCTTCATTTTCCTTATTCCCATGCACTATTGAATTATTAACAGCCTCAATAGTTGCAATTAAGATTTTTCCATATACCTCAGAATTTATTCCAGCATCTTCGGAAATTTCATCAATAAGTTTTTCAATTTTATTGATATTTTCGACTTTAGATTTTATAGAAATGCTTTTCTTCATATTCTGAATTCTTGTTCGCACACCAAATATCTTTATGTTTAATAATTACTTTGTATATATACTTATTATTTAAGTATTTGTTTCATTTTTCAAAAAAAATTCAAATATATACTTTTTATATTTAAATACTTTATTTCTTCTTTAACCAGGCTCTTGGATTCATAACTTTTGTCTCTTCGTAAATTCTAAATTGCAACAAAGAATTACTATTTCCAAATAAATCTCCAATATAAGTTCCAGCCTTAACTACATCTCCTGTTTTTACTTGAACATTAACAATATTGGAGTACAAAGATAGGAAATGTCCGTGACGAATAATAATTGCCATATTTCTTCCTGGTGTTGCAAATATTTTTTTCACAACCCCTTCGTAAACCGACCTTACCTGATAATCTGTAGTTACACCAATATCAATCCCATCGTTTTTTATTTTTACCCCTTTAATAACAGGATGCGCATGTTCTCCAAATTCTTGCAACACAACTCCCCTTTTTATTGGCCAAGAAAGTTTTCCTTTAGCCTTTTTAAATCCCTGTGAAATTAATTCTTCGGATGCTGATAATGTCTTATAAGCTTTCCCTTTTGTTTCTTTTCTGATTAAATCAGCAATTGCATTCTTTATTCTACGGCGTATTTTTTCTTCTTTTCGAATCTTTAAGCGTAATTCTCGCTCTTTTCGTTTTAAACGCTTAATTTCCGTTCTTTTTTGGCTTTTTTCTGCAATTAATTGATTATTCTCTCTCTCCTTCTTTGCTAATAGTAGCAATTTCTCTTCTCGAGAGTATTTCAACTGCTCAATTTCATATTCGAGGTTCTTCTGTGCAATTACAATCTGCTTAGCTTGTTTTTTACGGTAGTTGCTATATTGCTGAAAATATTTCATTCGGCGGTAAGCCTGATTAAAATCCTCGGCAGAAAGAATAAATATCAATCTATCGTAGTTATTTTTGTTTTTGTATGCATAGTATATCATTTTAGCATACTCGTCTTTTAAATCTTTTATTTCTTTTTGATAACGAACAACTTTTTTACTTTTTGCATCAATATCCTTATCTAGAGCATTTATTTCTTGCGAAATCCCCCTTATAAGTTTTTCTCGCAAACTTATTCTCTTATTAATTATCAATAACTTATTTAAACCTGTTGACTTTGTTTTAGCCGTTTTCTTAAGCAACTCATTAATAAGCTTTATATTTTTTTCTGTTTTTTGTTTTTGCTTTTGTAAGTCTTCTTTGGTTTGAGAATACCCACAAGTTATAAAAACGAAAAAAATAAAAACAAATAAACTACTATTAATAAAAGATTTACGCATACAAAATTAAAGTTATTTAAGAGACTTTATTTCAATCTTTTTGATCAAATCTTTACTTGTATTCCCCATCTCTTTAGATAATTTCCACATCTCAAGAGCTTTTTCTTTATTGCCCGCTTTGAATAAAATATCACCATAATGCTCGACAACAACATTGCTATCAACACCTCCTTTTTCGATTGCTTTTTTAATGTAATACAAAGCATCCTGGTATCTTTCTAGTTTAAATAAAATCCAAGCATAAGTATCAAGGTAAGTATTATTGTCGGGTTCGGCTTCGACTGTTTTACGACTTATTGATTCGGCATATTCAAGTTTTTCTTCACGTAACGAAAGATAATAACTGTAATTGTTAATTACATAGAGATTATTAGGTTGTTGTTTTAGAACCAACTGAAAATAATAGTCTGATTGTTTATAATTACCATTACTATTATAAGCATCGCCTAGATTTGTATAAAAATCGAGTTCTAATTTTGGGTTATTATCTGTTTGTTTTAAGCCTTTCTTTAAAACAGAAATAGCTTCTTCGTGTTTATCTAATCGATTGGAAGCAATTCCTCTAAATAGATAAAACATTGCATGCTCAGGGAAACTATCAATTGCTGTTTTTGATCTGAGATACAAATCGTCCATATTGTTTTCGAAACTATATATCGACAACAATTGCTCCCAAACAACTACATTTCCCGAGTAATTATCTACAATATGCTCTATTACCAATTGGGCATCTTTAATTTTATTCTTTTTTATTAAAAAATCGGCATATAAAGTATAAGAATCTTTTTCGTTGGGATAAAGTTGTTTTAGTTTCAATAATTTTTCTTCGATTTGAAGATTGTAGATTTCAAACTCACTCCTATTGTTTAACAACGAAACAAAGATTAATACTTTCTGCTCAAAAGCTATTTCTTTATTGTTTATTACCTTATCAATAGTTACAAATGCATTATCGTAATCCATTTTTTTACGGTAAAAATCGATTATAGAAAATTGTCCTAGCTGACTGGTACTGTCGAGTTCAAATAATTTCTTATAATTTTCTTCGGCTTTTAAAAACAAATTATCGTTTGTATACATCTCGGCAAGAATTCCATAATATCTGGAATCGTTAGGATAGTGCTTAATTAGTTTATTAATTTCGTTATATGCCTTTGTTTTATTACCTATTTTTAAATACAATTGCTGTTTTGCCATCGTTAAGTTTTCGTTAACCCCTTTTTTGTTTTCGATATAATCGTAAAATTCGATGGCCTTTTTATATTCTTTCATTTGATTATAAAGAACAGCTAAATTATAAGGAATCTCAATATTATCTTCGTATTTCTTTAGTAGATTTTTGTAAATAACAATCGCATTTTCATAATCTTTTGTTATAATATAAAGCTTAGCTAAATTTAATTGATACCACTTGTTTTCGCTATTTAGTTCGACTGCATTTTTAGCGTATTTTATTGCTACATCGTAATTTTGAGTTATTTCATTGATTTTAGCTATCTCGGACATTGAGGCATCACTATTGGGATGTAACTCTAAACACTGATAATAAAGAGCCAAAGCGCCATTAATATCTCCTAATACTTTTTTCCTATTTGCCTCAAGGAATACATAATAATATTTCTGTTCGTCAGCTTTATTTAAGCTCTTTTTTGCTTCTGGTTGAGTGTGAGTTATTTTTTTATTGCCAGCACAAGAGCCAAACAACAAACTTAATAATACAACAGCCCAAACAAATCCTTTTATCCTCATAATATCAATTTTATATCAAATTCTTAAATTAACGCAAAATAAGTTAATTAGGTTTACAAATAACTTGCTTTAACAATTTTTAACCCGCACACCTACAATTTTAGTCCTGGATATTTGGAATTTATTACAATAAACGAGAGCTTGTTTTGCTAAATTGTAAAAACTTATTTTCTTGAATCTATCAAGAATAGGAAGTTTTTTGTAGATTTTTTGATAGCCCAAGCTTGAGCTATCAAAATTCTTTTTTCTATTATTAGATCCTTTAAAATTCAATATATCTCGCAATTAGTTAAATCTCTATATGAATAATAAGGGAGTAAATAAATGTTGTTAGTTATTATTTTACTCCAGTACTACCAAACCCTCCAGCACCACGTACAGTTTCGTTTAATACATCTACTTGTATTAATTCGGCCTGTTCGTGTTTTGCAATTACCATCTGACAAATTCTTTCGCCATTTTCAATTGTTACTTCATCGTTTGATAAATTAATCAAAATAACCCCTATTTCGCCTCTATAGTCAGCATCAATTGTTCCGGGAGTATTTAAAACTGTTAAGCCTTTCTTTAGAGCCAATCCGCTTCGAGGGCGAATTTGCGCTTCGAAACCAACAGGTAACTCAATAAACAAACCAGTAGGAATTAAAACCCGCTCTAAAGGTTTTAGTGTTTTTGTTTCTTGAAGATTTGCACGCAAGTCCATACCAGCCGAATATTCGGTTCCATAATGAGGCAATGGATTATTTGATTTATTTACAATGTTAATTCTCATTTATTTATATTTTTTGTTATTTATTAATTTGCTGTTATTATTTATTCTTTAATGATTTTCGTTCTAAGATATAAGCTACAGATATAAATCCTAATAAAATAATTGTATTAATACATAAATATAAAACTGTATTTTCGATTTTTATCTGTTTCTGAAGCAAGAATAAGCCCAATGCCAAAATAAAATAGAAAATTATTTTTTTAAAGTTATACGGGATTAAGTAATGCTTAATACTTAAACAATACGACACCACAAGCATTACCGAGTAACTGATTAAGCTAGCCCAAGCAGATCCTATATAGCCTACACGAGGCAAAAGAATAATGTTAAGAACAATGCAAACTAAGGCCCCCGATACAGCAACAATAATACCATATTTTGTTTTGTCGGTAACTTTATACCATATAGACAAGCTAAATACAATCCCGAATAATAATTTTGCCACCAATAATATTGGCACAACATTTAAACCTTCTCTGAATTCGGCTGCAATAAAGTATTTTAAGATGTCGATATAGAATATTACCCCTAAGAAAATAATTAATCCGAAAACTATAAAATAGTTCATAACATCGGCATATAGCTTTTTAGAATCTTTATTTCCTGCATTTTTGAAGAAAAATGGTTCGGCTGCATACCTAAACATTTGGATAAACAACACCATAAGTATTGACAGTTTAAAATTTGCCCCATAAATACCTAATTGCTCAACCGGGTTTGAATCGGTTAATAAATCGGGCATTAATAACTTGTCGATATTATCATTTAGATTTCCGGCTAAACCTATTAGTAGTATTGGGAACGAATAATTTAGTAATCGCTTTAGTAGGGTAAAATCGAAAACAGGATTTACTTTTATTATTTCGGGCAATAGAATTAAAAATGTAATAGCACTACTCACCAAATTTGCAATTAACACATAGTCTAATACATATTTTGGATTATAAATTGTTGCTAAAAAGCCTGTGCCGCCTGCTTGCTGTAATTTTGGGCAAAGTATTAAGTAAAATAGATTAAGTGCTATATTTACTCCTATTCCTATAAGCTTTACGAGCATAAACTTTACGGGTCGCTCTTCAATTCGGAGTTTTGCGAAAGGAATTGCATTTAACACATCGAGAGCGATAATGAATATAAAGTATATTACAATTTTTGATTGAGCTACTTCGAAATATCCTTGCCATGAATCTTTAAAAACGAAAGATAATATAACAAACAATGATGTTGTAGATAATATTGAGTAAAGACTGGTTCCTAGAACTTTTTTATAATCTTCGTCTTTTTTGCTTGCAAACCGGAAAAATCCTGTTTCGAGACCATAAGTAAGCAATACTAAAACAATTGCAGTACTACTGTATATGTAAGTTAGTTTTCCATAAAAAAAAGTCCCTAATACGGCAGTATGTAAAGGAACTAAAAGGTAATTGAGAAATCGACCTAACATATTACTCAAACCATAAATAAGGGTTTGTCCGGCAAGTTTTTTTATCTGACTCAAAATCTTTAAATAATATTTATTTTATAATAAATTACAAAGTAAAACTACTTATTGCTATTATCATAATAAAGTTAAGTTAGATTTATTCTATTTCGGAATTATAGTATTTGAGCTATTCTGATCGTTGATTTTGCTCGTTATATTATGAAATAAATTGTATAATACGCTTGTCGTTACGAATTAATTTAAAATCTGCTTTAATAAATTCGTAATTGTTTCTATTTTTGCCATTTAATTTAATTCCATTTAGTCGTATTTGGAATAATTAATAAAGATACTACCTAAACATTATAGTTTTGTGAGGTAGATTAATTTAGGCCAGTGTAAATTAAAACAGACCTTATCTGATATGATTTATTAAAGGATATAAGTATTAGAATTGGTCATAAACTTATAGCAAATGAAAAGACTTATATTTTTATCGCTTGTATTGTCAATTTTCTTTTCTTCGTGCGATTTTAAGAAAGAGGAACTTTACAAAATAGAAACAGCGTATGGTGATATGATTTTTAAATTATATGATGCAACGCCCTTACACAAGGCCAATTTTAAGAAATTAATCGAGCAAGGCTATTACGACGATTTACTTTTTCACAGAGTAATTGATGGTTTTATGATTCAGGCTGGAGATCCTAACTCACGAAATGCAAAAGCGGGCGAATTTTTAGGCGAAGGAGGTCCGGGTTATACAATTCCGGCGGAATTTGTTGATTCTATTTTTCATAAGAAAGGAGTTTTAGCTGCTGCACGACAAGGCGACGCTACTAATCCAGAGAAGCGATCATCAGGTTCGCAGTTTTATGTTGTACAAGGGAAAGTTTTTAACGACGAAGACATAAAAAAAGTTGAGAACAGAATTAATGCATCGCGATTAAACAAACTCGTAAAAAAATACATTGACCAAGCCAAGAATAAAGCTTTTGAGACAGGCAGTATAGTTGATTATGAAACCATATTGCCTAAAGCTAGAAAACAGGCTAAAGAAGAATTTAACAAAGAAGGTTTATTTAAGATCCCTGCTGAACGCAAGAAAGTGTACAAAACCATAGGAGGAACACCACACTTGGATGATGCTTACACTGTTTTTGGCGAGGTTGTTAAAGGTTTAGAAGTATTAGATAAAATAGCGGCAGTACAAACAGATAAGAACAATCGTCCGCTAAACGATGTTAAGTTTAGAATTAAAAAATTATAATAAGATAAATATATCATGACAGAAAAGATTAATCAGTATTTAGAAGAAGTGAAAGGATTTGTGGCATCATCGCTAGATGAGATTGAGGCATTTCGCATTAAATTTATGGGAAAAAAGGGACTTGTAAACGATCTTTTCTCGGAGTTTAAAAATGTTCCACGTGAAAACAAAAAAGAAGTTGGGCAGAAATTAAACGAACTAAAAATTACAATTCAGGATAAGATAAATACCTTAAAAGAAAGCTTTGAAGACAATACCGAGAAGAATTCGGGGGTTGATTTTACTGCACCTGGCGATCCTATAAAGTTGGGAACTCGTCATCCTTTATCGATTGTAAGAAACGAAATCATTGATATATTTAATCGTTTAGGGTTTACTATTTCGGAGGGACCCGAAATTGAAGATGACTGGCATGTGTTTTCGGCATTAAATTTTCCGGAAGAACATCCTGCTCGCGATATGCAAGATACTTTCTTTATTGAGAAGAATCCTGATATTTTATTGCGCACACATACCTCGTCGGTACAGTCGCGTGTAATGGAAAACGGGCAACCACCTATTAGGACAATTTCGCCAGGAAGAGTTTTTCGTAACGAAGCTATTAGCGCCCGAGCACACTGTATTTTCCATCAGATAGAAGGTTTGTATATTGACGAAAATGTTTCGTTTGCCGATTTAAAACAAACTTTATTGTATTTTGCCAAAGAATTATTTGGCGAGAAAACAGAGATTAGACTTCGTCCGTCTTATTTCCCGTTTACCGAACCATCGGCCGAAATGGATGTAGCATGTAATATATGTGGAGGTAAAGGCTGTAATGTTTGTAAATATACCGGATGGTTAGAGATATTAGGTTGCGGAATGGTTGATCCGAATGTTTTAGAAAGTTGTGGTATTGATAGTAAAAAATATACTGGCTTTGCTTTTGGCATGGGAATTGAGAGAATAACAATGCTAAAATACGGAGTTAAAGATTTACGCTTGTACTTTGAAAATGATGTTCGATTTTTAGATCAATTTAAATCGGCATTTTAGGGTTAATAATTTTTCTAGATGGGGCTTTATTTTATATAAAGCCCTTTTTTTATCTTAATTTTTGATGTTCTTGGGATATTATTTAAGCCAAGAAACAAATTTTATTAAACAATTTAACAGAAAACAAAAATGTCTACAGCCTACTAAATTCGGGGAAAATAAAAAATCAGCATCTAAATACGAGATTATAAATTAATGATTTAACAAAAAAACATTTGTTATTTAAAAAATATTTTTGGTAAATTGAACATCTTATTAACCTCTTAATATTTTATATCATGAGTTACACTGAAGATTTTAATCAATGGAAAGATTCTATTGTTGGAATGCCATTGTCTGAAACCAAATTACCGAATGCACCTATTGAAGAATTTACAGCGGATGCAGAAACACTTTATCAGGAAGCACTACAGGACAAAGAAACTTTGGTTGCTGCAGGCTTAGATGCTAACACGATTGACAACCTACTGAGCCTAACCGGAGCATTAAGGTATTGTCAGGCTATATGGATGAATGAGTACAAAACACGAAAGGAAGCACAAAAAGAGTGGAACAAGCAATCGACACTGGCCTATAACCTGCGCAATGAGTTAATGCATCATTGTGATTTTGCTTTTCGCGAAGATCGAGACTTGCAGCTAAAAATAAAGCGACTGCGCAAAGGAGGTTCTAATGCTGATATGGTTCAGGATTTAATTGAATTGGCAGTATTGGCCGAAAAAAATCCAAGTCCTTTGGCTGCCATAAATTTCGATGTACAGCTTATTGAAAAAGCTAAAGCCGAATCGAAAAAAATGGCAGAACTTTTAGCTCTAGTGAATGGAACCAGAGATCATAATGATGGCAATAAGCTTATACGCGATAAAGCTTACACAAAAGTTTTGGCATGTGTACATGAGATTCGTGAATTTGGAAGATATGTTTTTTGGAAAAATCAAGACAGATTAAAGCATTACAGGAATTAAAATGATGCTCAGAGAAAAGCTATCGGAGAAATTCGGTAGCTTTTTTTATTTGCAACATAATAGCAAATACGGTAAATCAAGAATATTGTACTATTTACCGAAACTTAGCCTAAATACAAATCTAACATTCATCGAAAGCCTTGATTTTAGTATCCCCTGTACGATTTGACCCTCCCCCTGAAGCATTTGAGCAATCAATGCTTAATTTTTTTAGCCCCCTAAGCATAGTTTTGTTATCAACTGTAACTTTTTTGCAAATAATGCTTTAATCCTTTAAAATAATCAGAAAAATGAGCGTCCCCCTGAGTAAAATCATGCAAATAATTAACGATTTGAGCAGCCCATTGAGAAAATATCGCAAATAATTGAAGATTTGAGCCGTCCCCGAAACAAAATGAGTAGTTTAACTAAGAAAATTTGTTGCCCATTGAGGAAATATAGCTTTCAACCGATCCAATGAGGCTTTCACTAGAACAAATATTGCTATTCGTGTGGCATTTTAGCTACTCATAAAGGCAAAATAGTTATATAATAACTAAAATGAAGCCTTCCTCTCAAAAAAAAATACAAATATTTATATAGATGGAAACAGTTGAATCTATTATAAAATATTAGAATTTATAAAACACTAATAAGATGTTATTTTTAAAATCCTGTTAAAGTAAAATTTAATTAAAAATTTGAATAGTGGAACATTAAAATCTGATTAAAACGTTAAAACGCCGGTGCATAGTATTTGTAAACATAGAAAATATTTCTACATTTACTTTTATTAACTATATACCTTGTATCAAAATCGAATAAAAAAATAAAATTATATAGCGTAAATAACACTTTAAAATAATATCGCACTAAATTACTAACCCAACACTAAGAATCTATGAAACTTAAATTATCTATTGCTTTATTTTGCATATGTAATGTTGTTGTAGCAAAGGATATTACTACGTATTTGAATAAATATAAAAAAACAGGAATATCGGATTATAAAATAGAGCAAAATATTATAAATAAATATAGCTATGAGCAACTCGAATCGAAACTAAATCCGTTTTTTTCTGACACTATAAAAATTGCAAGACAAAAAGCTTATTATTTTATATATAAAAAAGGGACACAGATAGATAGCATTGGAAAGAAAAAAGCCACTAATAAACTTTTACAAGGTTGCTTTGACAAAAATGGGGGTATTGTTGGAGTATTGCTATCGAATTTAACAGATTTTGATGCTTCGGATTTCGACAACAAGGCAAAAGAAACAATTGATCGCTTATTGGAAAAAAAGAAGATGTTTCATAAAAAAGAGCTTGCTATGCTTGCCGGAATTACTAACACCGGACACGAGATCATGAAAAACCTATTTTCATCGGAAGATGAAACACGAGATACCAAATGGGGTATTTCGCTAGCCCTTGCACGCCAGGGCAGTGTAGTGCATATTAATTATTGCTTTAAGCAAATAAGTGATATTCCTGTAAACAATGCTTTTATATCGTATATAATTCCCGATTTAATATATACACGACAACGAAAATTAATTGATTTTTGTAAGGATATAATTTTTAGAGATACAAAAGATTGCTTTTCGCCAAATCCGGATGAACCAGAAGATATATTATGTGCATATAGGGTAATGGAACTTATAGCACCAGCAATAGAAAATTTTCCGTATAGATTGGATGCTACAGGCAGTTTAAATACGGATAACTATAAAAAAGCTCTAAAAGTAACTCGCAAATGGTTTAGAGATAATCCAGATTACAAGATCAGACTATAAATAATCGTAAAGTAGTTTTAACTAAATCTGAAAAGAAGTACTAGAATTTTAAACGAAATATAATTCAACTTATATGGCTTGCTGCTATATAGGCTATGAATCCAATTTGATTAATAAGATTTTGCCTGATTAAATCAGCCATTAATATCGGTTTAATTAGACAAATCGTAAATAAGAAAGTAGATGAACCCATATTTTACACGAATAGGATTAATTTTTTTAATGCTATTTAAGATTAGTGTTTTTACCACAAAGGCACAAGAAAAAGAGATTAATCAGGTGTTATCGCTAGTAGAAGCAAAGCACACACAATACAAAGCAAAAATAGATGCTGCATTTGCCGCAATGGATGCAGTAAAAAAGACTGAATCGTATATCAAATCGCTAAGCGATTTGATTGGCAATGGAGAAATTAATCTTCCGGTAGGAATAAAAAAGGGAGAATATGAATTAATAATACAGAAAATTACATACGATGAAAAAACAGGGAAGTCTGATATTTTTGCAACATGCGCTTTTACATTTAAAGACAATGGACAACGAATAGCCTTTGAAGGGAATGCTACGCTTGTTGGAAAAAAGGGTTTAGGAACAAATGGCTCGTTGAAACTGATAGCACCCGTTCGCCGTGACATAGGAAAAGAAGCTACTATAATATTTAAAGAAGGGACATGTGTAAATTTTGGATGCAAGGGCATAGAGTCGGTATTCGGGAAAATGACTTTTATGTTTACGTCGAAAAAAATATTTGCAGTAAAAGCTGATGGATCGCCATCGAGGACACCTATAAGCAGTGATTTTGAGGCAAATTTAAAAAGTTTTGATAATTTCACTGCTTCGTTGTCATTTAACCAATCGTTCTCGATAAAAGGCTTAAAAGACATTGTTTTTACGCTTAAAGGAGCTATTTTAGACCAAAATGATTCGCTTACATCAGCTCAAGTAAAATTTCCGAAGAATTATTTTGCAAATACAAAAAATAATAATGAAAAAAAGCTTTGGAAAGGCGTATCTATATCACAAGCGAGCATAATGCTTCCAGCAATATTTAAAAAAACCAAAACAAATAATAAGCAACACACAGATAGTACAAAATCGACGGCTTTAAACAACAGAATTTCGATAGGTTTAAAAAATGCTTTGTTCGACGAAAATGGCTTTTCGGGTTGGGTTGAAACGAATAATATTTTAAGTAGCGATGCAATAGATAAATCAAAATGGGATATCTCTATAAACGATTTCTCTTTAAATATATTAAAGAATGATGTAACAGGTTTTGGTTTTGGTGGCGATTTAAATATTCCTCCATTAGGAAAGAGTTCACTCCTACCCTACACAGCTAAATTTAATCCTGCACTTCAAGAATATGTATTTACAGCCAATGTATCGGGCGAGTTTGATTTTCCTGTTCTCAGAAGTAAATTATCGCTAAATAAAACATCAACAGTCGAGGTTCTTTTCGAAGGAAACGAGCTTTATCCTACCTTAAATGCTTCGGGTAAATTATCGATTGATGCACCAATAAACAAATCAGACACAACAAAGAGATTCGTTTTACCAGATGTTACATTCGAAAATTTACGAATAAGCCGTAAAAAGCCATATGTCGAAATAGGAGCAATAGGAGTATCGGGAGATATAAAATCGCCTAAAATAGCGGGCTTTCAGTTGTCTATATCAAACATAAAGCCGTTTAAAGACCATAAAGGCTCAGGACTTGCTTTTGATGCAGGGATCAAATTAAATGAAATGTTTGGAGGCGATGCCGGTTTGCTTTTATATGGAGACTATGCTCGTTGGAAATTTAAGAAAGTTGACATTAGCAAGATCGACGTAAACTTTACATCAAAGGCTTTCTCGTTGAAAGGAGGAGTGATGTTTAAAAACGGCGACGAAACATACGGAAGTGGTTTTAGAGGCAACGTCGCAATTAAAGTAATAGATAGATTTGATTTAGAAGCGATAGCAGTTTTCGGGAAAGTAGATGGTTATCGATATTTCTTAGCAGATGCATTTCTTGAGTTACCTCCTATTTCGGGAATCCCAGTTCCTCCAGCCCTATCGTTTTATGGATTTGGAGGAGGAATGTACAAACATATGCAACAATCGTATACTACTGACATAGATACTGAGTTTGGAAAATCTTTATCAGGCATACATTATGTTCCGGATAGAAGAGTTGGAATGGGGTTTATGGCAGCTACAAGATTTTGTCTTTTGGGAGCACCAAGCACATTTAATGCAAATGTATCGTTCGAGATGCAGTTTAACCAACACGGAGGATTAAACTTTATACAGCTACGAGGAGATGCAGCGTTTATGAACAAACCCAAATGGGGAAAACTAGCTAATAGCATTAACAATAAAGTTAAGAAAATAGAAAAATCAGGAGGGAAATTAAAACTAGCAGCCAAAAATGATTTAAAAGTACCTGAAAATAAGAGTAGCGGGTTCTTAACAGCCTCGATGAATATTAAATACGATTTAACTAATAAGGCATTTTCATCAGAATTAAGTACATATCTAAATGCAGGCTTTATAAAAGGTGTTGGTCCTAATGATCGTTTGGGATGGGCATCGGCATATTTTGCTCCTGACAAATGGTACACCTATATGGGGACACCAACCAACAGACTTGGTGTAAAAGTTTTAGGTTTAGCACAATTGGATGGGTATTTTATGCTTGGGGATGATATTCCGGAATTACCCCCTCCGCCTTCAAAAGTGTTTGATAGGCTTAGCAAATCCAAACAGCAAAAATTTACACATCGTAGCGAAGAAAGGCAAGCAACTGGTAAGGGGATAGCATTCGGACAATCGATGAGTGTGAATTTTAAGGCGAAACTACCTCCTTTTTATGCAAAATTTGGAGTAGGATTAGGAGCTGAATTTTTACTTAAAAATTATGGTCAGAATGCATACTGTTTAGGAGAAAATTCGACACTAGGAATAAATGGTTGGTATGCCCGAGCCCAAGCCTGGGCCTGGGTCGAAGCAGGTGTCGGAATCGAAGTAAAACTATTTGCCAAACGACGCAAATTTAATATTTTTGATGTATCAACAGGAGCTCTTCTTGAAGGAGCAGGACCCAATCCATTTTACTTTACAGGATCTATATATGGTAAATTTAATGTATTGG
>JAKSCO010000153.1 GCA_022360575.1 Bacteroidales bacterium | reverse complement strand
TTGTCGTTTTTCGATACAACTCGTAATCGCCCAAATAAAAGCGTTCTTCTAAAACATTTCCTTTTTTTACAACTTTACGCGTACGATTGCCTTGGGTATCGTAAATATAATAGGCTTTGTTGCCATCAGAGTTTAACTCGACCATTTGCAATTGGTCTTTAAAATCCCAATGTAAAGCTTGCAAATGTGGCATTTTAAGCATATTGCCATGTGTGTCGTAGGTGTAGTCGGTAGTATTTTCGGTGTGTCCGAGCAGGTAGTTGTTTTTATCGAAGTTATAAAAATAATTGCGTGTCCAAGTATTTTTATTTACGAGTTTTATTATGTTGCCCAGCTGGTCGTAAGTGTATTGCCTCGAATATTTTTGCATGGCATTAGAGGCTGTATTCAGAACAGCTATATCGTTTGCAAAATCGTTTGACGAAGGCATTTGCAAATTTTTAAGCTCGCGCCCTGTAGCCTTTATTAATCGATATAAAGCATCGTATTGATATGTTCCTTTAGGCTCAATCACAGTGTTGCTAAAATAATGCTTTTGTTGTGCATCATCAAATTGTTCAACAATATTTCCGACAGGATCGTAAATATAATTCAAATCTTGCATCAAATCGTTGTTTGCATTTCGACGAGTATATAAACGAGTTAAACGGAAAGTAAAACGACAGTATTGATAATATGTAGTGGTATTGTTGCCATATTTTATACTTGTACGTTGTCCTTTAGCATTGTAATTTATATCTGTAACATATTGTTTGCTATTGTTTGTCACGGTTTCTAACAATCCGGCTTTGTTGTAAGTGTAAGTTTCGCTGGTGCTATCGGGCAAAGTTTTACTTAGGGGTCGGTTTAATGCATCGAAAGAAAAAGCATGAGTAAAGGTTTCTTTATTTAAAGGTTCGTTTTCTACAGTATCCCAATTTCGATAGCCTTTGTATTGCACGCAAAATTGCTTTTGGGTTTGTATTACATTTCCCTTAAAATCGTAACTAAAAAGAGTTAACCCACTTTGATCGTACTGCTTTTCGATTTGTCCTATATTGTTTTGTTGGGCACTGCTGCCATATATTGTTTTTTCGATTACATATGTTTTGTTGTTGCTTATTAAAGTAAGCTGCAAAGGTCGATTTAACTGATCGTAGGTATACTTTATTTTATGATTACGATTATCCCAAGTATATAAAGGTTTCCCCATTACATCAGACAGGTTATATCTGTTTCCGGAATCGATGTTATATACAGCAAAACTTTGTTGCATTCCCATTTGTATTTTGGTCATTTCGCGGCCTTTGGCATCGGTAACTTTTATAGGTCTACCCGCTATATCGAGTGTGTTATGTACAGAGTATATAATATCATTGTTATCACTGTCCTTACCATTGTTATCGTCTGTTTGAAACTCGCGCCCTAAATTATCGAAATGCTTTACTTGTGGAGTATTGGCATGTTGAGCAGCTAACCATGCTGCACGTTTAAGTGCATCGACAGGCTCGGGGTCAGAAACACCGGGTTTTCCTTTGTCGATATACCACTTGCTTTCTAAAACAGTATCGTTTTGGTCGTAGTTTTTCTGTAGCCAAGGTGTAAACTCTACTTTGGTAAAAGTCCCATCGGGGAAATCGGTTTTTATATTTCGCCCAATGGGATCGTAATAAAATATAGGGCTTACACCATTTTGAGTTATAGCTGTTTCGCTTTCGTATTCGTGTGTATCGCTAAAATAAGGCTCGTACTGCTTTATTACATTGCCTTTGTTGTTTAAAATAGTTCGTCCGGTGCCTACCCATCGATTGGTACAAGCTTTTCCGTTTACCTCACCATTTTCGGCTTGTGCCTTAGTCATTACTTCGTTGCCATGTCCGCCGGTGTATACATAGCTAGTTAACCAAGCAGAGTTTGCATCGGCATGAGTTTCGCGCATTTCGACTTTTACATATACAGGCTTTTTAAACTTAATCCATTGGTTTAAATCGTAAGAATATTTAACAGTAGGCAAATCGAGAGTATCGCCTTCGGCATTACTTCCTTTTAGTGCCTGAGCTTTTATCATTCCTAAAGTATCGAAACTAAGCTCTTGTGTGTTGTTATTAGCATCGGTTATTTTTTGTGTTTGCAGTACTCTATAATTGCTTTTTGCCAAAATTGTCTGATTTAAAGCATTTGTTGTTTGAGTAATAAACAAATTGTATTTATCGTAAGTAATGCTTGTAATATTACCTATAGGATCGATGGCTTTAACTGGCTGAAAAAATTTATTTTTATCGAACTCTTGTCTTTCGGAAGGAATCCAATATATCGCATCGCGATAAATATATTTAGCCTCGTCGATAAGCAAATTTTTATTTACCGGAACACTCTTTTTTTTAAGCTCGGCAAGCATGCTATCGGTTAAATCGGCCATAAAATTTTGATAAGGCAAAGCATGTGCTACTATTTCGCCTAAGTTTAATGCTGCTGTTAGCTCAGTATTATAATATGTTGTTTGTTGATGTTGGAAACATTCGAGAACAAAACCCGAAGTATTGTTCTGAGCCTTTTGGCAAGCCTGATTTATATCGTGTACTGTTAATTTATTGCTACTACCCCATTTAAAGTTTAAACCTTTAAGCTCGAAACTTTGAGCCTGATATGGAATTCCTATGAGGTTTATATTCTTCTCAAGCTTATTTATTACATCGTTTTGGCTTACTACGATTTTTAATGCAAGCTGCTCGGATTTTGCTTCTGAGGTAATTCTTCGTGGATACGATACTTGTGCCGATTTAAGTACATTTCCGTATGCATCGATTTCTAGAGCTAGTGTATGTAAAATTCTTGGATCGGCAATATTGCGCTCGTAATGATAACTAATTGCTTCGTTGTCGCTTACTAAAAAAGAAGCATGCTTGTTGTTTGCTTTTGCCTGAATCCTATTTATGGTAAAGTTTTTTTCTTCGACCAAATAAGGAGTATTTTGCAGCTTAGAACCATCAGAAGCATATGTTTCTGACCGTAGTAGCTGTCCTCGTAAAGCACGACATGCTTCTCTTTCTTCTTGTGCTGTTAAATTTTGGGGTAAAACAGTATCGGGCAAAAGCCATGCATCGCTATCGCCTTTAAAATATTCTTTGGCAAATTGAGAACTTATGTTTTTACGATCTTTATAAAATCCGGTATGGAACCATTTTTTTGTGTATACAGGAGGTTGGTACCCTTCATTATCGGTATTACCCAAATTTAAATGTTCGGTATCCCACTGCTCTACCATTGCGAAACCACGAAATTCGCGTTCAGTAGTATCGTAATATCCATGATGGTAAGCATATTTATTAACCAATCGCAAGTTGCTCACTTGTTCGTAATCTTCTACTTTTTCGAGCACCTGCACCGGAAAAGGTAATCGTGTAATCCAATTTTTACCTGCAATTTTATCTTGCAAATAAAATTTCGTAGATGGAGCATAACTAAGATCTACCTTACGCCCCATATTGTTTTTAAACCGACTTAACAAATAGGGTTTTATACCCGATGTTAGCTCGACAAAACACATATTATGCTCGTGTGCTGGTAATGGCGAGCTCCATACCAAGCATTGAGTACCATTGCCTAATAAATCAGTAATATGTATTTGAGACATGCTGTCGGTAGCTGGAAAAATATCGATAGTATGAGCTTTGCTCCACGAATTTCCAGCTTGATTTTTATAATATCTTAAGGGATTTCCTAAATATAAAATATCTGTAGTGCCTGTACCATCAACATCAGAAAGCTTAATGTAAGAGCTATTGAATATATCGGGACTATCGAATATTGGAGGATTTTTCATTAATACTTTCTCGCCAAAATGTCCATATCCCATATTAGGCCAATAACAAACAGAGTTATGAGTTATACGCACAATATCGCTTAAACCGTCGCCTACCATATCGGCTAAAAAGATACTTTGCTTGACATCAGAGAAAAGAACCACTGGTCCTTGCTCTTCGGTATCAGCTGTATATACTTTACGATACTCTTCATATCCTTTTTTACCTTCGGAAAAATACATCTCGAAATAGCTACCTTTGCTTATTAATATATCGCTTAAGCCATTTCCTGTTAAATCGATATTTTTTACATTAAGATCGGATATATTGATATTAGGCATTTGAGCAAATGGAGTAAAATTTTGCCACTCGCCATTTTCAAGACTGTAATATCCATTTATACCCTCACTCTGAAATACCAATTCGGGCTGCGAATCGCTATCGACATCACCTAAATAAAAATTTCCGCCATTTTTATCGGCTAACGAGGGCTTTTGTTTAAGCAACTGTATATTGCCCAACTGTAAGTCGGGATTATTAGAATCAGCACCATCAGTATAAATTGCTTTATCGCCTAAATTAGGTTTATAGTACCATGCCTGATTTTCGGTATGTAATAAACCATTTAAGCCTTCGCCATACAAATCGGTAAATTGCCATTTAGAGCCATCCACTCCCGCAGGAATATTACTTAACTGGTCTGGATTTACCTTATGCAACTTGGTTCCTACTTTAGCTTGACTATAACTAAACTCTACAGGAGGCATATTATCTGCCGAACCATTAGAAAAACTTTGGTGAGTAACTTTATTTAATAAAGTTAAATGCGTATGATTTGTATAATTAAAACAAGTTGCCTTTACCAATTTTTCGGTATTGCCAAGCTCATCAAACTTATGAAACATTAATACTCGTT
>JAKSCO010000105.1 GCA_022360575.1 Bacteroidales bacterium | reverse complement strand
GGAACCGTTATTATGGCTGGCGCAGTTGTTAATGTGGATACCCGCGTGGGGGTGGGCTGTATCGTTAATACCTGTGCTTCCGTTGATCATGATTGTGTGCTTTATGATGGTGTTCACATTAGCCCAGGAGCTCATTTGGCCGGAGGAATTAGTATCGGCAATTGTTCTTGGGTTGGTATTGGTGTCTGTGTGCGACAGTCTCTTTGCATAGGAGCGGATGTCATCATTGGTGCCGGGTCAACTGTCCTTCATGATGTGCCGGATAAGTGCACAGTTGCGGGGGTTCCTGCTCGACCATTAGGTTAAAATGTCTATAGATCTAAATCTAAGAATAAAAATGCTAAATACATCTTTTTCACAATGGCCAAGCTTCACAGAAGAAGAGGCGAATGCTATTCGCGATATCCTTCTTTTGAATAAAGTTAATTACTGGACAGGTTCTGAGTGCCGTGACTTCGAAATGGAATTTGCTGTATGGGTTGAAGTAAATCACGCAATTGCTGTTTCCAATGGGACTGTCGCACTTGATTTGGCAATGAAAGGACTTGGGATTGGGCCTGGCGATGAAGTGATCGTAACGTGCCGGACTTTTCTTGCTTCGGCCTCGAGCATCGTCACTGCAGGAGCGAAGCCGGTCTTCGCGGATGTTGATCTTGACACTCAAAATATTACAGCTGAAAGTGTTCGCGTTGTTCTATCTCCGCGAACCAAGGCTATTGTGTGCGTTCATCTTGCCGGTATGCCCTGTGATATGGACCCGATTATGGCATTGGCAGATGAATTCGGGATTTTCGTCATCGAGGATTGTGCCCAGGCACATGGCGCTCGATACAAAGGGAAGCCTGTGGGGGGGATAGGGCATGTCGGGGCTTGGTCCTTTTGCCAGGACAAGATCATGACTACTGGCGGTGAAGGAGGCATGGTGACCACCAATGATCCTGAGTTGTGGGCGCGGATGTGGGCCTACAAAGATCATGGCAAGTCGTGGGAGGCCGTATACGAGCGGGAGCATTCTCCTGGTTTTCGATGGCTTCATGATTCTTTTGGCACCAACTGGCGCATGACCGAGATGCAGGCTGCAATAGGGCGTATCCAATTAAGGCGCATGAATGAGTGGCATCGGATGCGGGTTGATAATGCAAACCGCATTCTCGATGCGGCCAGAAACGTCTCGGTTTATCGTGTTCCGGAAATTTCGAGGTGGTTCGATCATGCTT
>JAKSCO010000212.1 GCA_022360575.1 Bacteroidales bacterium | reverse complement strand
ATCTACATTGCTACGTGCAGAAATACATCGCGATGGAAAAATTTATGTTCAAGAATATTCTATAGGAAAACCTCAAGGGGAACTTAAAGTTATTGGCGAAACCGACAAAACAGGAACAATAATTACATTTAAACCTGACGATAGTATATTTACAACAACCGAATACAAATATGACACTTTAGCTACTCGTTTGCGCGAACTAGCATTCCTTAATAAAGGGATTCGATTAACAATCGAAGATAAACGCGAAAAAATTGACGAAAACGGAAATGGGAACGGAGATTCAGAACCTAAATATCGTAAAGATTCATATTATTCTGAAGAAGGTCTTAAAGAATTTGTATCGTTTCTTGATGCTACTCGCGAACGACTAATTAGCGACTCGATACATTTAGATACCGAAAAAAATGGAATCCCTGTAGAGATAGCATTATGCTACAACACTTCTTTCTCTGAAAATGTACATACTTATGTTAACAACATCAATACAATAGAAGGAGGAACACACCTTGCAGGTTTCCGTAGAGGTTTAACCCGAACTTTGAAAGGCTACGCCGAAAAATCGGGAATGCTAAGCAAATTGAAATTTGATATAAATGGCGACGACTTTAGAGAAGGTTTAACTGCTATTATCTCGGTTAAAGTACAAGAACCTCAATTTGAAGGACAAACAAAAACCAAGTTAGGAAATAAAGATGTAATGGGATCAGTAGATCAAGCTGTGAGCGAATCTTTATCAAACTATCTTGAAGAAAATCCTAAGGATGCTCGTACGATTGTACAAAAAGTTATTATGGCAGCAACAGCTCGTCATGCTGCTCGTAAAGCCCGCGAACTTGTTCAGCGTAAAAATGTTTTAACAGGCTCTGGTCTTCCGGGGAAATTATCGGACTGCTCTGACAAAGATCCTGGAAAATGCGAATTATTCCTTGTCGAGGGAGACTCGGCGGGAGGTACTGCCAAACAAGGTCGCGACAGAAAATTTCAGGCTATACTTCCTTTGCGAGGAAAGATTTTAAATGTCGAAAAAGCCATGCAACATAAGATATTCGAGAACGAAGAAATCAAGAATATTTTTACCGCATTAGGAGTAACATTAGGAACTGAAGAAGATAGCAAAGCTTTAAATCTGGAAAAATTAAGATATCATAAAATTGTTATCATGTGTGATGCCGATGTCGACGGTAGCCACATCCAAACATTAATCATGACTTTCTTTTTCAGATACATGAATGAATTAATTAAGAATGGATACTTGTACATTGCTACTCCTCCGTTATATTTAATAAAAAAAGGAAAAACACAACGCTATTGCTGGAGCGAAGAGGAACGTGTTGCAACTGTTGAAGAATTAGCTAACGGACGAGAAGGATCTGTAAATATCCAACGATATAAGGGTCTTGGAGAGATGAACGCCGAACAATTATGGGAAACAACTATGAGCCCAGAAGCAAGAACTCTTAGACAAGTAACTATTGAAAATGCAGCCGAAGCTGATCATATCTTCTCAATGCTTATGGGAGATGAAGTCCCTCCTCGTAGAGAATTTATTGAGAAAAATGCTAAGTATGCACGAATTGACGCATAATACCAAAAAACATAAACTACAAGAGCTGTCTGATTTTTTCGGACAGCTCTTTTTTCTTATTCATACTTCGACAATACCAAAAGAACATCAAAATGAGTGACAGTATCAACTATCTTTGTAAAACGAGCTCCCTTCTCTGCTGAAAGACCATCTATCTTTGCAGAATTTAGTCCCCACTCTGCTGAAAAAACGTCTATCTTTGCTAAATGACCTCCCCTCTCTGCTGAAAGAACGTCTATCTTTGCTGAAAGACCGTCTATCTTTGCAAAACGACCTCCCCTCTTTGCAAAAGTTCTTTTACCCGTCGACCGACACCCTATTGACTGTTTGGAAACTACCTATAGATCATTGTTTTGAAGATTTTAATTATTAAACAATGATCTATAGTGATTTTAGAAATTATTTAAAATGAATATGTTGCTCCAATTAATACGTTGAAACCATAAGTAGGATAGTTGTTCCATTCGTAGTAATTTTCTGACAATATATTGTTTAGTCTTATAAATCCAGATAAGGACTTAGAATATCTATACTCGCCACTCAAGTTAATATCTATAGCCGTTTCGAGTTCGTTAATCGTATTATTGTCTAGCTTTGCATATCTTTTGCCTATAGCTAAAATATCAGCCATTACAATTATTTTTTTCTGCAAGTTGTATTTGGTTGAAAACGATAAGTTAAATGCGGGCTTATGCCATGCTTTAGCTTCGTTTGTTGTTTTGTAATCGCGATAATTGGCCTGAATATTAAACATAAGTTTTTCTGAAGGTGTTATCGAAAACTCACCAAAATAATGCAATAATTCTATATCGTCGTAAACCACCCCAAATTGATTTGCCACATTGTGAGTTGTTACAAAATCATTAACATATAAAGGTAAATCATCAATTAACGAATAAGTTAATTTTAAATTATAATAGGTCGTTGAGTTGAAATTACCTCGAACTCCTCCGTATAAAATAATTTTATGATCGGTATTAATTAAACTTGTTCCAGGGATAACAAATGGATTTTCTTTACTTATTTTATTAAAACTATTTATTTCGAGTTTTCCGTTTACTCCAATGTAAGGTATTAAATAATGGTTAGCAATATCGTACTCTAAACTCCCAACCGGATAATAAAACGATCTTGTTTTGTCGCCACGTATATCCGAATACATATCAATACCTGCTTTTACTCTCCATTTTTTCCCGAATTTCCCTAACCAAGGATTTAATCTAATAATGAAATTATTTGTCGAATCAAGGTTTTGATTTTTCGAGTAATTTTCGAGATCAAACTTAACACCAACCATTTCTGATGTAAATATTTTATTTACATCTCCTTTTATTTTAAACGAAAATTCGTTGTGCTCAAACAAATCTTTTGTATATCCTACAGCAAAAGCAAAGTCGTAATTTATATGCGACGAATCGATATAATTGCTTTTATATCCCCCATTGATATCAAAGCTCAAGTAATTTTGCTTTATATCATCTTTATTAAGGCTAGTATCTATACTTGTGTTGTAACCATAAAAATACCTAGTATTACTTAGCAACCCCAAATCGCCATATATAGTAGAATTTTTCAGGAATTTCTTTCCAAAAAATCTTAGATTATTATCGCTGTAACCCGCAAACTCTCTATTATCGTTCTTTAATTTTACTTTCGCAAACGAGTTATCGAACTTATAATATGCTCCAATGCTAAAATCCTCTGATCGTTTATTATTGACATATGCCTCGAGCATTGGTAGTGTTTTAGTTCCTACTCCCATTTTTACATAACTATTGTATAGCTTAGGCAAAGGTTCGCCAACCATTTTTGCTGGTTTTATAGGATCTACATTAAACCCAATATTCATAGGTTTAGTACGTAATACATATCTAATCTCAGGAACAGTTTTTACTGTATCTGTAATTTTAGGTAATCGAGTAATTTTAAAAGCATCAGAAATTGAAGGCTCGTAAGGTTTTATAACCTGTACCTCTTTGGTTAATTGTGGTTCGTCTTGGGCTTTTACTGAATTAGAAAATAAAAAACCTAAAACTAGTATATATATAAGTTTATTTCGAATCATATCTAAAATATTTAAATATTTGTCGTATCTGTTTTTTGCTCAAATTCCTCAGTATTGTTTTGATTATTATCAAAATTTAGCTCTAAGGTATCGCTTTTGTTATTGTTTAATTCTAATTTTTCGCTTTCGATAATTGTATTGTATTTTTCTGTTGCTATTTCTTTTACATCATCGTTAGCATCAGGATTATAATTATCGATAACACTTTTTAAGGTATGTTTTGCTTGAAATTTATCTTTCTTTTCGATATAAATATCAGACAACAAAATAAAAGATCGGGCTAACCAATACTCTTGCGAAGTATTTTTGGATGCAAAATCGAATATTTCTTCTTCGGCAACATCAAATTGATTGTTATTGAAATAAATTTCGCAAATTAGATATTTCGACTCAGCCCCTTCGCTACTATTAACCTCTGACGATAAAATTCGGAATTCGTCTAAAGCCAAGTCGTTATTTTTATTTGCATGCAAAGCTTTTCCTTTTTTAAATCGAGCTTCGCGTTTTAGTTCTTCCGAAATTTTTTCGGTATGCAATACCTTGTCAGCATCTTCAATTACTTTCTGGTTATCTTTTTGCAAATAATTACAACGCATCTGCCCTACCCTCGATTCGATTAAATGTGCATTTACTTCGGCTACTTGTTCTAGCTGAATATAATTTTCGAGCGCTTTAACATAATCTTCAGACTCGAAATTAATAGCAGCAGCAGCAAGTAAAGCTTGTTCGGTGAATGTATTTTTTGTTTTATCGATAACAAAATTATATGCGCTTAATGCTTGTTCTTTATCGTTGTTTCGATTATAACAATCGGCCAAATAAAAATGAGCATTTAACACAAACGATCCATCGGGATATTGAGTTAAATAATTATTAAACTGAAGCACTGATTTCTGACAATCGCCAGCCATATAAAGTTTTTCGGCCGATATATACGTTAACGAATCTTTCTCGCTAAGAGCAATGTCGGCAAACTCGCCCAAACCATTTACGTAAGTAAAATATTCGTCAACCTTATTCATATCGACATATATATTTTTTATTCCGGTTAATGAATTTTTTGCTTCTTCGGTTCCTGGAAATTCAGCTACAACCCGCTGATAATATTTCAAAGCATCGTTATTTTTATCGCTATTATAACTCAATAAACCCAACTGAACCAACGATTTTTTGGTATAACTACTCGACGGAAAATCAGTTACTATACGAAGATATTTTTTGTGTGCCTCTTCTGTTTTTTGTATATCAGTATAAGCCTTAGCCATTTCGTACAAAGCATCGTCAACATAAGCCGACTCGGGATGCTCGTCTAAAAGCTGTTGTAGGGTATTTATCTTTTTCTCGGGTCGCTTTAATAGCCCTAACGAAAACCCGCGTTGAAATAAAGCATAATCTTTATCTAATAATCCTATATCAATCGCTTTATCGTAGTTTTCGACAGCAACCCAATAAGTACGACTAATAAAATAACAATCAGCTATCCGGTTGTAAGTGTCGGCTAAAGTTTTCGACTTTTTATTTTTAGTAAATCCGGCATATTTCCTAAACCAAAGAATCGATTTAGGATAATCTTTTAGTTTAAAATAAGCATACCCTATGTTGTAATGAGCCAAATTATATTCGGGCAAAGTAAAAGCTCCCGAACTGGTTAAAAAAGCATTATAAGCCTCAATTGATTTCTGGTATTCTTCTATCTGATAATAAGCTTCGGCTTTCCAATAGTTTGCCTGAGCTCTTATATTACGATTATACGATGGATAAAGTAATGATTTATCAAACTTATCAATTGCTTCTTCGTATTTTAAATTGTTAAATAATTCTAAGCCTCTAAAGTAAGCTACTTTCTGGTAAGCTTCTTTCATTCCGTGGTCTTTATCTGTAATCTTCTCTAACGAAGAGAGAGCTTCTTTGTAATTACTAGTATATAAATACGCCATTACAAGAAAATTATATGCATCGTCGAGCCTGTTCGAATTTGGATATAAGCTTATAAACTCATGAAAAGCACTAATAGCCTCATTAAAGGGCGAATGGTATAACTCATAAGTTAATAAAGCATAGTTAAACAAAGCTTCTTCTTTTATTTCGGGATCAAAATCGAGTTTCGAAGCAAATTCGAAAGCCAACCGAGCTTTATTTTTTTGATTAAGCAATATGTAACAATCGGCTAAATGGAAATAAGCATTTTGAGCAAGTTTATCGGTTTCGGTAAAAACTTTTTCGAATGCTACAGTAGCACTATCGTATTGTTGTAAGTTATAATAGCAATAACCTAATTGATAGTAGTCTTTACGTAATACATTTTTCGATTCGGATGCATGTTTCTGTAAATAGCTCAGAGCATTTTCGAATTGTCGTTTTTTATAGTACGAGTCGCCAATAACTTTAGCTATCTCGGGAGTTCGTTTGGCACTTGCCGATTCTAAAAACGGCGGAGCATATTCTAAAACCTTATCATAACGTCCTTGTAAATAATAAATCTGAGTTATGTAATAAGGGACAACAGGAGCAAATGTTTCGTTTTTGCTAAGACGTTCGAAATTTTGTAATGCAGTTTCGTAATTCTTGTTCTGATAAGCAATATGCGAGTAATAATAAATTGCCGGACCTGTATATTTGGTATTAATATCTTTTATTTCGTAGAAAGCAAAGCTTGCTTTTTCGAATTTCTTTGTCCGAAAATAACTATATCCTAATTTAAAATAATACTCGCCAATTTCTTCGTTATTTAATTTGTCTTTATTGATTTTCAGAAACCATGTAATCGCATTTTTATACTTTTTATTTCGATACTGAAATCGGCCCATATGAAAAAAGGCTCCGTTAACCTTGGAGTTTTCGGGATGTTCGGCTATAAATCTCGAAATTTTATATTCGGCATCCTCGTTAAACAGTTCAATAGCACACAAAGCCGAATAATACTCGGCATTAGCTTTAAATTCTGAATTCGAATCACCATTAGCTTTTATTGCATTATCGAAATGTTTTTGAGCTGCTCCATATTTCATTTTTTCGAAAAGCTCCAATCCTGTTACATAATCTTGATTTGGATTTGTAAAGATTAGTGTTTTTTGCGAAAATGAATTTAGCGATACTAATAGCAATACCATCATTGCTAATAATTTAAACCATTCTTTTTTTAACATAAATTTTACTCTTGAAATTCGCATAAATTTAAAAAGATTTAATAGATCAAATAGCGAAACGTAATCTTTTTAATTAACATTAAACTGTTAATTAGCAAAATTATTTTCTCTGTGAATTTTATTTTTAGAATATTCTTGATATTAACTGATTTTATATTCAATATAAGATCAGATTTGAGCACTTTAACTAAGTCTTTATCATGTATTTTTCTTCGTCTAATTTTTAACTTTAGCATTACTTGTAAAGTTAGCTTTTTAATACCGATTCGTTACTACAGATGATTTTTAATAAGTTTTTTTATCTACTTTTGTGGCTTAAGCAAATAGTATACCATGTATTTTTTAAAGACACAAGGGACAAATAAAATTCCTGATTATGTACAAATTCGAGATGATAAATTTGTATTACTCGCTCATTTCAAAATAACAAATCCTGAAAATCAAATAAAGAAATTCGGACTACAAGACTATACTGAACGCATAAAAAGTTTAATTTACTCTGCTCCATTCGGAATTTTGTATGAGTTGTAAACTTTATTATAATTGTCGATCCGTTATATATTTTATAAATTTGAATGAAACAAAAATTAACTTATGGCTTTAGACACAATTATCGAATTTAAAGATGCCGATATTTTTCAGAAAGATAATCTTATTTTAAAAGATGTTAACTTAACGATAAATAAAGGCGAGTTTATTTATTTTGTTGGTAAAGTAGGTAGCGGAAAAACAAGTTTAATAAGAACTATGAATGCCGAAATACCTATAAAAGCTAAAGAAGCCAAAGAAGTTACAGTTGCAGGAATCAATCTTATAAAACTAAAAACAAAACACATTCCCATGCTTCGTCGGAATTTAGGTATTGTTTTTCAAGATTTTAAATTACTCTCGGACAGAAGTGTTTTCGATAATTTACAGTTTGTTTTAAAAGCTACAGGTTGGAAAAACAAGAATGAAATTAATAATCGCATAGCCAAGGTTTTAGATAGAGTAAAATTAGGGTATAAAGGATATAAAATGCCACACCAATTATCGGGAGGCGAACAACAAAGAGTTGTTATTGCTAGGGCTTTATTAAATAATCCTCAAATAATATTAGCCGACGAACCTACCGGAAATCTAGATCCCGAGACATCGGAAGATTTAATGAAGATATTTTTAGAGATGAGTAATAATGGACGAACTGTTATTATGGCTACTCACGATTATAATATAGTAAAAAAATATCCAGCACGTACTATCCAATTTGTTAACGGAAAAGTTGTTGAAGAATCAGAAAATAAAGAAATAGATTTTTCAAGTTTACGCGATTAGCTTATTATTTTATGAGCCTGAATTATGTTTTCAGAAATATCATATATTTTACCTTTTTACCACACAGTAAGCAATAATAAACTTGCTCACGTAAAACATTTATTTCCGATAAAAACAGAACAAGAATTTATAAACGATTTGGAATTTTTCTGCTCAAAATATGTTCCGGTTAGTTTGTCTGATTTTTATAAGTACGCTCACGAAAATTTTAGGAACCTAAAAAAGCCAGTCTTTCATTTATCTTTTGATGACGGACTATACGAATGTTATGATGTTATAATGCCTATATTACAACAAAAGGGTATTCCGGCTACTTTTTTTGTCAATTCTGATTTCATCGATAATAAAAATCTATCGTTCAGATTTAAAGCATCTTTATTAATTGAAACATATTTAAATGAAAATATAAGCTTTGACAGAGATAAGATATTACAGATTAAATACGACAATCAGGCTTATCTGGATAAATTAGCCAATGATATTAATCTTGATTTTAATCAATATCTTAAGCAAGAAAAACCATACTTAAGCTTTGAGCAATTAAAAAAGATATCACAAAATGGATTTTCGATTGGAGCACACAGCACCAACCATCCTGAATTTCGATTTATAGACTACAACGAACAGTTTAGACAAATTAAAATGTCGGTAGATTATGTAAGTAATAATTTTACCGAAACAATAAAAGCTTTTTCGTTTCCGTTTACCGATTTTGGATTAAAAAAAAGCTTTTTCGAGGATATCTATAATTCGAAACTTGTTGATATAACATTTGGTACTGCTGGAATAAAAAACGATCGGGCAAAAATGAATTTCCAACGAATACCTATGGAAACAGGACAAAAAGGAAATCAAACCTATTATTTTCAACAGCTAAAAAGAAACCTTCGGATTTTATTGGGGAAAAACTACATTAAACGTTAATATGTCGAATAAAAAAGATCAAAAAAATCAATTCATTTTTTTAAGCCGTGAACATATAAATGTAGATAAATGGAATGCATGTATAAATAATTCTATCAAGAAATCAATTTATGGAGATATTTGGTTTTTAGATGCAGCATGCTCAAATTGGGGTGGAGTAATCATGAACGACTATGAAGCAGTAATGCCTATTTCGTTTTTTAAGAAATATGGATTAAAATTCGGGATTTCGCCTTATTATGTCCAAAAAACAGGGATTTACTCATCGTTTGAATTAAGCCAAGATGTAATTAATTGTTTTTACAAAAAAATACCATCTCGTTTTTTAATAATGGGAGCTTACGATTTCTGTGTTCCAGAATTTGGCATTCGAAAAATTAACTCTAGAGCCAACTACGAACTTTCATTAACAAATGATTACAAAACAAATTATTCGAATTACTCGAGCCACACAAAATCGAATGTAAAAAGAAGCAATAAAAATAATCTGACAATAGAAAATACCAATGATGTACTGTGGTTTTGCGATTTTGCCAATAAAAACCGACGCTTTGTTTTACCCGAAACAGAAAAAGAATCACTTTTCCGTATTGTTACAAATGCATTAAACAACAACTTAGGCGAAATTCTTATTTGTAAAAACATGCAATCGGAAACAATAGCTGCTTTGTTTGTTATAAAATCGGATAACCGTATATACTATCATTCGCCAGTAGCCAATGCCGAAGGATATAAAAACAGAGCTGTTTATTTTATGGTTGATTATTTAATTAAAAAATATTCGAAAACTCAAACCATTATCGATTTCGAAGGATCGAACATCGAGTCTATTGCTCGTTTTTTCAGGGGATTTGGAGCTGCAAACAAGGCCTACTCGAAAATACAGATGTTCAAAATTTAAATAAAAAGGTAATATATTTGTATTATTAAAGCTTGCAACAAAACCACTTTAAAACAAAAATAAAGCCTTATCAAAAAACTAATATGATAATATATTTGGGCTTAAAATAAGAAATGAATGAGAAGATTGTATCAAAAAATATTTAGTCCTCACTTCAGATATAAAATAAAAATAGTTAGATATAAGATGCTATCTATTTTTTATGTAGGGAAAAGATTAAAATGCAATGTATGTAATAAATCGGCACGTAAATTTTTTACACACGGACACATTCCTCGAAAAAATGCAAAGTGTCCTTACTGTTTATCGTTAGAACGAACTCGTGTGTTGTGGTTTTATTTATTAAACGAACTTAAGGTAAATAAAGAAGAACTTAAAGTATTGCATTTTGCTCCTGAAACTCAGGTTGAGAAAAATATGCGACAGTTTAAGCAACTAACATATTATAGTGCCGACATCGATCCTAATGCAGCTGAGCTCGAAGTTGATATTATAGATATCCCTTTTGATAGTAATACTTTCGATTTGATTATATGCTCGCATGTATTGGTTGAAGTGCCCGATGAAATAGCCGCGTTAAAAGAGCTACAGCGAGTTATTAAGCCTAGAGGAAATATTCTTATTATAACCTATATTGATTCTGAAAACAAAACCGATAATTCGCCTCGTTTATTATCAGAAGATGAACGCTACAAAAAATATGGAGCTAATCTGCAACGAAAGCACGGGAATGATTTTGTTGCAATATTAAACAAGATAGGTCTAGATGTTGAAGTAATTGATTATAGAAAGATTTTAGGCGACGAAACAACAAACAAATATTCGTTAGGACAAGGAGATAAAGAAACTATTTTTAAGTGTACTAAAGCATAGTGTTAAAAAAAATAATACATACCACAGGAGCTAAAACAATAGAGTCGGCATTAAACTTTATTATTGTTTGGGTTAGTTCGTATTATTTAGGAAGCGAAATATATGGGAAAATAGCACTATTAACACTAATTGTTTTTTTTGTATCGCAACTCAATGGTTTAGTAACTGGCAATTCGTTGCTTTATTATGCTTCAAGAGCTCGTAAAAGAAATTTATTTACAATAGCTTTTGTTTGGATTATAGCAGTTGCAAGCATTACTTTCTTGGTCATATATTTTGGACTTAGTCCGATAATCCTAAAAATAAAATCTTTTACAATTCATGAGTTACTAAGCATTCCGATATTAATAATTTTAACTTCATCGGTATCTGTATTTCAAAATTATTTATTAGGACGCGAACTTATTCTAAAGGCAAATTATTTTAGCTTAAGCTTAGTAATATCTCGATTAATAATTATATCGACTATTGTTATAGGATTTCAATTTATTAGCTTTTGGGCTTTTGTTATAACCTTTATTTGTAGTTATTCAATCGTATTTATTGTTCAAACAATAATTGTTTCGAAAATAAAAGAATCTGATAATATTGAGTTTCGTTCGTCTAGAGCATTATTTAAACCTCTCATATTATACGGATCGGTAATGCAAGGAAGCTCTGTATTGCAAATACTAAATCAGCGTATTAGTTATTTTTTTATTTCGAGTTTCTTATCCGTTTCGAGTTTAGGTGTTTTCGGATTGGCGATGCAAATTAGCGAAAGCATAAAACTTGTTGGGATGAGTATCTCTGATGTTTTATTAACCAAGTTTTCGAATACAAACGACAAAGACAAAAATGTACATCTAACAATCAACTCATTTCGTTTTACTTTGTATATAACTCTATTGAGTGTATTGTTTGTAGCATTTATCCCCTCAGAAATATTTACTAAGATTTTCGGAAACGATTATGTAAACATAAAACCCATAATACTTACTCTATTACCCGGAGTATTAGCTTATTCAGTATTGTTAGTTATCATTCAGTATTTTAATGGTAGCGGACGCCCCAAGGTAGTATTTCTATTGTCGCTAAGCGGAATTATAATTATTTCGGCAATACAAATACCTTTGATGAAACAATTTGGTTTGTTAGGAGCAGGTATAGCCAACTCGTGTGTGTTTATTGTATCGCTAATTATAGGATTAATTCTTTTTACAAACGATAGCAAACAGAAACTTAAAGTTTTTTTACCACAAAAAAACGACTGGGTTGTATGTTGTAGTATTGTTAAATCGATAAAGCATAAGACAAATCGAAATTAATAAATTATATGAAACAGATTTTAAAATATATTTTCGATGCCTTGGATCAGAGCTTATTTCGCTGGTTGGTAAAAATAGCCTATCCTCAATATAAACGTCCTCGCAAAGGATACGAAAAGCACTATAAAATTCTGTGGCAATATTTCTTTTTACAAAAAATAATAGGATTTAATCGAAGGGTGCCTTGGCCTGTTGATTTTCGAAGTAAAATATTAGGCTGGGAACATATCCAAAAAGGAATAATCTGCGATCCGGGCGATAATCCGGGCACATACATTAATGCCTATGGAGGATTAAAAATTGGCGACAATGTAGATTTTGGACCTAATTTAGTTATTGTAACTACCAATCATTATAAATACGACCAACGTAAATTATCGAATACTAAAGGTGTTATCATAGGAAACAATGTATGGATTGGCGCCAATACTGTTATACTGCCCGGAGCAAAAATTGGCGATGAAGTTACCATCGGAGCCGGATGTACAATCTCAGGCGAAATTCCATCGAAAAGTACAGTAACACGAAACTCGGATAGTTTAAAAATAATACCCAAAACAAAGGACTACGAGTGGGATATTTACAAAGAGGAACTTACTTAGAAACTGCTGTTAGCAAGGTGGGTTTTATCAATGTACGTGTAGTGTTATTTTGGTCTGCAATAAACAATATTGTTATCAATTAAATTATACGAAAGATTCGTGCAATAGTGTAGAATTTATCATAGTAAATATATTCTTTACTAAAAATCATATAAATCGAAATAAGAACTTAGCGGAGCGGTTTCATGAATCGAAGATGATTAAACTTCGATTAGCGAGGGTAAACTTTCATTGGTTAAAGAAATTATACGTCTATCTTCTATTTTGAGAATTTTCTACAAATCTCAAGAATTTATCAAGAGTCCATATATTATCCCGATACTCTTTTGGAAAACTCGATAAATAAGGTTTTGGAACTACTAAAGTAACATTAGCTAATTGCATTTCGTTAAGTTGATTTGCAGAAATTCCTTGCTGTAATGTAAATAAATGTTTGTTAAGAATTTTATCTGCTTCTCCAACGATTTGTCTCCATCTATCTTTACATGTTGTTTTTGCCCCAAGAAATACCAATCTATCACTACCTGTAGGTTCAGAATAATACGTATTAATATCAGGAAATATAAAATCAGGTTTCTTTTTAGCTTCGGTTACAGCTTGTGAAGTATAAGATAAATTCCAAATATTAAATACTTCTGATAAATGATGCTCAAGAGATTTTCCTGCTCTGGATTTTCGTCTATTTAAAATTGTATTTGCTGTCTTTATTAAATCGTCGACAGATTGAAACGGATTTCTAATCAACTCTCCATATCTGTCATTCTCAATAAATTTAAATAAATCAAATTCGGTAGCAAGCCATTTTAATATTTCATTATCTGGTCTTTGCAAAACGATATCACTTTGAAGATTATATGCTTCAAAAAACATATCCCGTGCACCTGTTGCAAGTTCAACCGTAGGAGGAAAGTCTACATTTAAATCTCTCAGAAATTGAGTGAATAATTGAATTAGTTTTTCCTCTGCAGATAATTCTGCTGTCTTTGGAAGGATTCCATTTGTTTCTGTTGAAGAAATACCAAATGCATAAAAAAAGTCATCTATATCTTCATCACTTGACAAAACAAATGCTTCATAATATTCATTATCCTTTTTAGCAATAATTAGTAAATCCCCTACATTATCTTCTTTCAGAAAAGGAAATCCACGTCCAAATCTGGTTAATCGATATTCATTTCTTGTTCCTACTCCATAATAAATAAAACGACTATCAGTTTCAAAATCATTTTGCCATTTTATTTTTATATAAACATCCTTATTTTCTCCTCTAACCCCTGGGGAATCAAAAAATAATTTCCAAGAATGTTTATGTATATGAAAACCTGCTTGATGTCCGCCTGTTACACCCGCATCATTTGCAGTAATGAACTTACTAAAAGCTATTTCGCTTTCGGTACAAGATTGAACTGCTGATTGTAAAATATTATTCATTGAAATTATCTAAAACTTTTATTACTTGCTTAGCTACAGAATGAATTAATGGCATTACAACTGAATTTCCAAATTGTCTGTATGCTTGATTATCTGAAACAGGAATAATAAAATCATCATCAAAACCTTGTAATCTGGCGCACTCTCTTGGAATCAATCTACGAGGATTCTTATTTTCTTGAGGAATAAGAATTTCAGATCCATCTTTATAATAACGAGCACTCATTGTTCTACTAATTCCATTAATATCTGTTAAACCAAAACCAAAACCATTTCCCTTTGCCTTATGCTTTGCTGCATGTCCTTGCAAATATTCCCACAGTTTATCAGATAAGGTATATTTTGAATCCGGATTCTCTTCAAGAATTTCCTTAATTGTCCTTCTGGGTTCTGGTAAATCAGAAAAACTAAAATTCTCATTCCCTTTAAAGATTTTTCTATCAAAACCAACAATTATTATTCTTTCTCTATGTTGTGGAACAAAGTGTTTCCCATCCAAAACTTTAAAATGTACAGAGTAATCAAGTTCATTTAAAGTATTATAAATTACTTTAAAAGTTCTTCCTTTATCATGAGCCATTAAATTCTTAACATTTTCTAACATAAAAGCTTTAGGTCTCTTCTTCTTTAATATCCTTGCTATATCAAAAAATAAAGTTCCTTGAGTTTCATCTAAAAAACCATGTTTTCTTCCTAAACTATTTTTTTTAGAAACTCCTGCAATTGAAAATGGCTGACATGGAAATCCGGCTAAAAGGACATCATGATCAGGAATAAGCTCTTCATGAATTTTTGTAATGTCACCAAAAGGAACTTCTCCAAAATTTGCTTCATATGTTACCTTGGCAAACTTATTCCATTCTGAAGAAAAGACACTTTTCCCTCCTTCTTTTTGATATGCTAATCTAATCCCTCCTATCCCTGCAAATAGATCAACAAACTTAAACTTTGGCTTTGAGGGTGAAGGAAAAGGGACATCCCATAACAATTTTTTTCCTCGTTTTATATTCTCAAACTGATCTGGATATTTTGACAAATATTCTCTTGCTGATTCTTCAAAATAATGAGCTACTCCATTCTGAATATTATGTAAGTAATGAGTGGTAAATGCTTGTTCATTATCATCATCCTTTAAAGGCTCAATCTTAATCGCTTCCCGTATTTCTGAATACTTTACCATTCTCTAACTCTTCCTTTCTAGTCTTTATTTCTTCTTCAATCTTATCAATACAAATATCTAAATTTTTCTTTATTTCTTTTCCCCAAAATCTAATTACTTTCCAACCATCATTAATTAATTTTTCATTAACCTTACTGTCTCTGCGAATGTTCGATTCAATTTTTTTATGCCAAAACTCAGTGTTCGTTTTTATTTTATGTTTTTGAGTCTCCCAATCTTTTCCATGAAAATATTCGCTATCACAGAAAATTGCAATTTTTAAGCTTTTAAATGTAAAATCTGGTTTTCCAAAAACTGTTTTATTATTTCTACGATAACGAAATCCTTTTTTCCATAATCCCTTTGCAAGCAATTTTTCAATCTTTGTATTGCAACTTTTAATTGCCCTCATATTATTTCTTCTTTGTTCTGGTCTTAGCACATCCATAATACAAAAATAATAAAGATGTATTGGTTAAAACAAGTATCAGGCAAATACGAGTCTTATTATGATAATCTACAAAATATTTATCGTTTAATTTATAAGTTCACTCCCCTCACAAACCAATCATCCCCGACTCAATTGAGTCGGGGATGATTGATTTTGTTCATTCTATTACTTTCAAATATGCTATTAAGTAATTGATTCAAACGGTTTATACTAAATGAATTTCAAGATGAGGGATTTATAAAAATGAATAATTTTTGTCTTAGACGCGACGAAAAAGCAAAAGATAGCAGAGTTACCTTGCAGCTTTTTTGGCAATGGATAAGGCAAAAAGAAACGTTTTTATCACTCATTTTGATGTTCTTTTGGTATTAATTAGGCAGTTGCTGCTTCTTCGGCTTCTTTTTTGCGTTTTATGGCATCAAGGCGTTCTTTAATTTCTTGATTTGTTTTTTTGAATAACGACTTCAGCTTAGACATTAGTTTCGAATATTTTTCAGCATTTACTGCTGTCATCGCTTTCAGATAAATATAAAACTCTTTGTTTATAATATCTTCTAATTGCCTAGATAGTACATAAGCCGGAACACTATTCTCCTCTTTGTTATAATTATTTATGTACTCTGTTTCGGCTACTTCGAAAGCTGCTTGCGATTGTTTTAAATTAGTTATTAACTCTGCTAAGTCGGGTATAGCAGCTATAGCTTGGCTTAGCTCGGGAGCTTCTAAATCTTTGATTAATGAAATTACACTAGCCGATTGTTGCTTGTAACTCTCATTTATCATGCCTATACCATACCGATCGAGTAATTTATATATCTCCTCTGCTTTTTGTTGTTTGTCACTCTCGCGGCGTACACACTTTGCTTTTACTTCGTAAAATATCGACCGTGTGTCTAAATCGCGAACCAAATCGGCATCGTCCATATTATTAACTAATGCGCCCGAATTATTTTCTTCTGCTAGCGCAGCCACCTTTTGCTCGATGTGCTTAACCTGCGAATCAAGATACGCATCATCAGCAATAGGATTTTCTTTAATTAGATTCAAAATTGCTCTTCCTACAGCTAACATTTCGCCTATGTTAGCTCGGCTTCTTAAAACATTCATATTTGATTTTTTTTGGTTTGAGTTCTAAATTAATAAAATAATTGTTAAACAAAAAAAAATCCAAAATTTATATTGCATAAATATCAATTATTTACAATGATACTCTCTCTACAATATCAAGGAACTTCTTTTTTAAAAAATTGATGCCATGTAAAAATCATGGGGGCAACTTTTTCAAAAATTCGTGCCATGTAAAAATCATGGGAGCAACTTTTTCAAAAATTCATGCCATGTAAAAATCATGGGGGCAACTTTTTCAAAAATTCGTGCCATGTAAAAATCATGGGAGCAACTTTTTCAAAAATTCGTGCCATGTAAAAATCATGGGAGCAACTTTTTCAAAAATTCGTGCCATGT
>JAKSCO010000311.1 GCA_022360575.1 Bacteroidales bacterium | reverse complement strand
TAACTATTATTGTTGCTGTTTTGTATATTTTATTTTGGTAGATTAAACAAATAATAATGAATGTTTAAATCTGTTTTCGGAGAGTTTTTACGAGAACAGATTTTTTTGTTTTAAAGCGTTGTATATTCGAGCTGTTAGATTTTATAAATTTAGGTTTTTATCACTCATTTTGATGTTCTTTTGGTATTATACGCAATATACCTTGACACAGACGTAATAAAAGGAATACTAAGCATAGCATTCACCGTTGACTATCTTGCATATCTCAAAAAAATTGTTATACTTTGAACAGAATTATTAATCAAAAAAATATTTTATGGTCCAAACAAAAGTGTTTGATACAGAAAACAAGCCTAGCGACATTGAAAAGGAAGATGTTATAGAGTTTTTATATGATAATTTGCAAGAATATGGAGACCCAAAACCTGACATTGAGAAAGCAGTAAACTACGCGCTGAAAGAAACTACTTCCTTTGGAGGCTTTATCTTAGTATCAAATTATAAAAATGAAACCTCTGGTGTTGTTGTTGTTAATCAAACCGGAATGAAAGATTATATACCAGAAAATATTTTAGTTTACATTGCCACGCATAAAAAATTAAGAGGAAAAGGTATTGGAAAAGAATTAATGAAAAAAGCTATCGACCATGCAAATGGTAGTATTGCATTGCATGTTGAACCCGAAAACCCAGCAAGATTTTTATATGAGAAAGTTGGATTTAGTAGTAAATATATTGAAATGCGATATAAAAAGGAGGAATAATGGCTTTTGTAACATTAGATACCAAAAAATTAAAATTGAACTTTGATTATCTTAATACCCTTTTTAAGAAAAACAGTATTGAATGGTCTGTTGTCTCTAAAATGCTAAGCGGAAATAAACTGTTTTTAACAGAATTACTAAAATTTGACATCAAACAAGTGTGCGACTCTCGGACATCGAATCTGAAAGAAATAAAATCAATTAATCCCAAAATAGAAACGATTTATATTAAACCTCCGGCAAAACGTGCAATACCAAGCGTAATAAAATATGCAGATATTAGCATGAATACAGAAATAGAAACGATTAATCTACTTTCAAAAGAAGCTAAAAAACAAAATAAAATTCACAAAATCATAATATCAATTGAACTTGGAGAACTTAGAGAAGGTGTATTAGGTGAAGATTTTATTGATTTTTATGAGAGTGTTTTTAAATTTGAAAACATTGAAGTTGTTGGTATAGGCACAAACCTTTCTTGTTTGTATGGTGTTTTACCCAACCATGATAAATTAATTCAGTTAAGTTTATACGAGCAACTAATTGAAGCAAAATTCAACAAACAAATCCCGTATGTTTCAGGGGGATCTTCTGTTACTATACCTTTAATTTTTCAAAATCTTTTACCTCGAGGAATCAATCATTTTAGAGTTGGAGAAACCTTGTTTTTAGGAACAGATGTTTATAACAACACTAAGTTTAAAAAAATGCACTCAAATGTATTTATGTTATACACAGAGATAATTGAATTAATTGAAAAACCTATTGTTCCTATGGGAGAAATGGGAACTAATGTTGAAGGTGATAATTTTGAATTTGACCAAACAGATATAGGAGAGACATCATACAGAGCAATTATTGACCTAGGATTACTTGATGCTGAAACGGATCACCTCCAACTTTCTGATAAAACATTAAAATTTGCAGGAGCAAGTTCTGATATGATTGTAATTGACTTAGGAGAAAATAAGAAAAAATACAAGGTGGGCGATTTAATCGAAATTAAAATGGATTATATGGGAACATTAAGAATAATGAACTCAAAATACATTGAAAAAAAGATTAAAAACGCTAGCTAACATTGCTTAATAGCAATAGCCGATAAAATGATACGATTAAAATCAGTGTATTTTATAACCTTTCGTGGAAACAGACAAGTTAATCACCTTAAAACCTGCTATTGTTCTGTTAACACAATTTAAAAATTTAACAAGTTTGAGAGAAATTATGAATAAAGACAGAATTATTAAAATCAGCAATGCAATTGGAATCGTATCAATAATTCTCTTAATTTATTGGGTTTTCATTTTTATCTCCATAACTGTTTTTGGACTTAAAATTTTCAAAGAAAATATCACTGAATCATTCTATTTTAGTATAATAGCGATTTTATCATTGATGTTTGGAGCACTAATGATTAATATTATGTTGAATTTGACTAAAATTTCAGAATATGTAGATAGAAAAAATCCTGTTAGCAAATTCAAAAACTCAAAGCTTTCAACAGTTCTTATAATTTTAAGTTTTCCGATTATTTTTGTTTTACTCTATTGGGGCGACAAATTGACCTCTCGACAAAAAGAAAAGTATTTAATTGAATCTGCTACATTTTTAACTGAACAATATCCAGAAAAAGTGAATCAACTGTCAACTTATTCTTTTACGGAAGAATATATCAAACAAACAGAAAAGAATTTAGAATATCTTGGTAAGATTGACAATAACCTACCTTATGCATTTGTTATTGCTCAAGACACTGTCGAAGGCTCTTTAACATATTTGAGAATTAGAAATTTTCGCATGAACTATCAAACTAAAAAGAATGAAGATAAAATTGAATATATATATTCCTGTTCTAAAGAAGAGAAAGAATATCTGAATAAAGTCTTTAATGAAAATTATAAAAAAACAAGATTTAGTTCTTATAATGGTAGATATGAATTATTCTATCCAATTTTAGGAAATAAGAAAAAAATAGTAATCTATTTTTCCGAACAACACCGTTATGGAAAGATAGGATCTTAAATAGAAAACTAAATGAACAATACATAAAAATAAGAGCCGTGATAATAATAAATATCAAGGTTTTGTTATATACATTAACGTTAAATATTTAATAAAAACACAGATGACAGACAGTAATCTAAGAAAAAAACTGAATTTTTTAACATTTTATTCAATAATAAGTAGTTTACTTTTTTTAGTATTCCTAGTTTATATTACTACTACTAAAAAGGAAAAATTTGACGAATTGACTGTTAAACGTATAAATGTTGTCGATGAATCAGGAAAGAGTCTAAGAATGGTTATCAGCAATGAAGTTCGACAACATCCAGGCATTATTAATGGGCAAAAACTGAAACCTCGAGAAAGACCGTCAGGAATGATATTCTTTAATTCTATTGGAGACGAATGCGGTGGACTTGTATATGATGGTAATGATAATAATGCAGGGATGGTTCTATCATTAGACAAATTTCGTGATGACCAAATTATGCAATTTCAATATATGGAAAACACACAGAATAATTTAAGAAAATATGGATTACAATTATGGGATTATCCAAAAGAGAATACAATTAGGGAAAGAATGCAAAGGTTTGAAAAGTTAGACTCTATTGATGATAAAATCAAAGTACAAAAAGAATATAAACAAATGAAACTTGATAGTCTTTTAATGGAAAAACGACTGTTTATAGGGAAAAATTTTAATAAAGATGTAGGACTTTTTATAAATGACAAGTCTGGATCACCAAGAATTAAAATATATGTTGACAATAATGATATGCCCAAAATTGAACTTTTAGATAAAAATGGAAAAATAATAAAATAACGTTACTAATACCCCTTATAGCAAATTGGGGCATGACAAGGTTTTCCGAATGTTGTTTTCCCGCATCAAATTCGGTGCAACAAAACGAGAAAACTAACCCTCCGCTCAGCGAAGTCTCTGACTTCATTGAGCAGGGACACGGAACAGTATCTGATATGAAAAAATTAAAAAAGGATATAACTCTCACTGCCGCAAGTCTTAGACTTGTGGCTTGTGAGAATAAATAGAACTCTTATTAACAAACATTTAAGTATATAATTATGACAGGTTATACAGAATTACTAATTGGTTTAGGAATAGCAATTACTATTTTTTTCGTATTTAGAGGAGTAAATCTTTGGTATTGGAGAATTAATGATTTGATTAAGATTCAAGAAAAACACGAAACTTTGTTGACTGAACAAAACAATATGTTGAAAAATATTTATGTTCAACTTGGAGGGAAAATAGAGGATGTCAGTAGATTGCCAAAAAATATTGAGATATCAAAGATAAATGATAATGATATAGAACAAGTAGAAAGTTTAAAAAAGACCCTTAAAAAAGATGAATTGATAGTGAAAATAAAACAAAATGGACGAATCGAAAAGTGGGAAAAAACGGATTGGGATGAAATTATAAAAATTGGAAATCAAGATAAATTTGAATTGATTTTCAGCAACGGGAATTAAAAAAACAATTAAATAAATGTATAATATTTACTTATTAAATACACTAATGAACATTTAAAGAAGTTTTGGACAATATGAATATAGAAGAAAATGAAATTATAAAGAATGCTGAATTTCTGGCTTCTAAGTCAAAAGATTTACTTCAGGAGCAGTTAAAATCTTATGAAAATGCAAATACAAAAGCAGGTGTTCTGATTTCTATTTCGACTCTTTTAATTCCAATAGCCATTACGTTTATATCAAGTTTGGAGGTAATTGATTGGATCAAATATTTGACAGTTATACCAACTGCTCTAATATTGCTACTCGTTAGGACAAAATTAACCGAGACCTATGAGTCAATATACAAATAATGATATAGCATGGATTATCTTGAAATTATGAAGGATTTTGAAATCGACAAATTTTGATAATTCTGTTTCTATATTAGCAATACAAGTTTTTCAATAATGTATTTGATTCTGATGAGTTAATCTAAGTCTACTACTAGTTAACAATTATTAAATATTTCACACCGATTTCAGTTTATCCCCCTGCCGGTAATTGCACGGTTTAACGATTTATAAAAAAAGGCACTCACAGGAAGAATAAAGATTGGTTATTCTGAGATTTTTTTCCATAAAATAAGAAATAGGCTGGGTGAGGATAGGAGAAGTAAGCATCCCTCAGTATCGAAGCAAAAACAAAAAACAGAGTAAAGAACCTATCATCGATACGACTTGGGATGCGCGATAAAGCCTATTTCGTAAATTTTATTATAAAAATATCAGCGAACCTTGAGTTT
>JAKSCO010000200.1 GCA_022360575.1 Bacteroidales bacterium | reverse complement strand
TTTTAAATAATACTTATACAAAATGAGAGATAAAAATGTTTCACTGCGCCTTCGTCTTTGGGTTGCACTACCAATTGCTTGTCTTTTACCGACAAGTAAAACGAGTTGCTAAAATATAGGGTTCGCTTTATCATGGTTTTAAAGTTTTATTATTTTGCCTAAATTATTAATCTTTATTTTTATTGGATTCATAGTTTGCCAACCTGTAACTCCTGTTCCAAAATTTTTTATATACCTATAATCTATTTTAGCTTCACCATCAGGTCTTGAATCAAGATGATGTCTGAAACATAATTCAAAAAAATAATCTCCTCCTGAAAGTTTTTGGACTTTATACAAGTAACTACTTAAAAAAGCATTGTTGTTTATATTGCTTTGATACTCGTTATCGCTAAGTCCCAATAAAAACATATCGTTTATTTGCAAGGTAGCTACAATTTTCTTAGGTATAGGTCTATTTTTATCCGGAACTGGTAATTGATAAACATCTTGTCCTTGTTTTTTGCGCTCTACTACCTCCCATAAACTAACTACCTGCTCGTTTAGCTCATTGTTTTCGTCAAGATATACAATTGCATGATGGTTTTTTTTAGGGTTTACATACTGATTTATGCCTAATCGGCTTTTAAGCAACTGTGCATTCCCTATTTTTTCGCGTATACGAACTTTCTTTATAGGTACAGGTTCTCCCTTTTTATTAGGCAAGGTATACAAAAGTTTTATTTCTGTTTCTATATCCAAAATTTGTTTATTTATGCTTAACTCTTGTATTTCGTTTGCTTTTTTAAGTTGCTTTTTTAAATCATCTATTTGTTTTTGTTTTTCAACTTCGTGCTGTTTAGCATCAATTATTATTTTTCGTACAATGGGGTCAACAATTTTATCGAAATGCTTTTGAGTAGTAAGCTCACTAATGCTTTTGCGTCGATGAAAACTGCATTCGGTTTCGTTAGGCGATTGGCGTTTGCCAAATACATTTTCTTTGTGTAATTGTCCACAAACAGCTTTTCCTTTAGCTTGTATTATTTTACCATCTTTATTTATTCTTTTCGAAATGCTTTTAATACTACCAGAGTTTTGCTTATATGAAATTAATATATTTGAAGCAACATTTTTTACTTGCTCGTAAAAGTTACTCCAAGGTAAGTCAAACTCAGGTTTATTATCTTCAACTCCTCGTTTACGATTTTCTTTAACCTGATTGTACATACTCAATTTTTGTAAATACGATTGTTCGGTTAGTGCTATAGCTATAGCATCAATAGCATGGTGGCGATGGTCATCTCGATTTTTTTTCGGATCGAATTTTATTTCGCCATTTTTATCAATCCATATGTTTCCTTCTCTTAAATTTTGTTCTTTTTCTATCTCAGGCATATCTTGCTTAAGAGCAGTAAACTGGTTTACTTCATTTCTAACATCAAACACTGCCCAGTATTTTCCTTTAGGCATTTGTGTATTTAATGTATGCTGCGGATCTGTTTCCGAAATAAATAGCCCTTGCTCGTTTACAGTACCCTCAACAATTACTTGTTGTTTTTGAATATTTGGTTTTGTATTTATTGCCGACGAATACAACACATTCTCTAAATCAAGATCGATAATAATCCAATATTTTCCGTCGGGCTCATTACTCTGACATGTATATATGTACGATGTAAATATCCCATTGTCTACATTCCCAAATAAAACTATTCCGTTTTTATTTTTTGGATGTTTTCCTTTTTCGGGTTTCTCAAACTTTATGTTTTTTATGTTAAACTTAGCCCAATAAATACCATTGTCTAGTTGTGCTGGGGTGTTTTTTCCTAAACTATCGTTTGTAAACTTATTTTTATTAACCTTCCCTCTTAATACGATTTGATTATTACTTACACTGGGTTTCTCAATAAATTTTTGAGTAAGAAATACTTGTTCTGATAAATCTAAAACAGTCCAATACTCACCATCGGGCAAATCAATATTATTTATTTTATAATCGATATTTCGCGAGGTAAAAGTTCCTTTTTTAATACAACCAGAGATACTTGTTTGGTTTGCTTGTAACTCGGGTTTTGTATTATATTTTTGATGCAAACTAACAACTTCGTTTTGTTTATTGGTAACCAAATAATACAAGTTATTCTTTTTGGTAATATCTGTTGTTAACAGATGCTGATCGATATTCTCGATAGGGTCTAAAATATTATTTAAGCCCCAAAGTTTTCGTAACTCAGAGGTTAAAGCTCCTGGCAATACTCTTACATCAGAACATACTTGCGATAATATCTCAGTTATTTTTTTACTAATATATCGAGTATCATTAAGCTGTCGTTGTATAAAATCGTTTGTGTTTAAATCTTTTCTGCTAGCCGTAAATCTTTTGGCTTTAGCATATGGCAACAAACTAAAAGCACGATGTTCTACTTCGTCCCACGATTCGACACCCCACATTTTAGAGTCATCGTTTTTATCATAAAATTGTTTTGGAGTAAGTTCGCCTTTTTCGCGATTAAATAACGAGTCGCACAAAGTTTTATTTGCAAAACTATCATCGAGCGATACACTTTTCGGAATAATATGTTCTATCTGAACCTTATTTTCGTTGCCTAAAGCATCTTTAATATTAATGGTTTTACCTGTATACGGGCATCTAGCTACTCCATTTTTGTTTTGTAACTCGCACCAAAGCAAATATCTCTGAATATTATTACGTGTATGTGCTAAACCATATTCGTTTAAAGCTTCGCGAGCTTTTTCGTTTTGGTTAAAGTTTTCTTTAATTCTTTTCGATAAATCTTGTCGGCGTTTTTTTCCGTTCTTTAAATCACGTCCAAGTTCCACTTTTATTTGATCGAACTTATCATATTTTTTAAGCAAACTATTAACCAAACGAGCAGTTTCGTTTACTCCTTGTTGTACTATTGGATTTCTTAGGTTCTCAATATCTTTAATATTATCATTTAGCTTTGCTTTTTTTATTGGTTGGCTATGATGATAAAGCTTATTAGGCTTTATCGACTCGGGACTAAAATTGTTGTTAGGATCAGTAAGATATTGTTTTATTTTACGAATAGCATCGCCCTCTTTATTGTTTTTATCTTTAGCTAGCTTTAAAATATCATTTTCTATTTGCTCGTGCGAATGAGCAAAATAGTTATCGTATCTCGATTCAAATTTATTATTATCTAACTCTACAACGCCAAAAGCATTACGCACACCACCCAAAATAGTAGCATCGCTAAAGCGATATCCTTTTCTTAAAAAGGGCAATATATTACGTATGGCTTTAAGCGAAATATTTGCATACTCTTCTTTAAAAACAATACCCGAAGTTCTTTTTTGGGTTTTAGGATTAAAACTGCCTGTTACCTTAGTATAATCAGCTTTATTTAAATTATAGTTTTTGTTTTTCAAGTGCTCTAATAACTTTTCGCTATCATCAAAAAATAAAAAACTATGCCATATATCAATATAACTACTTTCCCAAACCTCATCAGGAAAAAGTTTTGACAACTGTGCAATAGTAGGACATCCAGATACTGAATAGGTATCATCGAAATTAAACTTTTCGTAAGTAAGATTTAATTTCTTGGGTATTTCGGCAAATTTAAATGCCATTTTTTTACTTCTTATAAATTCAATAACCGTTTCGCGTTGTTCGGGGCTTAGTCTTTGATGAGTTCCGTATTCAATATTATTTACAAATTGATATGCTCTAAAAACTTCATAATCTGGATGAGATATAGGTACTGGTGTCTTTCTAGGCTCAAAAGTACATTTAGCTAATAAGCTTTTTTGCGAACGCAATGGGCGTTGCCAAAACAGAACACTATCCTGGGTTTTATGTGTTATAATATCATCAACAATAGAAATGTCGCCAGCTAAGGCTTTTTTTAACGAGACATATTCTGTTGATGTAATTTTATGTACAGCTCCTTTATAACTTAAGATCGTTTCGATATTTATATTTTCATTTCCATATCTATTTTTCAGTGCTTGCAACCTTCGATCATTTCGATTGTTATCTAAATTACCTTTTAAATACCTCACTTTGGTTTTAGCAACCTTAATCAAATCAAGCTTTAACTTACATGCTTGCTTTTGCCATATCTGCTCAAATTCGGCGACATACATATCACGCAAAGTGTATCTGCCTCGAGCTTTTATATCGGTATCATTATCGTTCTTAATTCTCTTGTACGATTCATTTTCTGAAGGTAATATCGAGTTTAAGTATGCTCCCAGAGTGGTTCCTTTTATCTGTTCTTTAGTATCATCTATACCAACAATATCTTCTTTTCCTTCAAAAATTTTCCCGTCTTCGTTGTTTTTGCGTCCACTTAAAAAGCCTCGGCGCTGAATAAAATGATACAATATCCTCCCTAACTCCATTAAAGTCAAATCACCACTTAGTGCTTTATCTCTCAGCTCGTAGGGATTAAGAGCAATCCATTGCTTAAACTCTTTCGTTTGAGGGAAAACTTCGTTATCCTTCCATTCCTTTTTATTTTTCCATGTATTAATATCATTTTCGCTTAGCGGACACATTTCTTGTTGTATAAGCAATCTTAATAATTGTATTTTGCGCAATCGGCGACGATAATATTGTCGTCGCGATTGTCTTTTCTCGCGACGTGTTGCATTATTACTTTGTTCTTTATCGCCAGTACCTATTGTTTTGGCAACAACTCCTTCTGGGAAAATCCGCACTCCAGAGTCGATTATTTCTTGATTTTCTTTATCGACAATAGCCCAGCCAATACTGTTAGTGCCTAGATCTAAACCTAGTATTCTTTTCATGACCAATTATTTATTATGTTTTTACTGAATTTATGTGTCTTTAAAATTACAAATAAATTGGGCTAGTATTTGTTTTGGTTGATATAATTTTTAATTTTGAGGCATTACATCTTATCACAATAAGGCTATATGCCGAAGGATGTGAATCCTAAACTCCCGCTTCGGTGGGAGCTTTTTTTAACAATTACCTGTTTAAAAATTATCCTTTCTTTTTGCTGTATTTTTTTGCAAAACGAAATAGTGTAATATACATTTGCAAAACTGTTTGTGGTTATTTAATTATAAGCAAAAGGGAATCGGGTGAAAATCCCGAACAGTTACCGCTGCTGTAAGCTCCAACCCAAACTTTTTGTCAATAGAACGAGTCACTGTTTTATGAAATGGGAAGGCCGACAAAAAGGGAGTAAGTCAGAATACCTGCCATAAGCAATTGCATTTGTAGCTTTCGGATAAAAAGCAAAGGTGTATTAAAACCACACCAAGAAAATTTCCTTTATATCCTTTTGTTATGAGTGATTAAATCTTTAAACGATTGATTTAATTATTTGTACTAATGAAAAAAGAAAAGATATTCGCTCTGTTATTTTGCTTGTTGTGTAAGTACGCTATAAGCGACAAACCCACTAACCTGCCTATTGATACTATTGCGCTTGAAGCAATAGAGATAACAGCCAATCGTTTAGTGAATTTTACTACAGGGACAAAAGTTGAACGTATTAATACAAAGAAAAAACTCGAGTTTAACAGTTCGAGCTTATCTGAGCTACTAGCCCATAACTCATTACTCACAATAAAGTCGTACGGATTTTCGGGTATTAGTAATGTTTCGCTACGCGGAATGAATAGCAAGCATACGGCTGTAATATGGAACGGAATTAATCTTCAGAACTCAATGAACGGAGGTTTTGACATGAATTCGATTCCTTCGTTTTTTATCGATAATATAGACATACAACACGGAGGTTCGGGAGCTCTTTTTGGTAGTGGAGCCATAGGCGGAGCTATTCATCTTAACAACAACTTAAGGTTTGGGAAAAAATTAAACATCGAATACAACCAACAAATCGGAAGCTTCGATAATTATTTCGAAGGTCTAAAAGTAGATGCCACAACCAATCGATTTGTTAATTCTACTCGTATTTATCATAAGTATGGACGCAACGACTTTTTGCATAAGAACACTCAGAAATTTGGTCACCCAAAAGAGAAGCAAGAAAATGCCCAGAAAAAACAATATGGTATTTTGCAATCGAACAGTTTTAAGATTAATAACAAACAAAAAATAACAACCAACCTTTGGACTCAGCAAAACTATTCGGAAATACCACCTATGATTTCGAATACCATAAGTAGACAACATCAAAATACAGATTTATTTCGAGCATCTGCGATATGGAACCGCAATGGAGTAACAAGCTCGTGGTTTACCCGATTTTATTACAACTACGAATATTTAAACTACATCGACTCGGTTTTGCAAATTGATTCGAAAATGCAAAACGAAAATTATTTACTCGAAATCGAAAACAAGACATCAATAGGTGATCATATATTATTAAATATGGGAGCTAACAATTGTTACGAACTTGTAAAAACATCGAATTACAACAATCATAAATATCGCAACAGAACAGCCCTATATACATCGGCTAAATATTACAATACAACAAAAACATTTGTATCGGTATTAAGCCTACGCGAAGAATTGGTCGACAAGCAGCTAAGTCCGTTCACTTTTTCGTTAAGCTCGAACTACCAAATAAATAAGTATTTTGATGCTCGCATTAATATTTCGCGAACATATAATTTGCCCGGATTTAATGATTTGTATTGGAGTCCGGGAGGAAATTCTGAATTAAAATCAGAAAAAGGATGGAATCAGGATTTAGGTTTTAATTTTCATTACACCTTAGGAAGACATAACTTAGGGGTAGGTATCTCGGCTTTTAATATTCTACTAAGTAATAGTATTGTGTGGGTTCCGTGGGGAGCCTACTGGAAAGCCGAGAATGTCGAGAAACTTTGGTCGCGCGGAAGCGAACAAAAAATAGAATATTATTACAAAGGCACAAACTGGCAATTAAGAAGTATGCTGATGTACGATTATACAAAATCGACTTACGAGAATAAAGAATCGATAAATATTGCCAATAAGGGAAAACAACTAATGTATACCCCTAAGCACAAAACAATATTGAATTTATTGTTGGCTTACAAAAAGATCAGACTAAACTATACTCATAACTTTGTAGGCAAACGCTATATTACAAAAGATAATTCGAGCTATGTAAAACCATACAATGTAGGTAACTTATCGGTGGGAACTAATTACCAAATAACCTCATCAAGTTTTGATATTTCATTTAAAGTAAATAATGTTTGGAATAAAGTTTACGAAGTAATGGCTTTCTATGCAATGCCTCTACGATATTACTCTGTAAACATCCGATATAATTTTAATAGAACCTATAATACCAAAAGAACATTAAAATGAGTGATAAAAACATTTCTTTTTCCCTTAGCTATTGCCCAAAAAGCTGCAAGGTAACTAGGCTATCTTTTGCTTTTTCGTCGCGTCTAAGACAAAAATTATTCATTTTTATAAATCCCTCATCTTGAAATTCATTTGGTATAATTAAAATATTACGAATAAATAATAAAAAGACAAATCGATGAAAAAATTTAAACTAACTCAAACACTACTTTTTATTTTATCATTTACAGTATTATTCTGTTCGTGCGACAACGAAGATGATATTATAGAAAAAATTCTGGGAGCTTATTCGAAAGGTGTATTTATTACCAACGAAGGAGCTTTTGGTGCAGGAAATGGTTCGATAAGTTTTTACAACTACGAGCAAGACTCTGTTCTTAACAATATTTTTGAAGCAGTAAACAATCGAGTATTAGGCGATGTAGTTCAGTCGTTAACAGTACACAACAATGCAGCTTACATTGTAGTAAATGCATCAAATAAAATTGAAGTTGCAAGTTCGATCACTTTTACCGAGAAAGGTGTAGTAAATAATGTTAAGAATCCTCGTTATTTTTTAGGAATAACAAATAGCAAAGCTTATGTTTCGCAATGGGGAGACAATGGAGCAATAAAGGTTATTAATCTAGAATCGCTGCAAGTAACCAAAACGATATCGGTAGGTAAAGGAGCCGAAAAAATGTTATTGCACAACAACAAAGTATATGTAGCAAATAGCGGAGGACTCGAAAACAACAATACAGTATCGGTTATCAATGCTCAAACCGACGAAGTAATTAAAACAATTACCTTAGAAGGGGATGTTCCGCGCGATATTGTTATTGATATAAATAATAAAATATGGGTTTTATGTAGCGGTTATGTTAGCTACAATCAAGATTTTTCGATTGCTTCGCAAACACCATCGAAATTGGTTAGAATAAACCCAACACAAAACACTATTGAAGAAACAATAAACATTGGTAATTCATATCATCCAACATCATTAGAAATAAGTAAGGATGGCAATTATTTATTTTATGGCGCCGGAGCCATGGGTTTATACAAAATGAATATAAATGACAATACAGCTCCATCTACACCTTTAATCAATAAATATTTTTATGGTTTTGATTTGAATAAGAAAACCGGCAATATATTCGCAAGCGAAGCTAAATTTACTTCGAGCAGTACATTGTATAGATATGATGCAGATGGGATCCTATTAGGAACTTATAAAACAGGTATAGGATGCAATGGAGCATCGTCGTTTTAGGCAGTATATTATACTACATAACAACCCGAGCTAAATTAGTTTTTAAAAGGATATAAAAAAAGTAAAATACAGTGAGCAAAAAAGCAATATTTAATTGGAGTGGCGGAAAAGATTCAGCTCTATGTCTGCATAAAGTATTAAAAGACAATTTATTTGATATTAAACATTTATTAACTACACTGAATGGGAAAAATCAAAGGGTATCAATGCATGGTGTTGCCGAAGAATTACTCGACAGACAAGCTAAAGAAATTGGTTTGCCTTTAACTAAGTTGTTTTTACCCGAAAATCCATCGATGGATGAGTATAATGAATTGATGTCATCATTTTTAAGTCAGGTAAAACAAGAAGGAATTGATATTTCGATTTTTGGAGATATTTTTCTTGAAGATTTACGTGCATACAGAGAAAATCAGCTCGACAAATTAAATATGAAAGCTAAATTCCCATTATGGGGAACTAAAACAAAGGATGTTGCTAAGGAGTTTATCGACACAGGTTTTAAAACCATTATAGTTTCGGTTGATAGCAGGGTATTAGACAAATCATTTGCCGGTAGGGTATTTGATGAATCGTTTTTACAGGATTTACCTTTGAATGTTGATCCTTGTGGCGAGAATGGAGAGTTTCATAGCTTTGTTTTTGATGGTCCTATTTTCAGAAATCCAGTATCTTTCAGAAAAGGCGATGTAGTATACCGAGAGTACAAAACAAAAAATTCAGAACCCGAAACATTTGGGTTCTGGTATTGCAATTTAGAACCTTAAACTTATTATTTAATGCATTATCAATACCGAAGTCATCGAAATATCTTATAAAACATTCGCAATAGTACTGCCATAATAATTACGAGTGTTGCTTAAACGATAATTAGATATAATATTTCTTCGGTATTGATTTTTTATTTTCCTAGTTTTAATATCCTAACAGCCCCTTGGACTACCAAAACAAAAACAATTGACCCGATAATCAAATCGGGTTTGTTTGAATTTAACCAATTGACTAAAAGCCCTGCTATAATTACTCCTAAATTGATAATTACATCGTTTGACGTAAAAATCATACTAGCCCGCATATGAGCTTCTTCTTTGCTTTTAGATTTTTGCAGCAAAAACAAACAAACTCCGTTTGCTATTAATGCCAAAATCGAAACAAAAATCATTGTTGTAAAATCGGGTAACTTTTCGGCATCAAAAAAGCGTCTTACTACCTCTACAAATCCGATTACAGCAAGAGTTATTTGAAGATAACCTGCAAGCCTTGCTATTCTTTTCTTTTTTATTAGTGTTTGCCCAACAGCTAAAAGGCTGATTCCATAGACAAACGAATCGGCCAACATATCTAAGCTATCGGCCACCAATCCCATGGACTTTGAGATCAATCCGGTGGTCATTTCAACTAAGAAAAAGGCAAAATTTATTGCTAAAACAGTCCATAGTAGTTTCCGTTGATTGGTATCTTTCTCGAATTGGGTTTCGTCGGTTTTTTCGGTTCTTAAAATCTTTGCTCCTAAGCTAAGCTCTTGTATTGATTTTTCAATCAGATCTATTTGTCCATGGTGAAATACGGTTAATTTTCTGTTCGGAATATCAAAGCTCAACTTTTTTATACTCGAAATTCCATCTAATTTCATTCGGATTAAATTCTCTTCGGAAGGACAATCCATTTTGGTAATTTCAAATATTGTTTTTTCCATTTACAAGTCGTTTTTCGAATTAAGTATATACTCTTTTTATATCAAGAATCAAATTATTACAGCACGCCTAAAATTCTAGTATATTTTTAGATCGTCAATATTGCAACATTATAATATTTATGTAATTATTTTCATCTTCCCTTTCGATTTGTAATACCAAAAGAACATCAAAATGAGTGATAAAAACGTTTCTTTTTGCCTTATTTCATTGCCAAAAAAGCTGCAAGGTAACTCGGCTATCTTTTGTTTTTTCGTCGCGTCTAAGACAAAAATTATTCATTTTTATAAATTCCTCATTTTGAAATTCATTTGGTATAAATTATTAAATATCTATAACTATAATACAAGGCTTTGAAATAAACATTTACAATAGTAAAAAATCAAAATTATATTTTTAACCTGAGTTCGATATAAGGATTTAATTAAAATATAGCTAGTTGCCCAAATGTTTGTTCGGTTTGGAATCTAATTGAAGGTTTTTTTGGTAAAAAAGAATACGCAAGTAAACCGGCTATCAGATTAGTTAAGAAATTTG
>JAKSCO010000038.1 GCA_022360575.1 Bacteroidales bacterium | reverse complement strand
CATTTCGCAGCCCCCATGGTTGTGCGCATGCCGGTGGGCTTCTTCAAATGCGGCGATCCCTGGCACAGCCAGACCGGTGAAGTGAAATGGGCCCATGGTGTCGGCTGGCAGGTGGCGATGCCGTCGAATGCGGAAGATGCGGTGGGCCTTTTGCGTACAGCACTCAGGAGTAACAATCCGACGATCTTCCTCGAATCCCGCGCCTTTTCGATACCAGCTACCATTCACAGGCATCCGTGGTGAAACGGCTGAACCAATGCCTTGTGGATCAAGGCCGCTCCCACAACGTTGTCCTTATGGTGGATACGGGCGACCACAGGGAGGGGATACTTCCGGAGGACCTCCTTGCCTTTGCAAGGGAGATTTACGGGATCAGGAACAGGAGATTCAGGATTTCGGGAATCGCGGCCAACCTGGGTTGCTGTTCAGGCATCAAGCCCTCGGAGGAAAATCTCCATATTCTACAGGAGCTATCCCTCTGATGATCTCTACTGATTCGACGTCATTGGTAGAGATTTCTCTCATATCAATTCCACCTCCGGCAATATGCCTTCCTAAAAGTTTTACATCACTTTTACCATTTGAAAAGGTTTGAAGGTTTGCATCATTAGATAGTTGAGAGCCATTGATAACAAATGATGTTCCCAGAAAGGTATTATAGTCATTTCCTACTTGTCTTAGGCTAATTCCGTTGACTTCAGATAAATTAGGAGTTACTGTAGTGTGCCCTGGAAGCAGGGAGAGTAGATCCGTAAAGCTTGAGGGTTGAAGGTGTTCCATTCCTAGCTTATCAATCTTGGAAGAAGAGTGCAGGTTTTCACTTTCGTGTGCTATGACTTCTACTTCTTCGATTTGGAAATTCAGGGGAGTCATTACCACGTTTAGGTGGATAGGTGTGTTAACTTGGATGGTAGTGTCCAGGCCTCGATAGCCCATACATCTAAACGAAAGCTTGTAAGTTCCTGTAGGAAGATTGTTTAGTTCGTACTTTCCTTGTTCGTTCGTAATGCCGCCTCTAGCAACTTCTTTACAAAAGACTGTAGCAAATGGTACCGGATCATTTGTGTTGTGTTCTGTGATAGATCCATGAATAGATACCAAAGACTGCTGCCCCCACACACTCCCAAAAGCCCCTATGAGGAGTGTGAGAATAAGCCATTCTTTTCTCATTCAAGTAAT
>JAKSCO010000146.1 GCA_022360575.1 Bacteroidales bacterium | reverse complement strand
TGGTTTATCCCAAGCATTAACACTTCCTCCAAGTTTAGTTTTTATATTTTCTTTTTCTGGTAATCCAAAGTAATTTAGTTTCCCTTTAGTATTTACTATTGCATCAATCGATTTATTTACAATAAACTCAGCTTGTCCTCCCGTATTTAATTTTATAAAAACCTCATCGCAAGCTAAATATGTTGCCGAAAGTATTCCTCCAGTATTTACTAAAACCTCATTCAACTTTGTACTTCCTGAAATATCAATATGAGCCCCTTGATAAACTTTAAGCTCTAGTGCATTTAGATTTACTTTTAGATTTGCCCTAGCTCCACTTGTTGCACTTATAAACAACTTATCATTTTTTATTACATTTCTAAAAATAATATCAGCTGATGCATTCACAGATATCTCTCGAATCTCTTTATATGTAACTCTTAATTTTACAAATGCATCTTCTTTAAATAAATTTGATTTTGTTTTAATCTTTAATTGTCTATTTAATACGTTTATGCCAATGTCCGATAGATTTATATTTCGGGCAAATATCTCTACTGCTTCTTTTTTTCCTTTAATCATTTCTACTTCAACATTCCCAAATACTCTTATCTTATCAAAAGCCTCAACATTTCTTTTCTTTATCCTCTGGGCATTTGCTAATAAACTTAGAAATAACAATAATCCCGTAATTATAATTTTACTTCCTCTCATCCTTTTTTGTCTTTTTTGTTTATTAAATCCTATATTAATTCTTTTGCATTTCTATTTCTTACGTCCTTCTTCTGACAATTTCATCTTTTTTTAAAAACTCATTGTAATATAATTTTAGTGTTACAATGTTATGCTACATTTCAGCCGATTCTTATTGTTTTTTCTTACTCTATTGCCCTTTTGAATTACAACACAACAAAACTATGCATTTAAACCCAAAAGGAGACGAAAACGCCTCCTTTTTAAAACTTTCGAAAAAGGTTATTATTATAATATTTTCATAATATTTTCGGTTATAACATGCCCATCAAACAATTGTACTATTCTGTGTGCATATTCAGCATCAGAAACCGAATGGGTAACCATAATAATTGTTGTGCCTTCTTTATTTAACTCCATTAGTAAATTCATTACTTCTTCTCCGTTTGCCGAGTCCAAATTCCCAGTTGGCTCATCTGCTAATATTAGTTTTGGATTCGATATAACAGCTCGTGCTATAGCAACTCTTTGCTGCTGTCCTCCTGATAACTGTTGAGGAAAGTGCTTCTTTCTATGAGCTATTTTCATCCTTTCCAAAACAGCATTAACTCGCTTTTTTCGTTCCGAAACAGATATTTTCAAATACAACAAAGGCAATTCAACATTTTCAAAAACAGTTAGCTCATCAATCAGATTAAAACTCTGAAAAACAAAACCAATATTTGCCTTTCGTAACTCTGTTCGCTGTTTTTCTTTAAATCTAGCAACTTCTATATTATCAAATAACAAACTTCCTTTTGTTGGATTATCTAATAAACCCAAAATATTCAACAATGTTGATTTACCGCACCCCGAAGGCCCCATAATAGCCACAAACTCCCCTTCTTTCACCTCTAAATTAACACCATTAATTGCTGTAGTTTCTATCTCGTTGGTTTTAAAAACTTTTGTCAATTGATCTGTTTTAAGCATAAGTTCTAATATTTTAATTTATACTACTCATATCGCAAGGTTTCAGCAGGATTCCTTAAAGCTGCTTTTATTGTCTGATAAATTACTGTTAGCAACGATAACACTAGTGTCGCAAATATTATCATCACAAACATGAAATAATCTATATTAATTCTATAAGAGAAACTTTGCAACCAATTATTCATTCCCCAATAAGTTAATGGCAACGATATTATTGCAGCAACAAAAACCAACTTTAAAATATCTTTACAAATAATATAGATGATATGTGTTGACGTAGCTCCAAATGTTTTCCGTACTCCAATTTCTTTTTTCCTTTGTTCAGTCATAAACGATATTAACCCCAGAAGTCCCATAAATGCTATTAAAATTGATAAACCAGAAAATAAAATAAAAATATTGCTAGTTCGTCTTTCCGATTTATAAAGCTCTGCTTGTTTCTCATCTAAAAATGAATATTCAAAAGGATAATCTAAAACAAAATCATTCCATATACTCTGAATCTTATTTATACTACTACTAACATTCGCCGATTCTATTTTTACTGTAATAAATCCTCCTATATTCTCACCCATAAAAGTAAATGCTAAAGGTTCTATACTATTATGCAAACTCCTAAAATTGAAATCTTTTACTACTCCAATTATCGACATTTCGTCAAATCCATCACCAGTAGGTTGAAGTATAATCTTTCCTACCGGATCTTCTAATCCTAAAATTTTTACAGCAGCTTCATTTATTACAATCGAATTAGAATCTGCATATTCAGGAGAAAAAAACCTGCCGGCTGCCATTTCAAAACCAAAAACATTTTCGTAATCGTAACCGACCAATGCTTGATGCAATAAATATGTTTTACTTTTTGATTCTCCTTTTAATAAAAATAGATTTTTCCAAAAATCTCTCCCCGGATAAGACGTAGAATTACTTACCGTAACAACTCCCGATAAACTTTTTAATTCAGATTTGAAAGCTTCAAGTTGATTATCTAATGCATCCGAACGCCTTATTAACAAAACATTTTCTTTATCAAATCCCATATCTTTATTTAAAACATAACTCAACTGACTAGAAACAACATAAGTCGATAGTAAAATAAAAACCGAAACAACAAACTGTATAATTACCAGTACAGCTCTAAGTTTTGTACTCTTAGCTCCTAACTTTAATTTTCCCGTTAATACAGATACAGGCTTAAACGAAGCCAAAAAAAAAGCAGGATAACTACCAGCCATTAAAGCTACTATCACTATTAATAAAAACAATGAAGGAACTATATACCAACAATCAAAATAATTTATTTCAAGCGGTATTTGAACTATATTATTTAACCATGGCATAAACACTTCAAGTAATACAATAGCAATACCCAACGATACCAAAGTAATTAAAAACGATTCGGTCAAAAATTGTATAACAAGCTGTGGTTTCATTGCTCCAACTACTTTACGAACACCTACCTCTTTTGATCTATTAGATGCTCTGGCCGTCGATAAGTTCGTAAAGTTTATACTCGCTATTATTAAAATAAAAATCGCTATTGAAATAAAAATATAAACATATGTTACATTACCATTCATCTCTAACTCATATGGATAATCTGAGTGTAAATGAATATCAACCATTGGTTGTATAAAATACCTAAATGAATTTCCTTTCTCCTCAAATCCATCCATACTTATTCCTAAAGCTTGTTCTATCTCCGGGCCTACATTTTTTACTACCATCTCTTGCATCTTATGCTCAAACTTTTTGGCATCAGTCCCTTCTTTTAGTACCAAATAAGTATGAAAATTATGCGAAAGCCAAGCAGTACTCCTACTCATCCTTAGTGTAGATAAAGACCCTAATAAATCAAAATGAAAATGCGAATTCTCCGGAGGATCTTCCACTAATCCCGTTACTTTATATAATACTGTATCACTCTCTACTTTTAACAATTTGCCAATAGGATTTTCCTTACCAAAATATTTTTGAGCTCCAGTTTCTGTTAAAACAACACTTCGTGGCGACGATAAAGCTTTTTTCGGATTTCCCTTAAGTAACTTAAATGAAAAAACATCAAAAAAAGTAGAATCAGCAAATAGCAACTCCCTTTCATTAATTTTTTTACCATCACAAACAATCAGCCAGTCTCCATATCCCATTATTCTACAACTATTAATAACCTCAGGATAGTCATTTAACATTGCCTCTGCCATTGGCGCTGGAGTAACAACCATATCTAAATCACTATTCATCATTTTACCCGATACTCCTACCCTGTAAATCTGTTCTGCTTTATCGTGAATTCCATCATATCCAATTTCAAATTGTATAAACAAAAAAATGTAAGTAATTGCAGCAAGCCCCGTTGATAAACCCAGAATATTAATTATAGAATATGTCCAATTTTTAAAAGCATTTCGAAATGCTGTGAGAAAGAAATTTTTTATCATTACGGTTCAATTTTAGGAATTTTACTCTGATTTTTTAAAGACTATTAATTACAGTATTTGCTGCATAAATAATCTCTATTTTATATGACGACCAAGTTAGTAGTTTGTTACAAATATTTTATTTCTATATAATCAATCTAAAATATAGATATCACTATAAATAATCTCAATATTCCCAACAAATTGGCTTACAACAACTCCAAAAAACAGAAAAATTATTACTCGTTTTTTTAAGAAAAAACAAAATGTAAGCAAGAAAAATGCAATTGTAGATCGTAAAAATAGAAATGTAAGAGTACAAAACTCAATTGTAAGGGAAGTTTACTAAAAAGGAAAAGTATAAAGCATAAAAAAATCAGCTGCAATTAACTTACAGCTGATTTCTTACTGAATCAATATATAAACTAAATAAACAAATTCAAGTTTGATTGTTCTGCTTCCGATAAATAAGTAGCTACTCCTCCAATCTGAACTCTATCAATAAGTTCTTCTTTAACCACTCCCATAACATCCATTGACATTTGGCAAGCAATCATTTCTACTCCATTATCCAAAGCACTTTCAATAAGAGTTTCCAACGAATCAACATTCTTATTTGCCATTCTTCGTTTCATCATCATAGCTCCCATTCCCATCATATTCATTTTCGACAGTTTCAAGTCATTTGCATCATCGGCCATCATTTTACCAAACATCTTACCCATGAAATCTTTTTTCACCTTTGGTTTCTTCGACTTTTTAATGATATTTAATCCCCAGAAAGTGAAAAACAAGGTTACTTTATGTCCAGTTGTTGCAGCACCATTAGCAATAACCATCGAAGCCAAAGCTTTATCCATATCATCAGAAAAGACAACCATAGTTTTATTCTTAGGTAAGCTTCCTAATTGATTCCCATTGTTTTCTTTAAGCTGTTTCTCTATCAATGCAGTATATATTCCTTTTTCCGAATTTGCCGATATAAATTTATTCCCTGTCATCTTACACCAAGCTTCGGCATCTTTTACAAATCCTGCATCAGTAGCTTTTTGCAATAATCGTTGTCCATTTTGCAATTGCTCCATTTCTTTTTTTAGCTTAATAATAGGCCCTGGACACTGCATTCCACAAGCATCTACCTCTATAACTTTTGCTTCATTAGTCATGGTTTCTTTTTCGTTTTTAGGTTCTCCTCTATATATATGGCTATCACGATCAATATAGCTCGACTCAAAGATATCTTCGTTACTTTGTTTGCACGTTGCATGCTCATAAGTCTTATAACCCCCACTTAGATTATATACTTGCTTAAATCCTTTTTGCATTAAGATTCGAGCTGCAAAATATCCCCTTAAGCCAACACCACAATAAATTATTATTTTTTTATCTGTAGGAATTTCATCTAAACGATTACGAATTTGATCAAGTTCAATATTAACCGAACCTTCAATACTTCCTAATTCATACTCATCAGGAGTTCGTACATCTAAAATAAAATTATCCGGAGTATGTAATTGCATTAACTCATCCCATTGGATAATATTCATTAAACCCTCAATTATATTTCCTGCTGAAAATCCCGCTTGATTTACAAGATCTTTTGCTGACGAGTATGGAGGAGCATAAGCATGTTCTATTTCCTGTAAATCATAAATAGTACCTCCTTTTTGAATTACCGTAGCTATTAAATCAATTCGTTTATCTATTCCCTCATAACCAATAATCTGAGCTCCATACAATTTACCATCTGTTTTGTCAAACATTATCTTAAGAGTCGAAGGTGTCGATCCTGGATAATATCCTGCATGTGATCCCCCATGTATAATATTTGACACAAAAGATATTCCTTCTTTCTTTAATACTTTTGCAGCTAACCCAGTAGAAGCTACTGTTAAATCAAATACCTTAGCAATAGCTGTTGCTATTGAACCTTTGTATTTAAATTTATGCCCCTGAACTAAATTATTAGCTAAAATACGTGCTTGTTTGTTGGCAGGGCCAGCTAAATAAGCATTCACATAATTCTTAGTTATTGGATGAGGAAAAGCAATAGCATCTCCTACTGCATATATATCTTTGTAACTTGTTTGTAAATATTCATCTACTTTAATCCCTCCATTAGGAGCTAATTCGATCCCAGCATCTTCAATTAACTTGGTTTCTGGTCGTACTCCTATCGACAATATAACGATATCTGCATCGATAGTTCTTCCCGACTGTAAATTTATTTTTAAGTTATCGCCTTCGCGATTAAACTCACTAACACCATCACTTAAAAAGAACTCTACATTCTTCGTTTTTAAATGCTGATGCACCTCTGCTGCCATTTCATAATCAAGTGGAGTCATAACCTGTTCAGCCATCTCAACAATGGTAACCATCATTCCTAAATGATGTAAATTCTCGGCCATCTCCAAACCTATAAACCCAGCACCCACCACAACTGCTTTTTGTGGTTTATTGGCATTGCAATATGCTTTTATTTTATCTGTATCATTTACATTACGCAAAGTAAAAATTGCATGATCGTTAATCCCATTAATTGGAGGTTTTATGGGCTCTGCTCCAGGCGACACAATCAGCTTATCATAACTTTCAGTGTATGTTGCGCCTTTTTTTATGTCGTATATCTCAACTTCGTTTTGCTCTTTATTGATTTTTACAACCTCATTTAAGATACGAACATCTACATTTAATCGTTTATAAAAGCTCTCTGGAGTTTGTAATAAAAGATTTTCTCTTTCAGAAATTACATCGCCTACATAATACGGAAGCCCACAATTCGCATAAGAGATAAACTCTCCTCGCTCTATCATTATAATTTCCGAATTTTCATCTAGTCGACGTAAACGAGCAGCTGCAGTTGCTCCTCCTGCAACTCCTCCTATAATAACATATTTAGCCATTTTTTTATGTTTTATCAAAGAATCAACATATTTTCATATAAGTATGTACAAAAATACACTTTCAGCAACATTAACACTATACAAACTGAGCCTTATTTTGTGTTATAGAACACGATAAATATCTCTTATTCCTAAAATGAAGATTAAATCTAAAAATAAAACATTGTTTATTTATAGAATAACACAAGATATCAAACTGGACAAATACAAAAAAGGCCATCCTCGGGGACAGCCTCTTGTTTTAAATCAATTATTTCTATATTATTCGAATAAAAAGTCAAAATCAGCACCTGGCTCTAATTCGTAAGGTTCATCTCCATTCCTAAATATTCGAGCAGGCTTTCCTCCTATTAATTGTAGCTTAGCATCATCAACTCTAAGCATAGTCCCTTCTCTTAAACCTACAACATAAGTAAAAGGATTTGCTTCAAGATACTCCTCTATACGTTGTTCTCTAGTTTCTCCTGCATGACCATCTGGATTTGCATCTAAATAGTGAGGGTTAATCTGGAAACGAACTAAGTTTATTGCATGAAAACTTTCTGGCTCAACAATTGGCATATCGTTAGTAGTACAAATTGTTGGACAAGTTACATTCGATCCTGCACTCCAACCAATATAAGGTTTCCCTTTCAAACATTCGTAACGAATAGGCTCTAATAAATCCTGCTGTTGCATCATTTTTAATAAATTAAAAGTGTTCCCACCTCCTACAACAATAGCCTCAGCATCTTTTATTGCTTGTTTCTTATTCTCGTAATGATGTATCGAATCTACTTCATATCCTAATTCAGTAAATCTGTTTTGTACTTTTTGTTGATACTCATCAAATGAAAAAGTTACTGCTGCATAAGGAATAAACAATACTTTCTTTACATTTTCGCCCAAGAATTTCTTGATTTCATGCTTAGGATAATCCAGATATTCTTCTCCTGCGTTTGTTGAATTACTTATTAAAAGAAGTCTCATGTTCTATATTATTTTAAACTATTAATAATTCATTTTAGGCCTTAAAGATATATAAATTATAGAAGCATTTATACTACAAAAATCAAAACATTGCTAATACTATCTTATATCATAAAATAATTCATTATTTCTTATCATATCCTATTATTCAATTCTATACATAATTTGTAATCTAATTACAAATAGTCAACTTAAATTTATTTATACATAGAAAACCCCAAAAATTACAAAGAACTTTTGGGGTAAAATATAAATAATTCTTACACGTATTAGATTTTAATCAATAGAAAAAGCCAAGCCTACCGAAATTGGATACAGTTTTGATCCTTTATTCTTCTCGAATAATGGCGAAAGATAATATGTAGCATACAACAAACAATCATTAAAACCTACACGCGCATGTACTCCATATCTAAATGTCGATAAATTATAATCGTCTCTAATCTTATCCTTGTTCTTATTTCCACTAGATCTATAAACAACTTTTGTATTCGACCCCAGTTTTACAGCTCCAATTAAACCCGCATTAATAACAAAACTTTTGCTTTTATATGATGATGAATGTAATTCTAACAACAAAGGAACTACAGCATAAGTAGTAGATAATTTTGATTTCTGGATATTCCAGTCTGGATTTAATATTCTTTCTTCAATGACACTTGTTGTCGGATTTTTTTGTATCGAATTGTCATTATCAAAACGATAATAACTCCACTCTAGTCCAATCCCTGTCACTAATCCAAATTTATCTCCTATTAGATCAATACCATATTGTGCTATATTTATATTGAAGCTCCATGATTTCCCTGTATTTAAATCCATGTATTTTTCGTTAGCTTTTCTACTTAAAGAAAAATCACTATCCACAAAATTGCTATATCCAAATGAAAATCCACTCCAAGAACCTCTAAAATCATCTTTCTTTCTCCAGGTCCAAGGTTTGTGAAATCTATTTCTCTTTACAAAAATATGGGTTTCTCCATCATCTTCGTCTTCTATAATTTTTATTGTCTTTTTTCTAAGACGGATGTTAGTTGTATCATTCTTCTCATTCTCAATTCTCATCTCATCTTCTTGAGAAAAAGAACTTAAACAAACTATAAGACTTAAAGCTATTAATACTACTTTTTTCATATGTTCTAATTTTTTAAATTATTATTTATTTTTCTTCCTTGTAAAGGATATCTTTTGTTACTCAATCATAATTCTTCACAACCTTAATTACTTTCGTTTTTACGCTATGAATTTAATTCGTCTATACGACGAGTAACTATTCGGAAAGTTACAGCGAGTTAATTTTTATTTTTCGAAGGAGTTGAAATAGCAAATAATTGTGAACTAAACTCTGTTCTATCAACATCACCCTCTGAGGTATAAGTGCGTTCTAATTTCATATCTAATCCAAATAAACTATTAACCCCATCTATTCCAGCTTTAGCAACATCAAACACCCCTATTCGCTCATTTTTAAACCCTACCTTTTCTTTAATTTTATTCCGAAAAAATGTACTCAGGCTTAAATATTCAGACTGATCAATTACTACATAGCAAGAATTTGATACAGGTTTGAACAATTCTATTTCTTTCATACTCCAAGTAATCTCAATATCTTTAGGCTGAAGTTTTGCAAGCAAGTTTGCTCGTTTAATATTTGCTTTCTCTAAACGAATATCGCTTTTAAATTGTTCTGGCTTTGGTTTTGTTTCATAATCTTTTTTTGAAGAAATCTTTTTTATTTTATTTTCTATTTTAATTTCAGAACTTTCTATTCTTCGTTTACTTTGATCTGCTTTTATCAAAGCCTCTTCTTTAACAGAATTTTCATAATTATTAGCAACTTGTAAAACAAGCTCCTGTTCGTTAATCAGAAAATACAATCCAACAATCAACAAAATAGTTGCTGCAACAGAAATTATTGAATACACCTTTCGCAAAGAACTATTTTGCTTTCTACGAATCAATTCTTTGTTATTAAAAACAATCGATTTGTCTGGTCTTTGTACAGTATATGTATATTTTTTATATTCGTTAAACTTAAGCTTATTGTTTCTTAAATAATCTGTAAAAAGGGTGTTTTCTTTCTCCGACAAATCATTTTCAAGTTTAGCAATACATAACTCATCAAAGTTTGATTTCTTATTATCTGAAATTACCAACTGCTTTTTCAAGTTTATTTTTTCATCAAACACAAACGAATCTTCTGACCAATTGATATTTTCAAGCAATTTCAAGTCATCCTCAACATCAGGATTCTTTTTTAAGAAAGATAAAAATGCATATCTTTTAGCAAGGCTTAAATTCCCTTCTAAAAAATCAAGAGCAAACTTCTCGTAATTATTTAAATTAATATCAATCATTAAACCCTAATTTACTAAACCAAAACTTCTAATCTGCCTATATATTTTTTTAAAGCTAAACGTCCTCTATAAATATAAACTTTTACTTGCGACTCGCTTAAATTTGTTATCTCAGCAATCTCCTTATACGAATATCCCTCGTAATCTCGCAATAGTATAACCGATTTCTGTATTCCCGGCAATCGATCTAATGCTTCGGTTAAAACCTCATTCAAATCATTATATGTTCCCGAATAAAACCCAATATCTTCGCCATACTCACTTATATTCGTTATTCTTTTGTTTTTTCTTATTTTATCAATCATTGTATGATAAGCTGCCGAAAATAAATACGATTTTACCTTATCAAACGAAACATCTCCCGACTTAACCCATAATTTCTCGTAAACATCTTGAACAATATCTTTCGCCTCATCCTGATTTTTAATATTTTTCAGAATAAATCGGTAAATACCATCCGAATACAAATTAACACTTTTATTATAGTCCTCGACTGTCATTATTTTATTATAATTCGTACGTATGACGTTTAAGTTATTAAAAAGTTACAAATATTAAATATCATTTCTATTTGTTATGCCTTTACCTTATAAAGATTTGATTTTAGACAATAGAATAATACCAAAAGAACATAAAAATGAGTGATAAAAACGTTTATTTTTATAAATCTCTCATCTTGAAATCCATTTGGGATAACTCATATACTTATTTTTTTGATAATAAAATTAATATGTAATTTTACACTCTAAAGATTTAACTAATACAAACAAGCAATGAAGAAATTCGGATTTATTTTAGTGGGGATAGTTTTTCTTTTTACATCGTGTACCCAAAAAGATACTTTTGATAAAAGTAAAGCTCAGGATCATTTAATAATGTCGGTATTATGGTATCAACGCTCAACCGAAATGCGTGCATTATATTACCAATGCTTTAACTGGGCTAAACTAAGAGTAGAAATGGATTTACTAAAGAATCCAACAAAAACAAGAAAAGCTGTTATTGTTGACATAGATGAAACAATGCTTAATAATAGTCCTTTTGAAACAAATTGTATCAATACAGGAAAATCATATAGTTCTGAATCTTGGAAAAACTGGACATTTATGGAAAATGCAGAAGCATTACCTGGAGCAGTTGAGTTTTCTAAGTTTGCTGAAACTAAGGGAGTAGAAGTATTCTATATTTCGAATCGCAAGGTAGATGAGTTTGATGTTACTCTTAAAAACCTACAAAAAGAAGGATTTGCCTTTGCCGACAGTTCTCATTTAATTTTAAAAACAACCACAAGCGATAAAACGGTTCGTCGAGATATTGTAAAAAAAGATCATGAAATTATCTTACTTATTGGCGATAGCATGGGTGATTTCGATAATATTTTCGAAAACCGAAAAAATGATTATGGTTTTTCGACCGTAGATGCTAATAAGAAAATGTTTGGTGATAAATATATTGTCTTACCCAATCCGATGTATGGAGCTTGGGAAAAAGCTGTTTTAGATTTTAAGAAAGGGCTTTCTGACGAAGAAAAATACAATCTGCGAAAGAAGAAGCTTATCGCTTACTAAACAAAAAATACAATAAAAGATATGTTCTTGAACCTTATCAAAGTTAAATTTTGATAAGGTTTTTCTTTATAACTTTTTTCGAATTCAAAATACTATAAAGCAAGCATGTATACATTTAGGCTTTATAGCTCAGTTGACCCATATACAACAAATAGAGATGAAAATAATTTGTTGAATTTTGATATTTAGAGTCATCAAAACAAAATGTAAAAGCCTCATGCTCACATATAAATACGAAAATTATTTAATATAATATCAATTCTAAAATATTATATTAATATATTTGCATCTGTCTAAATAACTAAATAATTCTTTTAAAGAAAATGCAAATCAAAGACTTGACTATTGAACAATTAGAAAAAGCAGCAAGTATGCTAAAAGCAATAGCTCACCCTATGCGAATAGCTATATTGAATCATCTTGAAGATGGGAAGAAATTAACTGTAACAGAAATTCATGAATTACTCCAGATTGAACAATCAACAACCTCGCACCACTTAGGAATCCTAAAGGACAAAGGTGTTTTGTGTTCGAAAAGAGAGGGAAAAAACACTTATTATTTCTTGAAACATGATAATTTAAGCAGCATTATTAATTGCATTGGTAATTGTACCATGGGTTGCTAAATTATATTCATAATAAGAATTTGAAAACCATTTTTGCTGTGAAAATGGTTTTCTTTTTATAAAGTAGAATAACTTTTGTAAAAAATAAATTAAAATGGCAAAAATAAGAGTTACTAAAGAATTTAATTTTGAAATAGCACATGCATTATGGAACTACGATGGTGCTTGTGCAAACATACATGGACACTCATACAGAATGTTTGTTACTGTTATGGGCGAACCGATTAACGACGAAAACAATCCTAAAAACGGTATGGTTATCGATTTTGGAGATCTTAAGAAGATTGTTAACGAACAAGTTGTTAACCCAATGGATCATGCGATTACTCTAAACAAAAAATCGGCAGAAGAATTAAACTGCATGGATAATCAGATTTTCAATAAAAAGTACATTACCGATTATCAACCTACTTGCGAAAATATGATTGTTGATTTTGCTCAAAAAATTCAAAGTCAATTACCTAAACATCTAAAATTATATAGTATTAAATTGCACGAAACAGCTACTTCGTTTGCCGAATGGTATGCTGATGACAATCTTTAATATTGTCGTACCAATTGAAATACGCTTAAAAACGTACCTTAAGCAAGACTATTTTGCTTAATATTGTACATGCTTATTCAACTAGCCTTAATCGTATCGGTAATTTTACAGTTTGGAGCTTTTTTTATTACAATAAGCTTAATTCCGAAAACAAAGTTCAGCATAGCATGGATTAGTATTTCTATAGGTTTTTTATTAATGGCATTTAGGCGACTGGGTGATTTGTTGTTGATTTATAACACCAATACTATTTGCCTTGAGTCAAAACTAAGTAATTGGACTGCTGTAGTTATATCAATTACTATGTTTATTTCATCATTTTATATTCGAAAAATATTCGACTTACTAAATCGATTAAAGAAACTTAGAAAGAATAATGAATCAAGAGTTCTTTCTGCTATAATATCAACCGAAGAAAAAGAACGCAAATACTTTGCAAAAGAATTACATGATGGATTAGGGCCTATTCTTTCATCTCTAAAAATGTCGCTTTCGGCAATAGATAAGTCTAACTTAAATAAATTCAATACTACTATTTTCGACAAAGCAGAATATGCCACCGATAATGCAATTACTGTAACAAAAGAAATATCAAATCATCTAAATCCTCAGGTTTTAGAGCGTTATGGTATTGTAAAAGCAATTACAACTTTTGCATCAAACAGTATCCCAGAAGAAACAATTGATCTAAAGATAGATTCTAATTTAGATAAGCTGCGATTAAAACACAATTTGGAAACCATTTTGTATCGAATAGCATGCGAATTACTAAATAACACCTTAAAACACGCATCAGCAACAGTAGTAAATATTAATTTATCAAAATTACAGAATAAGGTCATCTTTATTTACGAGGATAACGGTATTGGTTTCAATCTTAAAACACAAAACTTTGGAATGGGGCTAACAAATATAAAATCAAGAGTAAAATCGTTAAATGGATTTATCGAAATAAAAAGCTCTCATTCAAAAGGAATTCTTGTTATTATAGAATTTTCGTTATGATTAAAAACCTGAAAATATTTCTTGTCGACGATCACAATCTTTTCAGAGAGGGATTAAAATTCTTACTAACAAATTGCGATTTTATTTCAGAAATATACGAGGCTAAAAACGGATATCAATTGTTAGATAACATAAAGACATGCCAACCAGATATTATTTTGATGGATATAGAAATGCCCGAATTAAATGGTATTGATACAAGTAGAAAAGCTTTAGAATTGTGTCCCGAAACTAAAATTATAGCTCTTTCGATGTATGCCGACGAAAACTTTTATACCGACATGATTGATGCCGGAGCAAAAGGCTTTTTACTAAAAAACTCAAAATTTGATGATGTACAAAGAGCTATTATTGATGTTTACAACGATCGAAACTACTTCTCGCCCGAAATCTTAGATTCAATAATCAAGAATCTAAACAAGAAAATAATCCCTCACAAATCAAACAATTTGTCGAAAAGAGAAATTGAAGTTTTATTTAATATCTGTAAAGGATTGTCGAATCAAGAAATTAGCAAACTTCTATTTATTAGCAAACGAACTGTTGATAAACACCGCGAAAACATTTTATTAAAAACTCAATCGAGAAATACAGCCGAACTAGTTGTGTATGCTATCAAAAATAAATATTTCGAGATATAATACGTTTTAAATAGCAACAAATACGCTTAAAGACTTATTCTGAAATTACGTTTTTATAGTGTAAAATAAACAATCGAGAACCAATAGTTTTGTTTTTATTTAATCAAACTATTGATTTATGCTTATTCCATTTTTGATTCCTTTTGTCATAGCAATGTTCTTAGCAATAAACATGGGTGGTAGCGGAACAGCCCCAGCTTTTTCGGCTGCTTACGGAGC
>JAKSCO010000299.1 GCA_022360575.1 Bacteroidales bacterium | reverse complement strand
ATAAAATAACTTGACTATTTTTTCACCAGCATCTACATTTTGTAGTTGTTCATAAAAATTTATACTCACATTTGCAGAATCGACACATTGCCAATTTGTTTCTTTCCATTGATATGTATACATTCCTGCTTCATTTACTGTCACATTTGTATTTGCTTGCAAATTATTTTCGAACACCGAACTTGTTGCTGTAGGCTGATCTATTATCGACCACACCCCATTGCCTAAACTTGGAACTGCTTGCATTTGAAAAATAAAAGAACAATTTTCAGCATTTATTCCGGGATTAGCATTAGGGTTTCCGTAAACATAAATATCTCCTGATCCTGTTATATCTGTAGCTAAACAACCATTTTGATCTTGAACTGCAATAATTGAGTAATTTAATGTTTCGGATTCTTGTAATGTATTCGGATTTATTGTTATTGTATTTTGATTTTCGGACAAACCTGTTTGTTGATAATTTTCGTTACCATCAGTATATACAATACTATAAGTAGGAGCTCCACCTGTAATATTAACTACAATTTGGACATCTGATTCACCACAAACAGTATCAGTAAAATCATTAAGAATAGCTATAGGCAAAGGGTTTATGTTTATTTGAATATTTGTCGAAACACTTTCGCAGGCTCCAGATGTGATATGTCTTCTAAAAAAAGTTCGATTTGTTAAATTATAAGACAAGTAGTTTTGTTCATTGGCATTACTAGTTATATCAACCCAATTTAAACCATCCGAACTTTCTTGCCATTGATATTGATATACATTTTTTGCTCCAGCAGGTAATGTTGCATCAATTTGTTTTGTGGTGTTATAACAAGTACTATTTGGCGAACTAATTGCTATATTATTATTTGTTATCGGACTTAACACGATAACAGTATCTGGATCACTTTCATCAATGCAATCATCGGAATAAACCAACCGACGATAAATCGTTGTATCATATAAATTTGAGGGACTATAGTTTTGCTGTGTTGCTAAATTAATATCTGTCCACGCTGTATTTGTATTTTTTTGTTGCCACTGATAAGTATAAGTTCCAATTCCTTTTATAGGGAGGCTTCCTGTAATTTCTGAAGGGATTTCGCCATAACAAATTTCATCAATAGCATTAATTTGGTTATTTTCTATTTGAGGCAAACCCGTAATTTCTAATCCCGGCGAAACAGTATCACGACAAGCACCAGAAATAACAATTCGACGAACAAAAGAAGTATCTGTTATTGTTCCAGGATAAAAAGAAGTATTCGTATTCTGTGAATTTGTAATTGTATTCCAATCTGTATCATCTTCTTTAAATTGCCATACATACTCATAATTCACATTGTCACCACCTACACTAACTGTAGTTCCTGTAATTACAGCAGCTTCATTATTAATACAAGTAATTAAATCAGCTCCGGTAATAATATTATTCGTAATAAGATTTTGTACATTTATTCTTATTACATTACCTCTATCAATAATAGTTCCTGATGTAGCAACCCTTCTGTAATAAGTTGTATCTGTTAACGAAGGTGCTTGATAGTTGGGTTCAGTAGCTCCCGT
>JAKSCO010000314.1 GCA_022360575.1 Bacteroidales bacterium | reverse complement strand
CGAAGAGTTGTTTACACCTAAATTAGCAAACCACCTATGTCCTTTGTCGATAATAATAGGGATATTAGCAAGAGTTTCAACATTATTAACAACTGTTGGTTTGTTGAATAATCCCTTTGTTGCAGGATAAGGAGGTTTAGAATGAGGTCTACCTCTTTTCCCTTCGATACTCTTGATTAATGCTGTTTCTTCGCCACAAACATATGCCCCAGCTCCTTCTTTTACAATAATATCTAAGTTATAACCACTGTTTAAAATATCATGTCCAAGTAATTCAAAATCTTTTGCTTGTTTTATAGCATTTTTTATTCGTTTAACAGCAAGTTTATATTCTGATTCGATATATATGTATGCTTTTTGAGCTCTTGTAGCATAAGCAGCAATTGCAATTCCTTCGATTATTTTATGAGGATTACTCTCTATAAGTAAACGCTCCATAAAAGCTCCAGGATCGCTTTCACCAGCATTACAGATAACATATTTTTGTTCGCTTGTGGTTTCTGAAGCGATATTCCATTTTTGCCCTGTAGGATAGCCCTCTCCGCCTCGTCCTCTGAGATTACTATCTTTTATAATATCACATATTTCGCTTGGAGTGTTGTTTCTTATTGTTTTTAGAAATGATTTGTAGCCCCCATTAGCAATATATTCTTCTATAGAGTTTGGATCTATAATTCCACAATCTTTTAAAATTAATCGTTGTTGATTCTTGAAGAAAGGGAGTTCATCTAAGAAGGGGACATGTTCCCATTGTTCAGATACATTATTTCGCTTTTGTCCGAGAATATTCTCTTTATTGAGAAAATTATTGAAAGCTCCGTCTAAAATTGTGATGTAATTTTCGAGAGATATATTCTTGAAGAATATAGTTGATTTTCCAGGAAGATGCACCGATAATATCGGTTCGTAGTTGTACAAACCAAGACTTCCTGTTTCGAGTAAACTTGTAGATAGGTTACGTTCTTTTATATATTCAAGGATTTTTTCTTTAATTTCTAAAGCTTTTCTTACAATTGAAGATGAATTAATACTGATGGTAATAATAGGATTAAGTGTCTTTTCTCTTCTGATATTAGCTAACTTTGTTATAGTTTCTTTATCTAAAGTACTTTGAATATTTTGTAGAACTCTGTTAGTTAAAAAGTCTTTGTGTTTATAATTAATATTTTCAGACATTTTATCTTTATTTATTTGAGTAATATTCTATGATTTTGCAAACCTTTTCCGATGTCACTTTAGTATAATATTCATTATTAACAGCAACAACGGGACCTAATCCACATGCTCCCATACAAGTTGTTTCTTCTAAACTGAATAATCCATCCTTGGTCATTTCTCCATTTTCGATATTTAAATGTTTTTTAAATTCGCGTATTATCTGTGAATTCGTATGTAAATGACAACTTGTACCATTGCATATGCGTATATGATGCTTTGCTTTTATTTCGAACCTAAATTGATTATAAAATGTGGCTAATCCGTAAATTTTACTTGTAGGCATATTAAGATATTCTCCAACTTTTGCAATTGAATTTGTAGATAGAAATCCTAATGTTTCTTGTATTTCTTGAAGAATTGGAATTAAATTATCTCTTTGTACGAAAGTGTATTTTTTTAGTATGAGATCAATTTCAATCATGGCAAGTATTTGATGTTAGATTTGTAGGTTCTTCACAAATATAATAAATATTATCTGTTAAATAACAAGCATTGTTATTTTTCTAACAGTGAGTTTTTGGGATTTTTGCATACTTTTGTGTGCATATTAACGAGTAAAATTCGTTTGTTTGGTAAATATGTGGAATAAAGATAAAACTTTATAAAGCCATAGAAATTAGTTATCTTGCATTATATAATTACAAAATATTAGATGAAAACAGAAATTGTAATTTGTTTAGGGAGTTCATGTTTTTCGCGAGGAAGCAAAAAGACGATACAGCTCATAAAAGATTATATTAAAAATAACAAACTAGAAGATCAAGTATATTTTCATGGAAATCATTGTTCAGGTAATTGTGCTAATGGTCCGGTTATAAAAATTAATGGGAAAGAATACTCAAATATATCTTCAGATAATATAATTTCTTTGCTTAATACTACGTTAAAGAAAAACTGAATATCTTATGAAACCAATAGTTCAGATAATAAAAGATAAATGCAATTTGAGTTATTCTTGTGTTCGAGTGTGTCCTGTTAATGCAATTGAGGTTAAAGTAAATGTTGATTATGCGCATGTAGTTCCTGATCGTTGTATTGGATGTGGTCAATGTACTTCAGTATGTCCAGAAGGAGCCATAGTTTATCGGGATTCAAAACAAGAAACAAAAGATATTTTAAAATCAAAAAATAAAAAGATAGCAATAGTTGCCCCTAGTATATCTGGAGAGTTTCATGATATTACAGATTATCGGAAGTTTGTTCAGATGATAAAGCATTTGGGGTTTGATTATGTAAATGAGGTGTCTTTTGGAGCTGATATAATTGCTTTAAAGTATGCCGAGTTTTTAAATGATTTTAAAGGGAAATATTATATATCAACAGCTTGTCCTGTGGTTGTACAATATATTCAAAAATTCCAACCTAAGCTTATTGATAACTTAGTCCCTTTAGTTTCTCCGATGATTGCTACAGCAAAGGTTGTCCGTAAATTGTACGGAGATAATTCTAAGGTAGTTTATTTAGGACCTTGTATCGAGAGTAAGAATGAAGCTTTGGACTTGTCAGAAAATGGTAAAATAGATTCTGTATTAACATTTCAAGAATTACGAGAATTGTTTGATGAGTTTAAAATTGCAGAGAAGCAGTTAGAATATTCTGATTTTGACTCGCCTATAGGCTATAAGGGGTCTTTGTTTCCAATAGCTAATGGTTTATTACAAGCAGCAGGTATTAGCGAAGATTTATTATCGGGAAATGTAATAACTGCCGAAGGTAAGTTTAATGTATTGAATGCAACGAAACAGTTTTATCAAGATATTGAAACAATAAAAAAACATTTTAATCTTTATTTCTGTGAAGGTTGCTTAATGGGGCCAGGAACAACTAAGGGAGGAGAAAAGTTTATTCGCAGAACTAGGGTTACTGATTATGCAAATAAGCGGCTTCGAGATTTTGATTATAATAAATGGGAGACTGAAATAAAGAGATATTGGGATATAGATTATTCTAGAGTATTCAAGGAAAATGATCAGCGTATAGAAACTCCGACCGAAGAGAAAATACAAGAAATATTAAAAGTAATAGGGAAACAAGGTCAGGATTGTGATTTGGGTTGTAATGCTTGTGGGTATAATACGTGTAGAGAGTTTGCAATTGCAGTAGCAAAAGGTTTAGCCAAGGTAGATATGTGCTTAACCTTTTCATTAAAAAATCGACAGGATTACATCAAGGCTTTAAGAACTACGAATGAAAAACTTGCTCAAACGCAAAAAGCTCTAAAAGATTCAGAGCAATTTGCGTTAAAAGAAAAGGAGTTAGCTCAAGAAGCTTCGGATACAGTAAGTAGCTTATTACAGAAACTTCCTTCGGGCTTGGTTATTGTCGATAAAGAATTAAAGATTGTACAATCGAATAATAGTTTTATTAATTTATTAGGAGAAGAGGCTCATGCTATTGATGAGGTGATTCCTGGTTTGGTTGGAGCCGATTTAAAAAGTTTATTGCCTTTTAATATTTACAATTTATTTAGTAATGTTCTTTCTACAGCAAATAATATTCATAACAGGGATGTGCATATTGATGAGAAACTATTAAATATGTCCGTTTTTGTGATAAAGAAGGGCAAAATTGTAGGTGCGGTATTTAGAGATATGTTTTCGCCAGAGGTAAGGACGGAAGAGGTAATAAAGAGGGTAACTGATGTTATAGATAAAAATCTAGCTATGGTTCAGAAAATAGGATTTCTTTTAGGTGAAGGGGCTTCAGAAACAGAACAAATGCTAAATTCTATTATTGAGCTTTACAAGATAAATAAAAAAAAGACTTAGATGGGGCATAAGTTTTACATAGAGGTTGATTTTCAACAGAGAAATCATGAAGGAGAGAGAATTTGTGGAGATGTTTTTTTGTCCGAGCGAATAAAATCAGAAGACAGAACTGTTGTTGTTCTTTCAGATGGGATGGGACATGGAGTAAAAGCAAATATGCTTGCAACTCTAACTTCGACAATGGCTATGAATTTCACAAAAGAGCATAAAAATGTAAAACGAATTGCAGATATTATAATGAATACCTTACCTGTTTGTAGTAAACGACAGATTAGTTATTCTACCTTTACAATTATTGATGTTGAAGCTGATGGAAAAACAACAATATTAGAATACGATAATCCACAAACGATAATTATTCGAAAAAATAAAGTATTTGATCCTCAATGGGAGATTATAACCTTAGAGAGTGACAAGAATGCAGGTAAGGTCTTGAAAAGTTGTTCTTTTTATGCTCAAAAAGAGGATCGGATTGTATTTGGTTCTGATGGAATTACTCAATCTGGTTTGGGGAGTGATAGATATCCTTTTGGTTGGGGACATAACAATTTTGAAGATTTTATAGTTCGGATAGTTAATAATAATTATCAGATTTCGGCTAATAAGTTAGCTGCAAAAGTTGTTAATATAGCTTATCAGAATGATTCGTATAAAGCAAAAGATGACATAAGCTGTGCTTCATTGTATTTTAGAAATCCTCGAAAGTTGCTTTTGTGTACAGGGCCGCCATATGAAGAAGAAAATGATAAAGATTTAGCAGATGCAGTGCGTTGTTTTAAAGGAAGAAAAGTCCTTAGTGGGGCAACTACGGCCGATATTATTTCACGAGAATTGGATTTAAGTATTAGTGATAGTTTTGAGTTTTATGACCCTGATTTACCCCCTATTTCTTACATGGATGGAATAGATTTAGTTACAGAAGGAATTCTGACCTTAAGTAAAGTCGCTGAAATATTAAAAATATACACCAATAATTATATTCTTACAAAGGGACCTGCTGATCAGATTGTAAAGCTATTAAAAGAAAGTGATGAAATTCAGTTTATAATTGGAACGCGAGTTAATGTAGCTCATCAAGATCCTAGTTTGCCCGTAGAATTAGAGATACGTAGAACTGTTGTAAGACGTATCGCTGAAATTTTGGAGCGGAAATTTCTAAAAGAAGTAGATCTTCGGTTTATTTAATGTTTCTATAGGGAGTTTATTGTCCTGTTTAATTTGTATTTTTAGGAATATTATGCTTTTTATGTTTTTTTTTCAAAAAAAGACATAAAGAATTTTCAGGAAAATTTCCTGTATAAAAAGGACTTAATGAGCAGAATTGAAGAGTGTTAATAAATGTTAAATATTTTTTAAAACATATATTGTCAATTGGTTTTTATAGTGATTACTTCCTGTATCCTTAGATAATTCTTGGTTTTAAGAGATTTTTGTAATAGTTTCGCAAGCGAATATTTTATGACAAACTATTTATGAACCTAAAATTTTAATTTATGAAAAAATTGACAATTTTTCTTGCATTTTTGCTATTTGCAGGTTTTAATGCTGTAGCGCAAATGCAAATTGCAGGTACGGTAACTAGCGCAGAGGATGGCTTACCTATACCTGGTGTTTCTGTTGTTGTTAAGGGAAATTCAAGTATTGGTATTTCTACTGACATAGACGGAAAATATACATTGACTGTGCCTAAGAGTGCAGTGTCTTTGGTGTTTACTTCAGTGGGAATGAAAACAGTAGAGGAAGATATTAACAATCGAACTATTGTTGATGTTAAAATGAAGCCGGATATTCTTGGTATTGATGAAGTAATGGTTGTTGCTTATGGTACAGCCAAAAAAGCTTCATTTACAGGAGCAGCTAAGACTGTGAGCTCAGAAGAACTTAGTAGTGTTAAAGTTGAATCGATTGATAAAGCTTTGGCAGGAAAAGTATCAGGTGTACGAGTTTCTTCTAAGACAGGTGCTCCAGGATCTTCAGGAGATATTCAGATTAGAGGAATTGGTTCGATTACAGGAAGTACTTCTCCTTTGTATATTGTTGATGGGGTGGCTATTACTACTGGAAATTTTGGGCATAGTGCAGCGTCTTCAAATGTGTTAAGTTCAATTAACCCTGAAGATATTGAATCAACTACAGTGTTAAAAGACGCTGCAGCTGCATCTTTATATGGATCAAGAGCAGCAAATGGAGTTGTAATTATTACAACTAAAAAAGGGAAAAGCGGAGAAGCTAAGTTCAATTTCAAAGCCAATTATGGTATTTCTGGAATTGCTACTAACTCGTTCCAACACATGGGAGGTATTGCTTATTATGATTATATGCATAAAGCTCTTGAAAACTTTTATTATTTTAATGAAAATGCATTATTTACAGATAAAACTCCTGCATTAGAGAAAGCAGCGAAGAACTATGCTGATGAGAATATATGGGTTAAAAGGCAAAACGGAGCAAATTGGAGAGATGAGATATATGGACAAGGAACAGATAAAGATTACCAGTTATCTGTATCTGGCGGTGGCGAAAACAACCAATATTATATTAGTGCCGGATATAAAGACATTAAAGGTATTGTTTTAAATACTGATTTTAAGAGATATAGTTCTATCATTAATGTTAATTCTAAGCCTAGAAAATGGCTTGATTTATCGGCGGGAGCTCAACTTGCTCACACTGAACAGAATGGGGTTAGAGATCAAGCTACTCTTATGCAACAAGGATTAGGATCAAGCTCTCCTTTGTCTTTGATTTTTCAATCAAGACCAGGTCAAAATGTACATAATGAAGATGGCACGTATAATCAAAAAGCTGGTTTTGGTAAAATAAAAAATGCAGTTGAAAAACTGAAGGATGGAGATCAATTTGTTAATACTAAAAGTAATAGGGCTTTGATCAATGCATCAGGGACAATAAAATTTACAGATGGTTTAAAATTTACTTCTACAAATTCAGCTGAATATATAGGGAACGAAACTCTCGAATATTGGGGTCCTAACTCAATTGGTGGAAGTGCTATGAATGGATATGGACAAAGAAATCAGAGGCGTGTAATTACTCTTACAAGCTCAAATATATTGAATTATACTAAGACATTTAATGAAGATCATAATATTTCGGCGCTTGCTGGTTTTGAGGTTCAGGATTTTGAATATTTAAAAGTATATACTGGAGTGACAGATTATTCATCACCGAAGTTAATGGAATTATCAGCAGGAAAACCACATAGAGCTATGAGTGAAATAATCAATGACTATTTACAATCGTTTTTAGGAAATTTAGATTATAACTATGCTAATAGATATTATTTGAAGGCAAGTATTAGGCAAGATCAATCTTCGAAATTAGGAGTAGATAACAGAAAAGGTATTTTCTGGTCGGCATCAGCTAGTTGGAGGTTAACAGAAGAGGATTTTATTGATATTTCATTTTTGAATGATGCTAAGGTTCGTTTTTCTTATGGAACAAATGGAAACCTGCCTAATTATTCGTATTCTCATCTAGGTTTATATGATTTATCATCAGTATATGGTCCATTTTCGGCTACATACTTATCTCAATTAGGAAATAAAAACTTAGGTTGGGAAAAAAGTAATAATATGAATGTTGGTTTAGATATTAGCATTTTTGATAAAATATCGTTTACTGTTGAATATTTCCACAAACGCACAAAAGACTTATTATTGGATATGCCTGTTTCTTATGCTACTGGTGTTTCTGAAATAATTTCTAATGCTGGCGAAATTTCAAATAAAGGTATCGATATGGAATTGCATTTAGTTGACATTTTAAGCTCTGAATTAAAATGGAACGCTGATCTTGCTTTTTCGACACTAACAGCTAAAGTTGAAAAATTACCAGG
>JAKSCO010000285.1 GCA_022360575.1 Bacteroidales bacterium | reverse complement strand
TTTTTTTATTTTACTTTCTGAAAGCCTTTTTGTAAATTTGGTTATCTAGTTTAACTTAAATAACAGATTATGAAAAGTTTTTATTCGTTATTATTCGTGGCTCTTCTTACTTGCATCTCTTGTGGAAAGATAACAACTCCTGAGATTTCAGATTTAAATACAATCCCCGAATATCATAAGGCAAAAGATGGAGTTTTTATTCATGTAAGTAGCGGATATAACAATCCTCAAAAAGTTCTGATGGCTGTTAATTTAGCAGCTAAAATGGCCGAATCGAAAGATGTGGCTTTGTTTTTTGATGTCGAAGGAGTAATGATGTTGACAAAAACATCAGAAGACATAGAAATGGCAAATTTTATGAGTTTACACAAAACTCTTAAAAAATTAGTCGAAATGAATGTTTTAATAATGGCATGTCCTATGTGTATAAAAAAAGCAGGGATAGATGTAATGCAGTTAAAAACAGGGGTTGTTGTTGCCGAAAAAGAGAAGTTCTTTAATTTTACGAAAGGACGAATTTTATCGTTAAATTACTAATATTTGTAATCATAAAGAATATGCAACGAAGACTGTCTTGAGAAGGGCGGTCTTCTTATTTTTTTCGATATTCTTTTTTGCTATAAATCCATATTCCTAATAGAAATAAAAGCCAAGCTATTCTGAAATATTTCCCTGAGTATAAATTATTCATATCTTGAATAATGCTGGTTAACTCAAAAAATGTAACAACAAGCACGATTAATAAGAACAACAACGAAGCTTTAAATGTCGAAGGCCATTTTGATTTATTTAGATTAACAATTGCAAAGACTAGGAAAAATAAGTATCCTAAAATATTCGATGATAAATAAGATTCTTGAGATCCAGTTCCTGAATAATCGGCAATAGGTAGTAATCTAAATATTGTTTTATGAAATTCGAATCCATTATTTAGGTTAAATGTAAATATAAGCAGTTGCCCAAAAATTAAACCTAAAAACAAAAGAACTAACGATAGTTTTTTTATATGCATGTGTTTTTCTTTAATTCTCATTGTATTTCTATTTATAGAACTATCTTTTAGTCTGTTTTAATAAGGATATAAATTTATAAATTAATTTTAAATGGTTTGTAAGTTCTTTTGTAGGTTTTATAACAAAAGAATATTAAAATGAGTGGTAAAAAAAGTTTCTTTTTGCCTTATCCATTGCCAAAAAAGTTGCAAGGTAACTCGGCTATCTTTTACTGTTTCGTCGCGTCTAAGACAAAAATTATTCATTTTTACAAATCCCTCATCTTGAAATTCATTTGGTATTATTGATAATAATAACCTGAGTTCGATTCTAAAAAAATACTAATTGACAATTATCAAAGATTTCACCCCGATTTCAGTTTATTCTCCTGCCGGTAATTGTAAGGCTTTGTGATTTTAAGATCAAGATATGAGTATCAAGTACTGAGATTAAAAAAATGAAGGTTGGTTGTTATAAATTCGATAAGTTGTAGTAATTATGTGAAATTTAATTTACACATGTTCTTAAAATAAGATCAGTTGTTTTGAGATTTTTTAATAAATAAAACCTAAGTTTTATAAAAAAGTACTTCCTGCTATCTAACAAATTTTATACAAACCCGGTCGCTGAGCTGATGCCTTGAGCGGATTATAAAGGGAGTCGTAGAGTCTAATTAATAATCGAACTCAGATTATTAATTAAAAATACGAACTATTCCTTACTTACCCAAGATGCTTGCGCTTACCCACGCAAGGTGTTTGCGCTTATCTACGCAAGATGTTTGCGCTTACCTACGCAAGGTGTTTGGGTGGTTACTTTTTAATATATGGTTTTGTTTGTTTAAGGAATAAAACCTTTTTTTCCCGCTCAGCAAAGTCTCAATTTAGCGAAGCACAATCTTATGAATCGAAGATGAATAAACTTCGATGTAAATAATAAATAGTCTATAGAATATTAAAACCGGCTGTAATGCCGGTTTTTTTATTTGTAAACTTGTCTGCTTATATTCTTTTGTGGCAAGACAAAAGAACGTATATAATTTGTGTAGCTTTACAATTGACCTAAACGCAACAAAAAATACTATATTTGGCTTTTAAAAAAAAGCATAA
>JAKSCO010000333.1 GCA_022360575.1 Bacteroidales bacterium | reverse complement strand
TCGCCAGCACCACGCATAACTCCTGCAATAACAAACATTGCCGAAAAAATAATGTAAAAGGCTCCCACAATAATAAGATACTCCTTTCCGATACGAATAACCTCTGGGTCGTTAACAAATAATTTAATTATAAACTCTCCAAACAGGAATACCGTTAACGATACAATTACCGATATTATGGATGACATTTTTAGAGTTGCAATAAAGCCTGCTCTAACTCGATTTATTTTTTTGGCTCCGATATTTTGTCCCACAAATGCAGCAAGAGCAGCAGCAAAATTCATTGCTGGCATCGATGCTAAAGAATCAATACGAGTAGCTACAGAGTAAGCTGCAATTACATCTGTTCCAAAACGATTAACAATACTAATAAGAGCCATCATTCCTAAAGCAACAAATGTTTGCTGCATTCCGGTCGGAAGACCTATTTTTATACTCTTTTTGAATATATCTGTATCAAAACTTAAATTTTTAAATGAAAAGTGAATAACCTTATGGGTCTTGTTAAGATAGATAATTGCAGTAATAAAAGCCCCTGCTTGAGCCAAAACCGAGGCATAAGCAGCTCCGGCAATACCCCATTTAAACACTAATACAAATACTAAATCAAGAATTATATTAATAACAGTTGAAATAATCAGGAAATACAATGGTGTTTTAGAATCACCCAACCCTCGCAGAATTGCACTTGTTCCGTTGAATCCGAAGGATACAATGACTCCTGCCATAAAGATATTAAAATAGGTAGTTGCCTGAGGGATTACTTCTTCTGGCAATTTTAACAAACGAAATATCTCCTCGCTATATAATATCCCTACAATTGAAATAGCTATAGAAGCAAAAAACAGAAATATAAATAATGTGTTTATTGTTCGTTTTACTTTCTCAATATCTTTTGCCCCAAAATATTGAGCTATAATAATTGTACTTCCTGATGCAATACCTATAATCATAGATAAAAAAGCAAATATAATTGGAAACGAGGCTCCAACAGCTGCTAATGCTTCTTTGCCTATAAAATTACCCACAACGACACTATCGACTATATTGTATAATTGCTGGAAAACATTTCCTAACAACATTGGCATAGCAAATTTCAATATTACTCTAGCCTCTTTTCCTTTGGTTAAATCTCTCACTCTTATTAAAATTTACTTGAAAAATATAATTCTCTTCTGTAAGTAGCTTTTAGCTTATTCGTGTTATTCTGATTATTTATGCTTTTGCAAAACTGCCTAAAATAATTAGGAAAGCCAATGTATTAATAAATTATTGAACAAACAAGCTCTATTGAACATAACAAATCTGGGTTATTATAAACGAACAATCCCAAATTATTAGTTTTTATGACTTACTCAATTCTACATAATCGTATAATCAGTCTATTTTGTCAAGATATTTTTGAATAAGTTTTTGCTTGTATTTTTCGGCTCTAGCTACTCTGAGTTTATATTTTGATCTTGATTCGCCAGAGCGTCGAGGTTTAAATAAGCTTGATTTAGACAACTCGTTTTGATAATCATTACCAAAATAAAAATTAACCAAAATTTCAGGATCTAATTTCCAAACTTTAATCGTTTTATCGCTGCTGGCACTTATTATATATTTACTATCGTTGCTTATATCTACATCGTTAACCGGAAGTTTATGGCCTAAGAAAGAATAAATTTCTTCGCCCGATTTTACATCCCACAAACGAACAGAAGCATCGAATGATCCAGAAACCAAATATTTACTATTTGAACTAAACTTAACACTCATTACGCCTCTTTCATGTTTATCTAAGACTCTAGAAATCGACATCGAATCTAGATCCCAGATTTTAATAATATTGTTTCTGAATGCTGCAGCAAGATATTTTCCGTTAGGGCTAAAGTTTAACGAATAAATATTACTTCCCTGCTCAGGGAAAGTATGAATTAATTTATAATCATCATAGGTATAAATTTGTACTGTTCCGTTAGCCGAGCCACAAGCAATAAGATTATTCGATTTATCAAAGGCTGTTGCCAATATTGTTTTCTTATCACTTTGGTAAATATGAATAGTTTCTTTTTTAGCAATATCCCATAATCTGAAATTGTTTTCGAACGACCCTGATACCAAGAACTGATTATTTCCAGAGAGACCAACAGACCATACAAAAGTATTATGTCCTCTTAAAGCTTTAATCCATTCTCCGTTAGATTTCCATACATTAATTGTTTTATCGCCTGCACTAACAAAAAAATCACCTTTGCTTGAGTATTCTAAATCGTAAATAGTAGCATAATGCTTTTTTAACGAACGTACTAAACTAAAATCTTCGAAGTTCCATATTTTGATAGTCTCATCCTTCGACCCACTAACAATCTGTTTTCCATCTGGGCTAAAAGCAACAGAGTGTACTTCGTCCTCATGCTTTTTTATTGTCGAAATTAAATACGATTTTTCTTGCCCTATACCCCACTCTGCAATTAGTATTCCGATGATGAAAAAAATATATATCTTTAATTTATACATTCTATGATTATATATTAGTAGCGCTTTCTATCTATAAGATATTTTGTTACAAACAAGCCACAAGCTACAGTTCCACCTGCTGCTATTCCTAAATTTACATTTAAAGCACTGTTGCTTGTATAATTATCAGGGTTATTAAGTAATATCAAGGCAATTGTAGCAACAGCTAAGCCTCCTGCTGCATATAACATTACATAAGGGTTTTTTACTCTTCGTCCTTTATATCTAGTATAATCTAATTCTTCTCCAGATTTAATATTCATTAATTGAAATTTAAATTGCTGATAGTTTTTACTTATAGTAATATTTTGCACATTATTCGAGATATTAATTGAATTATCTTGATTTACTGGTTCAAAACCATAAGAAATATTAAATAATAAAACACCAATAAGAACTAAAATAATTTTATTCATTCGTTTATATTTTTGTTATTGCTTTATTCGAACTTTCAATTGTTGTAATAATTATACTACAATAATTTTAATTATACTGTTCTTTTTCTATAAAGTTATAAATTATTGAGGATAATTTCACAAACTCGGCAATTGTTACTCCTAAATAAAAAACTTTATGTTCTAAATCAATACAGACAACATCTGATTTTATTGGATAAGAGCAAATATAAGTTCGACAATTGCAAAAGAGGCAAATAGTACACTGGCAATACTATTAGTAGTAAAAAAGGCTACATTAACTTTACTCAAATCATTGGGTTTTATTATAGAATGCTGATAAAATAATAAAGCAGTAAATATTATAGCACCAATCCAATAGACAATTCCGAAGTTGCCAATATATCCAGCAAAAATAATAAACCCTACAGATGCTATATGTAGTAACAAAGAAGCATTTAAAGCTCCTTTTCGTCCAAAAAAGACAGGAAAAGATTTAAGTTCTTGTTCTTTATCAAAATCTAAATCTTGTAAGGCATAAATTATATCGAAACCACTAACCCAAAACAATACAACAAACGAATACAATATAGGTAACAAATCAAAATGTCCGGTTACAGCTAAATATGCTCCAATAGGAGCTAACGCTAAACCTAGACCTAATACCACATGACAAAGTGCTGTAAATTTTTTTGTTAAACTATATCCTAAGATAATAAACAAAGCTAATGGCGATAAACGAAAAGTTAAAGTATTTATAAAATAAGTTGTAGCTATAAATAACATACAGTTAATAATAACAAACAACAATGCTGATTTAGCTCTTATTATTCCTGCCGGAATTTCGCGAATTGCAGTTCGGGGATTTTTTATATCAATTTCTCTATCGATAAATCGATTAAAAGCCATTGCTGCATTGCGAGCAAAAATCATACACAAGATAACAAGAATAAATAATTGCCAATTAAATTGTGCTTGTGTTTGTTGTAAAGCCAAAAAATAACCAATTAAAGCAAAAGGCATTGCAAATATGGTATGACTAAACTTAACCAACGACATGTAGTTTTTTACTTTCTTTGTTGTTTTCTTAATCATTCAACACTGGTTTAAAATAAAAACGACTGTTTCGTCTTAAAACAGTCGTTTCTTTATTTATTCTTTTAATTTCGTTTGATACAAATTAAAATTCTCATCATCGAAACAAGCAAAAATTACTTTTTCTATTTCTGAATTTTTCTTGAGAAAGTTACTTACCGTACGAATGGCTATTTCGGCGGCTAATTCTTTCGGGAATTGATATACACCTGTACTAATATTAGGAAAAGCTATTGTTTTTAAGCCGTTTTTTACGGCCACTTGTAAGCTATGTAAATAGCATTGTTGTAGCAATTGATCTTCGTTTTTGTTTCCTCCCGACCAAACCGGACCAACCGTATGTATTACTTTTTTTGCAGCAAGTTTATAACCATCGGTAATTTTTGCTTGTCCAGGACAACATCCGTAAAGTCCCAAGCACTCAGACAAAAGCTCATTGCCGGCAGCTTGATGTATAGCTCCATCAACACCACCACCTCCGAGAAGAGTTTTATTGGCAGCATTTACGATAGCATCAACTTCTAATTTTGTTATATCTGTTTTTACTACTTCTATTTTCGACATAAAACCAAGTTAAAGTATAATAACTAAAATTATCTGATTTGGGCTCCCAATTCTCTCTCAAAAACCCTGATAAAATTATTAACAATCTTATCAATTTGCTTGTCTGTTAAAGTTTTGTTTTCATCTTGTAAGATAAAACTAATAGCATATGATTTTTTATCAGCACCTAGTTTTTCTCCTTCAAACACATCAAACAATGAAACATCTTTTAATAATTTCTTTTCCGATCGATATGCTAATTCTTTTATTTGAGCAAAACGAACTTTTTTATCGATTAATAAAGCTAAATCGCGACGTACTTCGGGATATTTTGATATTTCGGTATATATAACCTCATTTTTTGCTGTTAATTTCAACACAGAATCCCAAGTAAACTCGGCAAAATAAACAGGAGCATCGATATCGAAATTCTTTAATAACTTACGACTTACAATACCAAAACGAACCAATTCTTTTTTATTATAAGAGCAACTTAAACCTTCGGCAAAAATATCAGATGAAATATCTTCAGTAGTTACTTGTTTTAAGTCGAAACCTAAGCGATCTAAAATATTTTCGATTTGCGCTTTCAATACAAAGAAACTTGTTGGTTCTTGTTTTACCAACCAACTTTCCTGACTTTTATTTCCGGTTATGAATAAAGCTAAATTTTGTTGTTCGCTATATTTTTTCAAAGGATTCTCGTGATCAGACTCATTATAATAATAGCAATTTCCGAATTCATACAATTTTAAATCTGTATTTCTGCGATTGCGATTGTATGCTATCGACTCTAAACCTCCGAAAAGTAGAGTTTGTCGCATTACATTTAAATCATTGCTTAAAGGATTTAATATCTTAACAGAATTATCGGCTTTGTAAGTTCCTTCGGTATAATAATCGCCTTTAGTTAAGGAGTTACACATAATTTCATTAAATCCGTTTGCCGATAAAATATCCGAAATAGTATTTTGTATTTTTTCTTTATCGGGTTTTACCGAGTATGATAAGGATGAATTTACATGCTCTGAAATTTCGATGTTATTGTATCCATAAATACGTAAGATTTCTTCAATTACATCAACTTCGCGCTGCACATCAACTCGGTAAGTAGGAACTTCGAGACTTAAATTATCATCGGTTTCGTTAATTACTTTTATATCTAGCGATTCTAATATATTTTTTACTTTCTCTTTTTCGATTTCTTTTCCGATTAATCGTTTTAGGTTTCGATACGATAAATCCACTTTATAATCGGCAATTGGCGAAGGATAAATATCTGTAATCTCAGAAGATATTTCGCCTCCTGCTATTTCTTTTATTAACAATGCTGCTCGTTTCAGTGCATAAATAGTATTGTTTGGATCGGAACCTCTCTCGAAACGGAACGAAGAATCGGTATGCAAATCGTAGCGTTTAGCCGTTTTTCGCACCCAAACAGGGTTAAAGTGAGCACTTTCGATAAAAACATTTGTAGTATTTTCGGTTACTCCCGATTTGGTTCCTCCGAAAACACCTGCAATACACATTCCTTCGTTTGCATTACAAATCATTAAATCATTTTTTGATAGTTTTCGTTCTTGATCATCAAGAGTAGTAAAGCTAGTTGCTTCGGGCAAAGTTTTTATAATAACTTTTTTGCCATCAATTTTATCAGCATCGAAAAAGTGTAATGGTTGTCCTGTTTCGTGTAAAACATAATTCGATATATCAACTATATTGTTAATAGGATTTAAACCAATTGCTTTTAGTCTGTTTTGTAACCATTGTGGCGATGGAGCTATTTTTACATTGCTCACAGTAACACCCGAATAACGAGGGCAAGCTTCGGTATTTTCTACTTCAATCTCGATCGTATAGTTTGTATTTTCAACTTTAAAATCATCAACCGAAGGTTTTATCAGTTCGGTTTTTGTTTTCTGACTTAGATAAGCTGCTAAATCGCGAGCAGTACCAATATGAGAAGCTCCATCGATACGGTTTGGCGTTAATCCTATTTCGAAAACAGTATCGGTTTCGATATTAAAATATTCTTTTGCAGGAGTTCCTACTTGAACTGAATTATCGAGCACCATAATTCCATCGTGCGATTTACCCAGTCCTATTTCATCTTCGGCACAAATCATTCCTTCTGATGGCTCGCCACGCATTTTTGCTTTCTTTATCTTAAAAGATTCATCACCCGAATATAAAATGGTACCAACAGTTGCAACAACAACTTTCTGGCCTTTTGCAACATTCGGAGCACCACAAACAATTGGCAATTCTGTATCGGCGCCAATATTTACTGTAGTAACCGAAAGTTTATCGGCATTCGGATGTTTTGCACAACTGGTAACTTCTCCTATTACTAAACCTTCTAATCCACCTTTTACAGATTCAAATTTTTCTATTCCTTCAACCTCTAGTCCTGTATCTGTTAAAACTTTAGATATCTCATCTATTGATAAATCTGTATTAATGTAATTTTTAAGCCAATTGTACGAAATCTTCATAATATTATTTTATTTATCTGATTGCTATAAAACGAAGTAGCAAAAATAATAAAAAAAAGCGCAGAAAATTTCAAGGCTTATTGATTATTTTAAAATAAGATTATTCCTCTTTTTTTATCAGGAATTACGAATTGAATCCTGCATCAATAATGTTGAACTTAAAAACCAATTAACAATTTTTCGTACCTTTGCTCAATAAAATCAAATCTTTTTAAGAGATATTATGATAAAATCAATGACAGGCTTTGGTAAAGCCGAATGCGAATTAAAAGACCGAAAGATTACAATAGAAATAAAATCATTAAACAGTAAGAATCTAGATATTTATACCAAAATCCCCGGATTATATCGCGAAAAGGAACTAGAGATTCGAAATCGTATTTCGAAAAAGCTACACCGCGGAAAAGTAGAATTTATCTTATATTATGAGATAACTGACGATCAGAAAGCTGTTGAGATAAATGCGAATGTTGTTAAAAGTTATTTCAATCAATTAAAAGATATTGCTATTGATTTAGGGATAGAAACTACCGAACAAACACTACAAACAACACTTCGACTACCTGATACATTAAACACCGAACACGACGAAATTGATCAGGACGAATGGGAAAAAATAGAAGTTGCCATTGAGCAAGCTATGGAACAGTTAGATGATTTCAGAAAGCAAGAAGGCGAATTTTTACAAAAAGATATTGAACTTCGAATAGAAAAAATAGACAGCTTTAAAGATAAAATTACTCCTTTTGAAAAAGCTCGTACCGAAAAAATTAGAACTAAGCTATTAGAATCAATCAATAATCTAAACATGGATCAAGAAGTTGATAAGAATCGATTTGAACAAGAACTTATCTATTATCTTGAAAAGCTAGACATTACCGAAGAAAAAGTTCGACTAACAAATCATTGTAAATACTTTATTGAAATGATACAAGATTCGGAATCGAACGGAAAGAAACTAGGCTTTATTACTCAAGAAATAGGACGCGAGATAAATACCATTGGATCAAAAGCAAACGACTCGGACATACAACACTTTGTTGTTTTAATGAAAGACGAACTTGAGAAAGTAAAAGAACAAATGCTTAATATCTTATAATATTAAAATGGAAGGTAAATTGTTTATTTTTTCTGCTCCATCGGGATCGGGCAAAACTACAATAGTACATAACTTACTACAAAAAGATTTAGGTCTTGAGTTTTCGATATCGGCAACAAGCAGACCTAAAAGAGATAATGAAACTCACAAAAAAGACTATTACTTTATTTCGGCCGACGAATTTAAAGCTAAAATAGCCCAAGACGAATTTTTAGAATGGGAAGAAGTTTATGAAAATAGATTCTACGGAACATTTAAAAGTGAAATAAATCGGATTTGGGCAAAAGGAAAACATGTTGTTTTTGACGTTGATGTTGTTGGTGGTATTAATATCAAGAAATATTTTGGAGATAAAGCTTTATCAATTTTTGTTATGCCTCCGAGTGTTGATGAGCTAGAAAACAGATTACGTAAACGCTCAACCGATAGTGATGAAGATATTAAAGTTCGTGTAGCAAAAGCTACCGAAGAACTAAGCTATGCTAAAAACTTTGATTTAGTAATTATTAACGATAAGTTAGACTCAGCAATAAACGAAGCTCAAGAAGCTGTTCGTAATTTTATTAACTCGTAATATGCTTTAATGAAAACCTTCGGAATTAAATATCTTATACAAGAATAAAATAACAAACTATAAACATATGAAAACCGGATTATTTTTTGGCTCATTTAATCCAATACACATTGGACATTTAGCTATTGCCAATTATATAATCGAGTTTAGCGATTTAGATGAGTTATGGCTAGTATTGAGTCCTCAGAATCCGCTAAAAAAGAAAAAGACTTTACTTAACGAGTACGAACGTTACAAAATGGTTGAACTGGCTTTAAGAAATAATTCAAAAATTAAAGCCTGCGATATTGAGTTTCGCTTGCCTAAACCTTCGTTTACAATAGATACACTAACGTATTTAAACGAAAAGTTTCCTCGAAATGAGTTTGCAATTGTATTAGGAGCCGATAATTTTGAGAACTTTCATAAATGGAAAAACTACAAAGAGATACTCGATTATTATAAATTGTATGTTTATCCACGACCCAATTACAATATGGATAGTTACAAAGATCATCCGAATATAAATCTTGTTAATGCTCCATTAATGGAGATATCATCGAGTTTTATACGCAAGTCGATAAAAGAAAACAAGAATGTAGAATTCTTTTTGCCAGATAAGGTCTATAGCTATATTAATGATATGTTTTTTTATAAAAATTAGAGAATAAAATAAATGATACTTCTTATTGTATATTTTCTTATTGCTGTATTAACTTCGTTTTTATGTTCGATACTCGAAGCAGCACTACTTAGTATTACACCATCGTATATTGCAGCTAAAGTTAACGAGGGGAAAATTTTTGCCAAAGCACTACAAAAGTTCAAAGAAAAAATTGATACTCCTTTAGCAGCCATATTAACGATAAACACATTTGCCAATACAATAGGAGCTGTTGGTGTTGGTGTGCAAGCTCAAAAATTATGGGGAAACGAATATTTATCGATTACTTCGGGTGTATTAACTATTACAATTTTAATTTTTTCTGAGATAATACCCAAAACCCTCGGAGCTAATTATTGGAAAAAATTAGCACCCATAGTTCCTCCTATTTTAAAAGTAATGATTTACTCGCCTTTTTATCCTATTATTATTTTGGCAAAAGGGATTACTAAAATTTTACAAAAAGACGAAAATAAGAGCGCTTTAAGTAGATCTGAATTTCATGCAATGGCCGAAATCGGAATTAAAGAAGGGATTTTTAAAGAAGAAGAATCGAAAATACTTATGAACCTTATGGTTTTTAATAAAATATCGGTTAAAAACATTATGACTCCTCGTACGGTGGTATTTGCTGCTGAAAAAAATATTTCGATAAACGAATTTTTTAACCAGAACGATAAAATTCGATTCTCGAGAATTCCGATCTACGAAAACGATATTGATAATATTACAGGCTATGTTCTGAAAGATGATATAATGGAGAATTTAATCGAAAAACAACAAGATAAAATTCTAAACGATTTAAATCGTGAAATAAAAGTTGTTAACGAACAAATGCCTATCATTAGATTGTTTTATAAGCTTATCGAAGAAAAAGAACACATTGCTATGGTAGTTGGCGAATATGGCGAAATGGAGGGAATTGTTACCATGGAAGATATTATTGAAACATTGCTAGGAACCGAAATTATGGACGAACTCGATAATATCGAAGATATGCAAAAACAAGCTAAATTAATTTGGGAAAAACGAGCAAAACGCCTTGGCTTAATTTAAAATTTATTAGAGATTAGGTATTTGCTTGCCGCAAAAAGTTTTCGCCTCTCAACTTACAAAACAACAAAGTTAAGTGAACTTATCAGAATGAGTTCGATCATCATCAAAATGACTTGGGGTGTAATCAGAATGAGTTGTTCGTCGGTAAGAATGTCAGACGAAGCGGTAAGAATGTCAGGTGAGCTCATCAGAATGAGTTCGATCATCATCAAAATGAGTTGGGATGTAATCAGAATGAGTTGTTTGTCGGCAAGAATGTCAGGCGAAGCGGTAAGAATGTCAGGCGAAGCAGTAAGAATGTCAGGTGAGCTCATCAGAATGAGTTCGTTCATCATCATAACGACTTGTTGAGCAGTAAAAATATTGAATCAGCTTATCGCAATGAGTAGTCGTGGTGTTACAAAGAGTAGTTAGCCGGGAACAATGTCATGTTAGGCAGTAACAATGTCAGGTCGAGTCATTGCAAAGAGTTCTTGCGTCGTAACAATGACTTGTTGCGCTATTGCAATGAGTAGTCAGCTGGGAACAATGAGAGCACTCTCATATATTTCCTTTCTATTCTTTGGGTATTATCTATTCGAATTGTTGATTTTTATTCGAAATTTATAGGATATTTTTCTGAGAAACCTTTAAATTTGGACTTTTATTACGCTCTATGCTATAAAAGCACTAGTACCATTTAAAGAAGTTATAAACAATTATATAAAAAACAGCAAAATAAATATTTGTTAATAAAATAATAAGTTTAAAAATGAAAAAGCTCTTAACACTATTTACAATCACTATTGTAACATTAAATACTTTTGGTCAATCAAATATATTTCCACCTGAAGGTAATGTTCGTATAGGAACAAAATATGATGGAAGTATTCTAAATATATTGAAAAAACCAGTTGATGGCGAAGCTCATTTATTATTAGGGGATTCAGTAGCACAATCTGGTGTAGTATCTTCGCGTTTGTGTTTTGCTGGGAATAAGATACAGCATGCAGGTCTTGCTTGGGTTCCAAATTCAGATAATTCAAAAAGAGATGGGAAACTTCATCTAGCATTTGGAAACTATCAAAATCCAATGAAAAATTCAATAAAAGTAACATTTAGATCGAATGGAAATCTAGGAATCGGAGTTATATCACCTAGTTCAAAGTTGTCTATTTATGGTTCAAATTCTGAAGGATGGAATTCTGGCATAGAATTAAATCGAGAAGGAGGTGGAAGAGGATTGATTGTCGTTGATTCGGACGGGATGAAATTTAAAACTCCAGTAGATGGAGATGGTTTTTATTTTCGTGATAATGAGAATAAAACTTCTCTTGTAATTAAGGATGGAGGACAGGTTGGTATTGGAACAACAGTCATAGGTTCGTCGTATAAATTAGCTGTTCAAGGAAAAATTGGAGCACATGA
>JAKSCO010000254.1 GCA_022360575.1 Bacteroidales bacterium | reverse complement strand
TTCATTTGTTTGTAGTTTTAGTTTATTGATTTTTTATTTATAACTATCTATAGTTTAATGTTTATTTCAGCTCCAAAAGATGGGAAAAAACGACTTTTTTGGCTTATCCCATTTTTTGTTTTATAGCTAGGCTGATAAGCTAGTAAACTATTAATGTAAAATGATATGCGGATTTTCTTTTTTATTTCTTTTGTTACTTTTTGGTTAAGTGTTATATAATAAGGTTCTTTGTCTGGAGTAAAATAAAGCTGTGAATATTGATCTTTTAACCATCTTAAATCAGGGTTATTACTCTCAGTTTTGCCATATGTATGACGTATCCCTTTTTGATCGATATAAGCAATAGGACTTCCAGAACTTTTTATGTTTTGTCTTTTGTAATACCAGCGTATATAAAACTGATTCGAAAATATTAAACTTAACCTAGGTATGTGTGTATCGAATCTGATACTTGAGTTAAGTTGTTCTTTAACGTGATCTGATTTACTATGTTGATAAACTCCAATGTATGGGTATTCTTCGCTATTTAAGATAATCGAAGGTTTATCTAAATATTCTCCATTAAGTCTATAAGTTGTTTTAAACCATGCTCCCGAAACAGAAATCCGAGTTGCTATAGATTTGTAATGAGGAAGAACCAATTGATATTCGATTCCTTGTTTTTGTGTTGAACTTTGGTTGCCGGCTACTCCATAAATTAAAGGGTATATCTTATTTTCATAAGGAAGCCCTGTTGTATCAGGAGGCTCAACTACATTTTCAGGATTCAGATGAGATGTATTGTATTCTTTGTAGTTTATATGAAGAAACTCATTGTTAAACCCAAAACCATTATTGTTTTTTTCGTTAAAAGCAGTAATATCAAGTTTGATGTTTTTGTACGACAAACGGATTCCTAATTCGTTTTTTCTATTTCGACTTGGAGTTAAATTATAGTTTGCTTTATCAATAACTCTAAGTAGGTAAAACATAGAACGAATTTCTTCTTTTTGAGGATAATAGTCGAGTTCTTTTATATCATAATATATGGGTCGAGGATATAAATGTGCATGAGTAGGGAACTTTGAATGCACCCCATATCCGGCATAAATATTTATTCTTAGGTTATTCCCAATTTTAGGAAATCCCCATGATATATTTATTCTGGGGTCGATATACCATTTATTGCTAATAGAGTATTTATAATCAATACCCAGCATATGCTCGGTTCTTAATCCTAATTGCATTGATAGTGTATGTTGCCCAATTGGTAGTTTTAAGTTTGTTTCGGCAAACCACGAAAATTTACTCATTGCCGGAAGACTTTTATAGGTGTATGGGCGCGCACTCCTTTCGTAAAACAAAGGAGCATTTATATCAAAGATTTGTCCATTCCCAAAATTCTTATTGTAGTTGATATCTATTCCTGTTTTTATTTTCTGCTTTTTCCCTTTAAGTATTTTTTCGGAACTAAGAATTATCTTACTAAAAGCAACAAAAGGTTTTCCTTCGACATTGTGGTTTGCAACATAAGATTGAGGAAGGTATGTTCCTCTGTATCGTCCAGATTTGTTTTCGGTATATGATGGGGTAGGACCCTTTAAGCTTACAGCCCTTGTTCTTTTAAGTATATTGCTCGAATATCTAACCGAGAAAGTACCTTTTAACTGTAGTTGTTTTTTATCTAATAAATTCCACTTAAATCCCAGTTTGCTCGAAATTTTATTGTAGGTCGATGTGTAGCTATCTTCGGGTAAAGTGAGTTGCTGTTTGTCTTCTTTTTCTTTATCAATCGTTCCGGTATAGTCTATAAATGAATCCCAGTTGAAATCTTTATTTAGTAGTTTGGTTGCTTTTTTATATCGTACCGAAAAAGTAATACGTTGGTATTGTTCCAGAGGATTTCGAGGATTGCTTTTATATAGTAATAAGTCGCTACCGATATTTAATTGTCCTCCATTTTTTAGCATCCAGCCTTTACCTGCATAAAATAGTTTGTTTGTTAAGTTTGATTTTAATCGAATGTGGAGGGGTGTCTTTCCTGTTTTGCGAGTGATTTTAATCATTCCGGAGGTTAAATCTCCATATTCGGACGAAGGAATTCCTCTGATAACTTCTATTGTTTCTATTTCGTCGGTTGATATTTCTCGCATATCAACTCCTCTGTTCTGCGAATAACGATCTTTTGTTTTTATATCGCCAGCTCCACCTGCCGGAAGCTGTCGGTTTAAATCATTATTAAGAGGAGCACCATCAATTACAAATAAAGCTCCTAAAGCTGTATTGTTGTCATTCCCTGCCTGTCGCAAAGAGATTTTTGACATTTGAGAATAATTTCCATTTTTAGGATTAGCCCCAGGAAGTAGTTGTATTAAATCGCCTACACCCGAAGGTTGTAAGTGTTGCATGGCCATTCGGTTGATTGCTGATGATGTTTCTATTCCTTTACGCTCGGTGGCAATAACGGTGACCCCTTGTAGTTTAATGTTTTGAGCTTCGAGATATATTTTAAGATTTGAAATGTTCTCTTTTGTAGAGATTTTTATTTCTTTATTCTCATATCCCAAGTAACTGCACAATAAAGTATATTCTTTATTAAAAGGGAGGTCTAATTTAAATCCCCCACTTATATCAGAAACAGTACCTATTGTAGTTTCTTTTATGGTTATCGTTGCATATGATAATGGTTCTTTATTCAGTTTATCAAAAACACTACCCTTTATTGTTATCTGAGCATAACTAATATTTACAAAAAATAAGCACAATGCAATTAAAACTCCCCTCATCTCTAGTCTAAATTTTACTGTGCAAAGATTTTATTTCGAGCTATGACGCACAATACTTATTTATTATGATTTTAAATAACGAGATAATTCGGATTTTAAAAATCACAATTTTTAGAATTAGTCCAATTTTCAAAGAAATATAAGATCAGAGATTTCGATTCGATAGATTTTTGTGTTTATCCCTTTGTTTCTTTAGTGTTGTAAAGAGGTTTGTAAAACTCTATAAGAAAATGAAATATAGTTTCAGTTCGTTGTTTTTGCTTATTATATGATTTTAATTGATGTTTTTATCATCATAAATAATGATTCGTGATTAAACAATAAAATTAATTATCTGTTATTAGAGTAAAATGGTCTAAAAACATGAGGATTAATAGAGTTTTTTCTATTTACATCTGATGATAGAAATTTCTTTAAAAAACATTAAGCTAATGAAAAAAACCTTTACTATACTTTTGATGTTATTTGCGATTAATGGTTTTTCGCAAATACCCAGTGGTTATTATAACAGTGCCGAAGGGCTCGCGGGCGATGCGCTAAAATCAGCACTTCATAATATAATTGATAACCATACAGAAAAATCATATAATGCTATTCGATATATTCTTGATGAAACCGATAGAGATCCGAACAACTCGAACAATGTAATATTAATTTACAAAGGAAGTAGTGTTAGTGGAGTTTGGGATAGCGGAGCAACATGGAACAGAGAGCACGTGTGGGCTAAATCGCATGGTGATTTTGGGACTAGTGCTCCGGCAGGGAGCGATTTACATCATATACGTCCGGCCGATCCTTCGGTAAATTCATCCAGAGGGAATAAAGATTTTGATAATGGAGGAACACCACATCACGAAGCTATTGGTTGTTTCCATGATTCAGACTCGTGGGAACCTCGCGATGAAGTAAAGGGTGATGTAGCTCGAATGATGTTTTATATGGCGGTTCGATACGAAGGAGATGTTTCTGGAGAACCTGATTTAGAGTTGGTAGATTATACCGGAACGAGTGGTTCTATTTTTGGGAAACTATCTGCTTTAAGACAATGGCACGAACAAGATCCTGTTGATGATTTTGAAAGAAACAGAAATAATGTAATTTATTCGCATCAGGGTAACAGAAATCCATTTATCGATCATCCCGAGTATGTCGAAGCTATGTTTAATCCTCCATCAACTAATGCATCTTTAATTGAAAAAGATGCTATCGAAATTTATCCTAATCCGGTATTAAACGAATTGAATGTGGTAGCTCCTGAAAATACTACCCGTGAATTATATACAATTATAGGAGAGAAACTAAAATCGTGGAAAGAAGAAACAATTGATGTAAGCGACTTGGATGCGGGGATTTATTTTGTAATTGTTAAAGATAATTTTGGAGTGACAATTAAAAATCAAAAGATTATAAAGAAATAATAATTCGAAATATAAGTTTTATAAAGTGTCTAATAGATAGTTAGACGCTTTTTTTTGATATTAATTACAATTAGGGATGCCGACCCCATTGTTTATGTCTAGGTGTTTATTAAATATGTTACAGAGATCGTAAATGCTATTATTTACATCAAAGATGATCAGAAAAACATCTATTAACTCGACGATAACATCAATTAAGGTCTCAAAAACATCGATTTATATCAAAATTTTGAAAGAAAAAATACCTAAAGTACATCAAGCTTGGGGTAAAATACATCTCGATTGACCAAATTTAGATCGATGTTTATGTTGGAGGGGTCTTTTGGTTAAAAAAAATTCCCCTATTGTTTATGTCTCAGAGGTCATTAATGAGATAAATTACTCCAAGGTTGATATTCTTTTTGACTCGAAGGATGTAAAAAGCTTGGTTTTTGATGTTTTGTTCGAGGTTATCGATCAAAAAAAGATATTAATTGATGTCATTTAAATCTCGATGGATATAAAAATAGGGATGTTCGATGTAAGACAATATATAGTATTTATTTAGGAGATAATAACCGATATTATCGACACAATTAATAAAGACCAGAATATCATGCTTGGGGGTGTTGACCCCATTGATGATATTTTAAAGATTATGAATAATAGGGAGACCTTTTTAAATAAGATTTTAAGCCATTGCTGTTGAAATTATTTATTGTGTTTGTTTTTTAAATCCTGATTCGTTACATTCATCCCATGAATAAGATTCCTACTAACCACAATTGTATTGTCTCTTTGTTGATAATATGATATAAGAACCTAAATATTATGAAAAACCTATTATTTATTTTGTTGTTTTTACTTACAGTAAATTTATTTTCGCAACAAGTTAATACCAAGGATTTTATTAAACGATGTTATAATGTAAGATTGCATAAGAATTCTAATTTTGATAAATATGATATTTATTTTGTAAAATTAGATTTAAGTGTTTCGGACGATACAACATACCTCTCAGGAAATGCAACAATAAAATCAACTTCGAAACAGACTCTTGATACTCTTGTTTTTGAATTAAATGAAACCATGGAAGTTGATTCTTTGCTGATTAATGATTCAAGAGTAAACTTTAATCATGATAACCACATTATAGAATATATTTTTACTAATCCATTGCCTCCGAATACAAAGTTTACAGCTCAAATTCACTATAAAGGAACACCTACAAAACAAGGAAGAGGAGTAATGTCGTATTCTTCTGAAGAATGGGGAAAGAATTCAACTTGGACCTTATCGGAATCTTTTCATGCTTACGAGTGGTGGCCCTGCAAACAGGTACTGTCTGATAAAATAGATTCGGCATATATGTTTTTTACTTGTGATAACGACTGTATGGTAGGATCAAATGGTTTGTTAACAAATGTTGTAAACCTTGATAATAACAAAAAACGATTCGAATGGAAAACTTTTCATCCAATGAATTACTATATGTTATCGTTTGCTGTTGCCGAATATCAAGATTATTCGATTTATGCAAAGCCACAAGGAGTTGACTCTGTTCTTATACAGAACTTTATTTTTAATACTCCGGAATGTCTTGCTGAGAACAGAGCATTTATTGATAGTACAATAATTTTCCTCGAGTTTTTTAGTGAAAAATTTGGGCTTTACCCTTTTGCTAATGAGAAATATGGACATTGTTTAACGGCCTTAGGAGGGGGGATGGAACACCAAACAATGACAACAATAGGATATTTCTATCACGATATTATTTCTCACGAATTAGGGCATATGTGGTTTGGCGATTATGTTACTTGCGCATCTTGGCAAGATATATGGATAAACGAAGGTTTTGCTTCATATTCAGAATACATTGCTCTCGAAAATTTATCAAATCCAAGAGTAAATAAATGGCTTACCGAAGCTCATGATTTAGCTATGGCGGTTACAGATAAATCGATTTATATTCCCTTTAGTGAATCGAAAAATGAATTTCGAATATTTCATTATAATTTATCGTATAAGAAAGGAGCATTTATACTTCATACTTTGCGTCATGAAATAAATGATGACGAATTGTTTTTTTCGTCAATTCGAGAGTATTTGAGGCTTTTTGCCAATAGCGTAGCTACTGGTGATGATTTTAAAAATGTAATGGAATCTCAAACAGGAACAGATTTAGATCCTTTCTTTGATCAATGGTACTACGGAAAAGGATTTCCGATATTTAGTATACAATACACTCAAAATTCTGATTCGTTATTGTTTATAGTAGAGCAAACAACTTCATCTCAAGCAACTCCATTGTTTCAATTGCATGTCGATTATAAAATATTATATGCCGATGGAGATACTACAGTTCGATTGTTTCAATCGAAAAACGTAGAGACATTTAAAATCCCGATTCGAGAAAAGGTTACTGATATTATTGTTGATCCTGATAATTGGATATTGAATAAAATAGGAGTTATAGATTCTATCCCCCCGATAAATAGCAAGAAAGACTTATTTAAATTTTCACCTAATCCTGCAAAGGATTTTATTACAATAAAATTTAATCCGAATCTAGATCAAGAAACAAAAAAGATTGAGGTAATAAGCTTAGGTGGACAAATAATTAACCGACAAGAAACAAAAGGCACAGAGATTAATATGGATATTACGAACTTAGAGAACGGAATTTATTTCATTAAAGTAATGTCTGTAGATATTACGTATTCGAAAAAATTAGTTAAATATTAAAGAAAAAGAGACTGTCCAAAAAGTAAAGGACAGCCTCTTATATATTTAGATAAAAAAGTATCCAATAATTATTTGGGTACTTTTTATTTATTAGTCTTCATATAATGATTTAAACCCATTTCCTAGAACTTCGTTTGCATCAATTACAGTCATAAATGCATTAGGATCAATTTCCTTAATATAATCTCGTAAAATAGATTGTTCTCTTCTGTTTACATTGGTAAATATGATTTTTTTCTCTACCCCTTTAAACATACCTACTCCGTTTAGCAGAGTTCCGCCTCTACCTAAATCGTTTATTATTTTAGATCGAATTTCTTCGTATTTATCCGAAATAATAAACAAAGCTTTGTCGTAGCTAACTCCTTGTAGTGTTGCGTCAATTACTTTTCCTGTAACATAAATTACAATCCAAGAATAAAGCGGGATTTTCCAGTCTTTGAATACAAGCAATCCTAACAATACAATTGAGGAATCAACAACAATCATTAGTATACCCAATGACATTTTGGTGTATTTTGCTATAATCATAGCAATAATATCAGATCCTCCAGATGTTGCTTTCGATTTAAATATTAAACCTAAACCAAAACCAATTAATACTCCACCAAAAATACACGATAAAAGAACATCATCAACTAATGCTCCGCTAAAATTCTCATCAAGAAAATCAATGAAAATAGAAGATAAAACAAATCCTACAACGGTTTTTACTCCAAATCTTGGACCTAAGGCTTTAATTCCAATAATAGTTAAAGGAATGTTAAGCATTAAACCTACAAATCCGATACCCAATCCTTCTTTAAAAATAGGTTCAGCAATAAAAGGAATCTTTAAGCCATCTCCCATCATTCCGGCAGTTAAGTTTTTTACAACAATACCTATCCCATATACTCCTCCAGGAACAATTTTGTGGGGATCAATAAAATAAACAAATCCAGCTGCAAGAATGAAGGACCCAATAGTTATAAAAAGATAATTGAGAAACCATGCTTTTGATAAAAATTTTTCTTTAGTAATAAATGTCATTACAATAATTATTTAATTTACGCTTTAAAAATGAGTCGTAAATGTATGTTTTTTTACCAATTTATGGAAACATTACAATTAAATCAATAAAAAAAACAAGAGTTATAAACTCTTGTTTTTTAATATACTTATATGGTTTTACTTTCATCCGCCTGTAGCGCTAAAACTTCCATATCGGCTTAAATCAGTTCGTGGATTTACTACCATAACTGGAATTTTAGCTGTATTTGCAATAATGTATTGCTCTTGAGTGCCTAGCACATAATCCGTTATTCCAATTCCCTTGGTTGTCATTATTAACATTACGTCAGCATTAATTTTCTGAGCAAATTCAATTGATCTTTCGGCAATGTTACTTTCTTCTACCTTATGAAGCTCGTAGCTACAATTATATTTTCCTAGAATTTTTTCAGCAAAATGAACATTTGCCATTAATTTATTATTTAATGAACGATCTTTTAGTGTAGGTATAATAATGTTAATTTTAACATCGAAATACTTAACTAAAAATAAAGCCCATTGTAATTTTTGTTTTGCTTCAGAACGATAATCGAGAGGAAAAACAACATCTTTAAATTCATCTTTTTTTGCCGGATCATCTTGAACTACTAAGAAAGGTATTTTTGATCCTACAATAACCTTTAAAGCATAACTTCCTGTAAATTTTTGCATTCCCTTTATCCCATGTGTCCCCATAATAACCATGCTAACATTATTTTCTGAAGCATAATCAGAGATTACATGAAATAAACTTCCTTCTAGAACGAGCGGTTCTAATTCAACATTATATTTCTTGTTTAGTTCTTCAATATCTTTATTAAGTTCAACAAGAGCTTCTTCTCCCTTTTTAGAAGATTTAACTACGTGTATTAGCGTAATTTTGTTGTTAAGCCTTTTAGCAAATTTTAAAGCATGTTGTAATGCCGATTCGGCTACTTCGGTAAAATCCCAAGGTACTAATAATGTATCTTTTTCCATGTTTTTCGTAATTTGAACACGACAACGTTTTACTTTTTTAAGTTTGAAAAGTTACACAAATATAGATTTATATGCAAAAATAATGCCCTTTATTTTAATAATCAGCTATTTGTAAATAACCTTCCCGTATTTATTCTTTACAACAAATAACAGTCGAGTTAAGTTCAATTGGTTTTTATATTTTTCCCGAAGAAATTAAATAGAGGATGATATGGGTAATTTAACTTTTTTAACATTTTTTTTTATTGTTTTTCAATAAAATTATCTTTTTTTGCTAAAGTTAAAATGATATTTTATGGAACCTCAAAAACCTAGGAACAAGAATATTATAAATCTAATATATGTTATACTAAGTACATTGTTAGGTTTTGTTGGAGTTATGATTATGGCTTATTTGTTAATTTTTATTATTTCTTTATCAAATCCTGATTTTGAACGTTTTATACCAATTACTGATATCCCTTTGAAAATAGCAGAAAATGCTACTTTAGAATTAAAGAGTGGAGCTCAAAGTAATATTTTTATTACTTATGCATCAATTGGATTTAATATAAATGAAGAATATGGAATTGCAGGAGTATTAAATTTTTTAGCATTAATCTTTTTTTTACTTATAGCATACTACATTATTTTTCTATTGTGGAAAATATTTAGGTCTATCCGTAAATCCCTAAAAAAACAAAACGTATTCGATTACAAAAATGTATGGAGGATAAGATATATAGCAATTGCTATCTTTTTGTTGGCTGTTATGGAGATAATGTATCCTGTTATTATCGAATATGCTTGGTTCGATAAAGTTATCCTTTTAGGAAAGTCATTCGATTTGAAACTAAATTTTGATTCTTTTACTAAGTTGTTTTGGAGCTTAGTTGTTGTAATCATTGCAGAGATATATCGTATTGGCTTAGAAATGAAGAAAGATCAAGAATTAACTATATAATAAATACGAAGGTTATGCCTATTGTGACAAATTTAGATACGATTTTAGCTAAACGTCGAATGTCTTTAACAGAACTTGCCGAACGTGTAGATATTACAATTGCAAATCTTTCGATATTAAAAAGCGGGAAAGCCAGAGCAATTCGTTTTTCTACTTTAGATGCTATTTGTAGAGAGCTGAAATGTAAACCCGGAGATATTCTTAATTATACACCATAAAACAAAAAAAGAATTTAGAAAAATCAATTAGAAATCAATTAAATTTTAATTATGAAAATTAGAACACTTTTATTAACACTTTGTTTGTTAGCTTCGACAAATATAATGTTTGCTCAAGCTAATAAGATCGAATTTGAAGAGTATGACTTAGATAATGGTTTACATGTTATTCTTCATCAAGACAAAAGTTCTCCTCTAGCTGTGGTAACTATAACTTATCACGTAGGGTCGAAAAACGAAAGACCTGAAAGAACTGGATTTGCTCACTTTTTTGAACATTTAATGTTCGAAGGATCAAAAAATATTTCTCGTGGCGAATATCCTAAAATTGTTGATCGTGCAGGGGGAACACTTAATGCAAATACCACATGGGATAGAACTTATTTTTATGAAATTCTTCCTGCTAATGAGTTAGAGTTAGGATTATGGCTTGAATCGGAACGTTTATTACACTTAAATGTTGATTCAATAGGTGTTGCTACACAAAAAAAGGTTGTTACCGAAGAAATAAAACAGCGCGAAGACAATCAGCCTTACATGAGTTTTCAGAGAGAGATCGGGAAAAGAGCTTTTAAAGTACATCCTTATCGTTGGACTGTGTTAGGAAAAGCTGAACACATAATGGCTGCTACTGATTCGGATTATAAAAATTTCTACGATGAGTTTTATGTTCCGAATAATGCTGTTTTGACAGTTGTAGGTGATATTGACTTTGATGAAACAAAAAAACTTATTGAAAAGTATTATGGTTCAATACCTAGAGGAGATAAAGAAATATATCGTCCTAACCTTGTCGAACCTATAAAGCACCAAGAAGTTAGAGATACTATTTATGATAACGTTCAACTTCCTGCAATTTTTCAGGCATATCATACTCCCAAAGCTGGAACAAAAGATTCTTATGCTGTTGAAATGTTAGCGACTTTATTGTCGGGGGGAGAGAGCTCAAGGTTTTATACTCAATTGGTTGATAAAAAACAATTAGCAATACAAGCACAATCGTTTCCTCTTCCATATGAAGATGCTGGTTTAGCTTTAACCTTTGCACTACCGAATATGGGGGTAGAATTACAAGATCTTGAAGCTGCTATGGATGCTGAAATTGAAAGAGTTCAAAACGAATTGATTTCGGATAAAGAATTACAAAAATTAAAAAATCAATTCGAAGCAAATCATGTAAGTTCTAATGCTAATTTAGATACCAGAGCTTATAATTTAGCAATCAATTATCTTTTCCATAAAGATGCTAATCTGATAAATACAGAAATAAAAGAGTATTTAGCAGTTACTAAAGAAGATATCATGCGTGTTGCTAAAAAATATTTCAGAAAAGATAATCGAGTAGTATTATACTATTTGCCAAAATTACAACAGAAATAGATTATAACTAATTTAGTTAAACTCGCTAATTTATTATTAAAAACGAAAAACAGACGTATTTAAAATACTTATGAGGAAAACGATAGAGTGTATTTTAAGTAAGTCATAAAATTTTTACAATGAAAAAGATAAAATCAATTATATTATTAGTATTGGTGCTATTTGTTAGTAGTACGATTAATGCTCAATTAGATCGAAGTATTCAGCCTAAACCAGGTCCCGCTCCCGAATTTAAAATCGGAAAACACAAAACATTTACATTAAAAAATGGATTAAAAGTTATTCTTGTTGAGAATCATAAATTGCCAAGAGTTTCATTTCAGTTAACAATTGATGCTGATCCTATTTTTGAAAAAGAAATTGCTGGTACTGCAAACTTTACTGGTAGTTTATTAAAATCAGGAACGAGTAGCAAATCGAAAGTAGAAATTGATGAAGCTGTTGACTTTATTGGAGCTAAATTATCTACTGGCTTGAATGGTATCTCTGGTTTAACTTTAACGAAGCATAAAGATGAGTTCTTATCTGTTTTTTCTGATGTTCTATTAAATCCATCATTTCCTGAGGCAGAAATAGAAAAAACCAAAAAACAAGCAATTTCTGCCATGAACTCTTCTAAAACAGATCCAAAGTTTATTTCAGCAAATGTTTCTCAAAAGCTTTGCTTCGATAATCATCCTTATGGCGAGATAGAAACAGAAGAGACAATTAATAACATTACTCGCGAAGGAATCCTTAATTATTATAATAAATTTTATAAACCTAACATATCATATCTTGTTATCGTTGGTGATATTACTTTAAGACAGGCTAAAAAAGATGCAAAGAAATATTTTGGAGCTTGGGAAAGAGGATCTGTTGATAAGTTTGAATATCAGGTTCCAAATAAGAATATAGGAACTCGTGTTGCTGTTGTTCATAAAGAAGGTGCTGTTCAATCTTATATTAATATTACTTATCCTGTTAATTTAAAGGTAGGAGATAAAAACGTAATTCCTGCTCTTTTAGCAAATAGTGTTTTAGGGAGTGGTGTTTTTTCTGCTCGTTTAATTTCTAACTTACGCGAAGATAAAGGTTATACTTATGGTGCATATTCAGACTTAACTCCTGATCCTCTTGTAGGAAAATTCTCTGCTAGTGCGCAGGTTGCTACAGGTGTTACCGACGATGCCGTAAATCAATTTCTTATCGAGATGAATAGAATGGGTAACGAGATTGTTGATAACAAAACATTAAAACTATTTAAAACAGTTAGCGGTGGAGCTTTTGCTCGTTCGTTAGTAAAACCAGAAACAGTTGCCAGCTTTGCTCTTAACTCTATTAAATATTCGTTGCCTGATGATTATTATAAATCATATTTCGAAAAAATAGATGCTGTTACTAGTGAGCAAATCATGTCTGTTTCAAAAAAATATATTGATCCTAATCAGGCTATAATCATTGTTGTTGGAGATAAAAATAAAATTGCTGAATCGTTAAAAAAATATAGTGCTACAGGTAAAGTTGAGTTTTACGATGCTTATGGAAACACTGTAAAAGAAGACGAAAAAATAGCAATCCCAGAAGGAATGACTGCTGATCTTGTTATCGAAAAATATATTAAAGCAGTTGGAGGTAAAGAAAAGCTTGAAAAAATTCAAGATGTTACTATGGAAGCAAGTGCTAATATGGGAGGAATGACTATTAAGCAAACAATATATAAAAAAGCTCCTAACAAGTTTGCTATGATTATGTCAATGAACGGAAATGTTATGATGAAACAAGCTTTTAATGGTAAGCGTGCTATTATGAAAGGTTTTCAGGGCGAACAAGAAATTGTGGGCGATGATTTAGAAAACCTAAAAGTTGAGGCTGTTATTAATCCTGAGTTGAAATATGCAGAATTAAATGTAAAATTTACTTTAGAGTCGGTTGAGAAAGTAGGCGACAAAAAAGCATACAAACTTAAAGTAGTGAACCCTACAGGAAAAACTGTTTACGATTACTATGATATGGAATCGGGATTAAAGCTTAAAACAAAAGAAACAATTGTTGCTCCTCAAGGCGAATTTAGTCAAACACATACATATAAGGATTATAAAGAGATCGAAGGTCTTTTATATCCTCATATTATTAAAATTACAGGGGTGCAAAATATGGAGTTAAAAATAGATTCTGTTTCTATAAATAAAGATTTAAGCGACGAATTATTTTAAATTCAATAACAAATAAAAAATGAAGCCCGGCCATGATAGCCGGGCTTTTATATATGTAGTGATTATTATTCGAAGATAATTTTTTTAGTAAAAGATGATTCTGGTGTATTTATCTTAACAAAGTATATCCCTTTATGTAAAGTCTCTAAATTGAGCATACATTCGTCAGAATTTATATTTGTTTTTGCCTGAACCTTTTCTCCTGTTAAATTATAAACTTCTACTGATTTTAGTTGTAAGTTATTGCTAAGAGTAATTTTTATGTTTCCCTTTGTTGGATTTGGATAAACATTTATGTTCTTAGACAATGCTAAATCAATACCATTAGCTTTCGAAATATTGTAATTTATTTCGCTACTTATCGATTCGGTCGATTCGTTATCGGTAGCTTTTATTCTAAAATATACTGTTGTTGCTTTGCTTTGAGCTGGGATTATACCTGAATAAGTATTTGTTGATTTCGACATTATTACAGTATTTTGCAATTCTCCACTTCTGGTTCCCCAAATTAATTTAGCCGAACGCACTTCTTTATCGTCTGTAATTTGAGCCGAAATATTTACATTACTCTTAGTTGTTGGTTGGCTCGGATCAATAGTAATATCTGTAATAACAGGATCAATATTAGTTGTTGACGATGATTCCCCGGTTACTACAATATCATCGATTTGCATTGTTGTTCCAATTCCCACATTGGCTCCACCGGTATATTTATAAGCTAGGCGAATACGATTTCCACAGTGTGCACTCAAATCAATATCTCCCGACTTAGTAAAACTCGTAGCATAACCATCAGATGGAGCTTCTGTTGCAAAAGTAGCCTCTAGCTTGGTCCAATCAGCTGTACTTACCTTATTGGTATAATTGCTCGATATAAACAATTCGACATGGGTTCCGTTATTATACCCATCTTTACTCTTAAAAGTTAATGTAGCTTTCGAAATGTTACTTAAATCAATTGATGGAGTAATTAACCAAGCAATGTTTGATTCTTCCATGCCTGTTGATTTGTATGCCGACATTGAAGCATATTTCTGACCTTTGTACTCTTTCCCAAACCATGTTTTTGTTCCTGCTTCAATATAAGTTATCCAGTTATTAATTGCAATGGGCTTTTTGGGGGTTATTGTTCCGAAATTTTCTTCGAAAATAGGATTCGAAATAATTCTTTGGTTACTTACCTGATAAGATTTTACTGGTGATTGAGTAATGTTCGATTCGTTATCAGTAGCTATTATCTTAAAATAAACAACTGTTTCATCGGCTTGTTTGTCAATAACGGCAGAGTATTTTACTCCCGAGCGAGTCATTGTTATGGTGTTGTTTATAGCTGTTTGATTTGTCCCCCAAATCAACTCGGCCGATTCAATGCTATTATCGTCAGTAATTGTTGCTTGTATAGTTACATTATCTGTGCTGCGCGGAGTCGTTGGATTATGCGAGATATTACTAATAACAGGATTAGGTATTGGTTCGCCACCCCAAATCATTGCTACATATTCGGGATGATCGATAAAAGGGTTTCTGTTATTTTGAACTTTATAAATAGCATTGTTTCGATCAATTTCTTTCTGACTTACCGGATCTTGATTGTGCCAATCTAAAATCATATTAAGATACCATTCTTCGTAAACCTGATCAGAAGTTCCATCTAATACAGCGTCCGAATGTTTTGAATTATGTTCCCATCTCGAAATAATATTTTGATAACGAGTAGCCATATAAAAATATGTTCGTGCAAAATCTCCTTTGTATTCATCTATAGGTTCAAAAACAGTCCCGCTATAACCAGAAACACTACACGAACCAAGTTTACACCCATTTAGCGAGATCCATTTAGATTCGCTTACTTCACCAAAGGGATAATTGCTTCGCATACCATTTACTTTTCCATCGGTAGGATATAAATGAAATAAATCCGAGTACATAGGTTTTGCGTCATCAAACCAACTTTTAGGAAATGAGTGTTCTCTGTTGTAACAGCTTCCTTCTCCCGAGTAATTACCACACTTATTTGTTCCGAAATTAAATTCATATGGAGGATTGCCTCCTGGTACATCAGAGTAAACATCCCATACTTTTCCGTTAGGTTTTTTGTCTGTCTTTTCCATATGTTTCCATAGTTGTTTGTACGAACTAGCTCTATGTCCTTTGATAATGTGATAAAGAGCTGTTTTTAACTCGTAGCCTGTCTTTCCTGAAGCATCGCTATAATACCCGTTAGGAATAGATGCAAATAGCGACGATACCAAAAATATCGCTATTAATGCGCTTAAAATTCGTTTCATTGTTTAAATAATTAGGTTGTTATGTAATAAAATGGGCGCAATGTTACAAATTTTACAGAAAGAATACTCCAATTAATTAATTATTTTTGACATGTCAGTAAACATAATTATAAAAAATAAATATTTTTCATGAAAGTTGTTATTCAAAGAGTTAATAAAGCATCGGTTAGTGTTGAAGATAAAATAAAATCATCCATCGAAATAGGATTATTAATACTAGTAGGAATCGAAGAATCAGACAATAATGAAGATATTAATTGGTTGACAAAAAAAATAGTTCAACTCAGAATATTCAATGATTCAGATGGAGTTATGAACCTGTCTGTAAAAGATATTAATGGCGAAATATTAGCTATAAGTCAGTTTACTTTACATGCAAAAACAAAAAAAGGGAATCGTCCATCGTATCAACAAGCGGCAAAACCCGAAATATCAATCCCTTTATACGAACAATTTGTAAAACAACTTAGTGCTGATTTGGGCAAAGAGGTTAAAACAGGAAAATTCGGAGCACACATGAAAGTTAATCTCGAAAACGATGGACCGGTAACCATTATAATAGATACAAAAAATAAAGCATAGACTTATAAAATTGAGATTAAACATCTTATATTAATAATTGTTATATCTTTACGCGCTTTATTTTTAAAATAATTACAAATATGCTAATAAAAGAAGCGCAGGAAAAAATCGATAATTGGATAAAAACTTATGGTGTCCGTTACTTCAATGAGTTAACAAATATGGCTCTTTTAACCGAAGAGGTCGGAGAGTTAGCCAGAGTTATTGCTCGAAAATATGGCGAACAATCGTGTAAAGAAACCGATGAACATAAGAATCTTGAAGATGAAATAGCTGATGTTCTTTTTGTTCTAATATGTATTGCCAATCAAACAGGAATTGATTTAACTAAAGCTCTTCAAAAAAATCTTGATAAAAAAACAAAACGAGATGCTAACAGACATCACGAAAATATAAAGTTGAAATAAATAAAACTCAAATAGATATGAAAGAGATTTTTAATAAATACAATGCTGATTTCTTAAAAGAAAATATCCAACAAAAAGTTGCTATTATAAGCAATAATAGCCATCAATATGCAGTTACTGAAAACCTTAAAAAAGCTTTTAGCTTAATTGATTTAACGAGCTTAAACACCGAAGATAATACCGAAAAAATCAAATCAATGGTCGATAAGGTTAACGACTTTAGTAACCATTATCCCGAGATGCCTTCAGTTGCCGCTATTTGTGTTTATCCAAGTATGGTAGCGTGCGTAAGAGAGAATCTAACGGTTTCGAAACTAGGATTAGCATCGGTAGGAGCAGGATTCCCTTCGTCGCAAACATTCTTAAATGTAAAAATCGAAGAATGTAAACAAGCTATCGAAGCTGGGGCTACCGAAATCGATATTGTTCTTTCGGTGGGTAAGTTTTTCCAAGGCGATTACGAATATTGTTTCAAAGAGATTAAAGAAATAAAACAAGCTATTGGCGAAAATCATCTCAAAGTAATTCTCGAATCAGGAGCACTACAATCATATCAACAAATTTGGGACGCTAGTATTCTTGCGATGGAAGCAGGTGCCGATTTCATAAAAACTTCAACAGGAAAACAAAACCCTGCTGCAACAACCGATGCTATTTATGTTATGACTAAAGCAATTAAAGCATTCCACGAAAAAACAGGGAAAAAAATAGGAATAAAACCTGCAGGTGGGATATCAACCAAAGAAGACGCTATGGCTTATTTTGCTATTGTTAAAGAAAACCTTGGCGACGAATGGTTAAACTCTGAATTATTCAGAATCGGAGCTAGCAGATTAGCTAATAACTTGCTAACAGATATTTATCAAAAACAAATAAAATATTTTTAATATACATATACAATTATGCTAAAGAGGCTGTCCAAAAAGGCAGCTTCTTTTTTTATTATATAGGATTTTTTACAAAGAGGGGAGGTCGTTTTACAAAGATAGACGAACTTTCGCAGAGTGGGGAGGTCATTTTACATTGTAGGGACAAAGTTTTACAAAGATAGATACTCATTTTACAAAGGTAGCTGAGATGCTACCTAACTTCAACTACTTCTTGCGAACAACTACATAATTAATGAGTTCTATTAAAGCTTCTTTCGAATCACTTGAAGGAATCTCAGCTAAAATATCCAATGCTTTTTGTTGATATTCATGCATTTTATCAGTAGTATATTCAATTCCTCCGTTGGCAATAACAAAATCAATTACCTCATGTACCTTTTTCTTATTTTTATTATGTTTCTTGACAATTGTAAGTATTCTTTTCTGATCCGATTGAGAGGCATTCTTGAGGACATAAATAATCGGTAGTGTTAATTTCTTTTCTTTTATATCATTCCCCGAAGGTTTTCCTATATTGCCATTATTCTGATAATCTAATAAATCATCTTTTAGCTGAAAAGCCATTCCTACATATTCGCCAAGCAAATGCATTCTATCTACAGTTTTTTCATCGGCTCCAATAGATTTTGCCCCACATGCAATACATGCTGCAATTAATGCCGCTGTTTTCTTGCGTATAATTTCGTAGTAAGTTTCCTCGGTAATTTTTAGCTTTCGCGATTGTTGAATTTGGAGCAACTCCCCTTCGCTCATTTCTTTTACTGCAACCGATACAATTTTGAGTAGTTCGTATTCATTTTTTTCTACTGCTAGCAACAATCCTTTCGATAATAAATAATCGCCTACCAAGACACTAATCTTCGATTTCCATAAAGCATTAATCGAGAAAAACCCCCTGCGCTCATAAGCCTCGTCAACTACATCATCATGAATTAAAGTTGCAGTGTGTAAAAGTTCAATTAACGAAGCAGCTGTATAACTGGCATCCTCAACCTTACTGTTAAGCATTTTCGATGTCAGAAAAACAAACATCGGACGCATTTGCTTCCCTTTTCTGCGCAAAATGTAATTAGTGATTATATTAAGCAAAGGAACTTTTGTTTGCATCGAAGCTCTAAAAGATGGTTCGAATTTCGACATTTCCTCGCCTATAGGTGATTTTATTTTGTTTATTATCGACATACTTATTTGTTAATTTGTCAAATATAATACAATTCCACTACCTAAGATAAATGAAATTTTAAATAGTAAAAAATGCTATTCGAATTAAATATTTTCAACCATTTTTAAATTTAATTCTAAAAATATTTTTAATAAAAACATCATTATATGGTTTCTTATCAGACAATTTTATGGTTTCATATAAAAGTAAAAATATTACATAAATCATTATTTCACTTTCGTTTGATATGAAATTGATATAAATAATATTACCAAATAATTTTATTATTTGCCTCGATTTTATATTTTTAAGGCCGAAAAGTAATATCAAGAAAATATAATCCTAAACTAAAAGTTTTAAGTTATGAAATTTAAATTAATGAGTAGTTTAACTGTAATCATTTTGTTAAGTTGTGCAGTTATGGTGAATGCTCAAACCGAGTCAGAAGCAATTGATGCATTAAAGGCAGGCGCCGAAAAATCAAAAGCAAAAGATTACTTAGGAGCAATAGAGTCATTCAAAAAGTGTGTCGAGATTTATGAAGAGTTAGAAGATGGAGATAATGACAATGCTGTTACAGCATCAGGGCAAATTCCCAATATGCAATATAAATATGCAATAAGCCTTTATAAACAAAAAAAATACGACGAGTCGATAGCCGCTTTCGGAAAATTAAAAGAATATGCCGAAACCTATAATGATCCTAAAAATGCGAAAAAAGCAAAAGCTACAGTTCCTAAATTGTATTATGCAAAAGGTGTTAGCTTATTAAAAAGCAAAAAATACGAAGAAGCTTTAGCATCTTTCGATAAATCAATCGAACTGAATCCAAAATACCCAATGGCTTATGTGCGAAAAGCTCAAGTATATAAAGAGCAAAAAGACGAAGCTAACTTTAAAGCTGCTGTCGATATGGCTATAACTACTGCTGTTGCTAAAAAAGACAAAAAATCAGAAGCTACAGCTAAAAAAATAGCTAGTGGATTTTATTTAAAAGCTGGTGCTGTTGCCGTTAAAGCCGAAAAATATGCCGTTGCCGAAAAACATTTCAATACTTCAATGGAGTACAAAGCAGCCAATTCTGACTTATATTACCAATTAGCAGTTATTTATAACAAACAATCAAAATGGGATGCTGGAATAAAATCAGCAAAAAAAGCATTAGAGTTGTTTAAACCAAAAGGAACTACTAAAGATGCTAAAATATATTACGAATTAGGAACAGCTTTCCACGGTAAAGGAGACAAAGCATCAGCTTGCGATGCCTTTTCTAAAGCAAAAAAAGGCGATTATGCCGAAGCTGCTGAATATCAAATGAAACATGTGGTTAAATGCTTATAGTATTTATACTTTACTTTAGATAACATAGAATAAAGAGCAATCGAGAGATTGCTCTTTTTGTATCTGTACGTTCGTTAAATAGTCGAGCCTTAAAAAAATCTTTTTTAAGGCTCGACTATTTAAAACTTAAGTGTTTTCTGTCGTAAGGGGGTATTTAAAATATGAGTTTCCAACAGCATATGAATATTGGACTTTATTTAGGAGGATTTGTTATTTAGGATGCTATTGATCCAGATCCTTAAAATATAGGTAAATTACCTATCTGTTTAGGTTAATTAATGATCCATTTCGGTTGCTTATAGAAACAGATCATTAAATTATAGAAATGGATAGGTTCACCAACGTATAATTATACGTTCCAAACCTAAAAATATACGTTCGGAATCGGAAACTTTGGTTTAACTGCCGAAACACTTGTGTAAATAACCGAATCATATCTATAAATTATAGAACAGGAATATTAAGTTAATGATATGGATTAGTATAAAAGAAGAAAATATAGTTTTGATAGGTCAAAATTTGGGTTTATTAAGCTAGAATATAGATAAGGTACCTGTTTGTTTGCTTAGTTAACCGAAATGCTTTTATAAATAAGCAAAACGGATAATAAATGAACAGTATTTAGTGTGTATAACTTATATCGAGAATCAAATTGTAATATAGCAAAGATGAAACAAACCGAAAATGTTGGAATATTTTTAAAACAGGGATTTATATTCCGAATAAATAAGAGGGAAACAGTTCAATAAAAAAGAAAAGTAATAATTGTATAAATATGGGTTTGCTTTCGATTTTATGTATCTGATTTTAACTAATGCTCAGGACGATAAAAAACGGAGAATAGTATCACAATTAAAATATTTTAGTATTCCTTGTTTATTAAGTTAGACTAGTGTTTATGTTTAGAACGCTTCGATAATTTATCGAAAAATGTCTTTTATAGACGGTATATGACATAATTTCTGATTATGTAAAGAAAAGTTAGTGTCTTTTTTTATGTTTTTTATTTCAGATAGTCAATGATATAAGCAAAGAGCATCTAAAAAAAAGTGTTTTTTTTGAAAGAGATGTTGTTTTGTAAAAAAAAACGACTTATTTTTGCATCGCAAAACACAGAAAGAGTGTAGTGAAAATTCCTCAATAGCTCAGTTGGTTAGAGCACCTGACTGTTAATCAGGGGGTCCTAGGTTCAAGTCCTAGTTGGGGAGCGAAAGGAAGACAAAAGTCTTCCTTTTTTTGTTTATATTCAGTAGTGTCAGTTTCTTATTTTTGGTGTTTTATGGATACTTTGTTAATAAAACTCAAATGGGATAATTATTATATTTCTTAAAGGAACAAAGCTGTAAGCTTTTATTTTTAAAATGAATATTCTTTTTAGGTATTAGGTGTAACATTCTTGGTCTGATGCTGTGGTTTCAAATCCTGCAATTTAAGATAATCACAAATTCCTTCGGTTAAAAACAAGTTCAATAATGTAGAATCTATAGATGTATAATGTGGGTTTGTTTTTGCATAGAAAAGATAAACTTTGAGAGTGCTCTGTGATCCTGTATTTGAATTAAAATAAATAAAAAAGGGATTAAAAATAAATTTTAATCCCTTTGCTGTCCGACTAGGGCTCGAACCTAGACTCTTCTGAACCAAAATCAGACGTGTTGCCAATTACACCATCGGACAATTCGTTTGAATGCGGTGCAAAAATAAAAAAGAAATTATTATCTACAAATCTTTTTTTGCTTTTTTTATAAAAAACCTCTTTTTTGATCAATTGCAGATAATCGAGAGAATATGTTATATTTTATAATTCTCAGTTCGAATTATCTTTTACTTTCTTTTAGATTTAAATTTTTATTTGAAATACTTTTTTGATATAAAAATCTATCTACTCTCTATTTTTACTAAGGTTTAATGATTCGAATAATATTTGTTGATTGATAGATTAAGTCAAAATATTACCTTAGTCTAATAAAAAGCTACACATTTATAACTAAAAGTATACTCGAAGATATGTCTGATGTATATTAAAATACTGACTTCGCTCATTGTTTTTAAAAACGGACAACTTTTATGTATGAATGCATAAGAATAATTAGATTTTTTCATAAAAAATTCTAATAAAACACTTTTATTGTAACAAGCTCATGCTTTATAAGTTATTTTGTGATATTAATCATAAATATTAGATCGTTAGTATAATATTTCTTGCTATGATCCACGGATAATGTAATTCTTAGGGATAAAAGATTATCTTTGGATGAACTATTACAATTAAAGAACGCAGAAAATATAGCTTGAAAATATAGTTATTAACCTAAGGAGGCTGTTATTGGATCGATAAATTTCCATGATTTTTTTACTACACACACGTAGAAAATGAAATCTTAAATATGCGCAAAACAATTGTATCATCCCTCTTGTCCTAAACAGCCTCTTTCCTTTAATACTTAATTATTTACCTCGATCTTTTCCTTTGTAAATTTATATTGTCATATTTAAATGATTTACACTATTTTTGCACAAAATAATTAGAATAAATTTTGATATATGGCAAGTACAGCAGATTTTAAAAATGGTTTATGCATTGAGTACAACGGAGATTTGTTCACAATAGTGCAATTTCAGCATGTAAAACCGGGGAAAGGAGCAGCTTTTGTGAGAACAAAACTTAAAAATCTTAAAACAGGTAAAGTAATCGATAATACTTTTAATGCTGGAGTAAAAATTAATATTCAGCGTATTGAACGAAGACCTTATCAGTATTTATATAATGATGATTTGGGATTTCATTTTATGCATACCGAAACCTTTGAGCAAGTTTCATTTCAAGAAGATTTAATTAATGCTTCAGATTTATTAAAGGAAGGTCAATCGGTTGAAGCTGTTTGGCATGCCGACACAGAAACTCCTCTGTATTGCGAATTACCTCCATATGTAGTTCTAGAGGTTACATATACCGAGCCTGGTTTAAGAGGTGATACGTCGTCTAGTACTTCATTAAAACCTGCAACCGTAGAAACAGGAGCTCAAATAATGGTTCCTTTATTTGTTGATACAGGAGATAAGATCAAAGTAGATACTAGAGATCATTCATATGGAGAAAGAGTAAAAGAATAATTTTTATAACAAAATTTCTTATATTGCAATTCATAAATCAGAATCTTAGCAATAAATGAATATTTTCGGAAAAGCATCGATTAACAGATTAAAACTTTCAACATTTAAGTTAAATACGCTACTTACTGTCACGGAAGCAATTAATGATAATTTGCCTACTGATGAATTATTAAAACGTTATGAGAATGTATTGCGAGAGGATTTAAATATTGGTAAGATTCTAATTTTTAAATTTGATAAATCTTGGAATCTGATTCTTAGTTCTGGTTGTTCACAAGAAATAATAAAGCACATTGATGTAGAAAAAGATTTACTAATACACAGAGAAATTTCTTTTATTACAGGGTCTCCAAACCCAATACTCCGAGAGTTTGATAATATTATTCCAATAATAAATAAAGATATACCTGTAGCATTTGTTTTAATTGGAGATATTGACGAAGAGAAAGCTGGGGTTAGTCCTACTATAAAGCATCTTCATTTTATTCAAACCCTATCCAATATAATTATTGTTGCAATTGAAAATATTAGGTTATATGAGGAATCGTTAAAACAAGAAGCTCTAAAAAAAGAGTTAGAATTAGCTTCGAAAATGCAATATATGTTAATCCCTGATAGAACCGCTTTGCCTAATAATGATGAGATAATGGTTTCTCCGTTTTATCATCCACACTCTGAAGTTGGTGGAGATTATTACGATTTCATTCAACTAAACGATAACGAAGTAGGTTTTTGTATTGCGGATGTTTCTGGAAAAGGAATATCAGCAGCATTATTAATGTCAAATTTCCAAGCTAACTTACGAGCTCTTTTTACAACAGACCTTTCTTTAGCTGAAATTGTACGGAAGCTTAACAAAAGAATAATGGCTAACGCTAAAGGCGAAAAGTTTATAACCTTGTTTATTGCAAAATATAACTACAAAACAAAAACTCTCGATTATGTTAATGCAGGACATAATCCCCCTATATTTTATGATAAAGAAGAAAAGAAATTAATATTTCTACGCACTGGTTGTGTAGGACTTGGAATGCTCGAAGAGATACCTTTGTTAGAACCCGGAACATTACAAATAAAAAATAAATCTAAATTGTTTTGTTATACCGATGGATTGGTTGAGTTAGCTAACGAAAAGGGAGTAGTTTTAGGTACTAAAAAGATTGAAAAGCTAATAACAAACAATAATCAAATCGATGAGGATATAAATAATATTATTAAAGAACAGAAAATATTAGAAGGAAGTGCTGCTATTTTTGATGATATATCAATTATCGGGATTGAATTTTTTAGAAAAAAGAAAATTACTAACTTTTAGCTTATTGTAGAAATAAATTTACTCAATGTAAAATTCAATTATTTTTTCATTTTTATTCCCCAGTTTATCTAAAGATTTTACTTTTATCGAATATAATTTATTTTTAACAAATCCCTTTATTAAGCCTGCGTAGGGTTTAAACGAATTCCCATTTATCGAATACTGAAGTTTGTCAAAACCAACTAATTTATCAGTTGATGATAAAAACAATACAGTATGTTGTGGAAACGAAGGGAAAATCTTATTCTTTATGTTTTTAGTATTATCTGATTGTATACTAAAGCGATGAAAGATTTCTGGTCCAGTATTGTCTTCTACAAAAGAAAAGGTTTTTGTACTCAAATTGTCAACAAAATCATAACCCGAATATAGTATCTGATGAATTCCTTCCGTTTCTACTTTAAAAGGAGTTTTATAGTTTTTTATTCCAGTATTATTAATGCTGTATTCTAATCTTTTAAATCCAGAAGCTAGGTCTTTTGCTTTAAGATTTATTTGGGTGTTTCGTGTTATAAATGTAGTACCCTTAAAGGTGTACTTAGCTCCAATAAATTTATGTTCTAATATAGGTCCTGATAGGTCAACGTAAGGAATATTATCTCTGTTCGACATAATCCGTATTGTCTTTTTATTATTGACATTATCAACTGCTGAAACTAAAATTTCTAATTTCCCTGATTTTTTTAAATAAAAAGGTTGGGTGTATTTAATAAATTTCCCTTTGTTTATCGAATATGAGACTTCCTTTATTCCAGCTTTATTATCAACAGTTGTTAACTTTACTTTGCTTCTTCCTGATGAGTATTCTCTGCCATTTGCAATAAATGTATTTCCAATTAATTCATCAACAACTACAGGTGCAGATTTATCTAAATAAAATAAATATTTTTGTGACGGTTCTTTATTTCCCGTATTGTCTATTGCATAGTATGAAATTGTATGTTCGCCTTCGGTTAAGTTTGATACAGTAATGGGAGTAGTATATTTTTTCGAAGAATTATTATCAATAGAGTAAAAGATGGTCTTTACACTAGAGTTAAAATCGTTTGCCTTAAGTAAAATTTTTGAACGAATAGAAATAATATTTTCATGTAAATCTTTATCTATTTCTAATTTACTAGTTGGTGTTGTTAAATCTATTTTTATTTTTATATGCTTAGGTTTTTCTACATTTCCAACATTATCTACAGAATAAAATTTTATATTATATAAAGTTTCATTATTAAGCTCTACCGTTTTATCTAACTTTAAATATGGCGATTCGTTTATCGAATAATAAATAGCTTGTACACCAGATAATTCATCGAATGATTTTATACTTAAGTTAATTTTTTCACCAAAGAAAAATACATCTTTTTCTTTATAATACTTTTTGCTTCCAAATATAAATTTCGATTTAGGTGCTTTGCTATCAGCGTACATCTCATATATAATATCTTGTCGAGGAGAAACTATCTTTTTGGTTACAGGATCAACTTGATAAGGAGACCTAAAAGTATTATATCCTTCTGTATCCAAATACATAGGATTTGCGTATTTCTTTGAGTTTTTTGCAGGGCTTAGCAAAAAAGGTTGTGCTTCTTTATCTTCGGCAGATGTTGTTATCCAAAAATATACAGGTAAGTCTTTATTTATAAACAGCTTCCCTTCGGGTGACGAATAAATTTTCTTTTTATGTTTTAACTGTTCTTGAGCTAAAGACATATTTGTTATAAATAATGATAAAGTAAATAGGAGTAATGGCTTTAATACTTTCATGATTTAGAAATTTTATTAACAATTTAATATTTATTACTTTATAAATCAAAAAAGTTTCTTGTTTATTCATTAAAACTATCTTATAATAGAAATAGTTCCAGATAATTTAGCTGCTCCGTTTTTTAGATTAATTATATAATAGTAGGCATCCATAGGAAGTTTTTTCCCTTTATATGTCCCATCCCAATATTGAGCCTCTTCGTATCCCTTCGAGAAAAATACTCTTTTACCCCACCTGTCAAAAACTTCTATTTCAACATTAGGATAAAGACCTTTCATATCAATGACCCATTTTTCATTATAGGTATCTCCATTAGGTGTAAATGCGGTTGGAATATCAATACAAAAATTACTTTCACTTTGAATAACAAATGATGTGTCAAACTTACATGAATTGTCATCCTCAATGTGTAAGTTATAAATACCTGTTCTTATATCAAGTAATTCTTGTTCAGAAATCAGGTTATTCCAATAAATAAAATATGGAGAGGTTCCTCCTGATGGATTTAATTCAATATATCCATCTTTTACATCAGGACAAGAAGGCTTCCTTATTTCTGGTGAGATAGTTAATTTTTGAGGTTCGATAATTTCAACAACAGTATCAGTAGAACAGTTATTTTGGTCGTTAATAGTAATGTAATAATTCCCTTTTGATAAAAATCTTCCATTATCTGAAGTTAATCCATTTGACCAGATATAAGAATAAGAAGGTGTTCCTCCTGTTGCAGATAAAGAAATAGCTCCATTGGTAAGATTGTGACAACTAATATCAGTTTTTGTTATTAAAAGTTCTATAGGGTCTGGCTGAGTAATGCGGGTACTATCTATTTTAATACAGTTATTACTATCAATTATAGATACTAAATAATCGCCAGGACTTAAATTAGAAGCTTCATTTCTTGTCAATATATTGTCATGAGACCAAATGTAACTGTATGGTTCCATTCCTCCTGTAGGTGAAAATTGAATTGAACCATTAGTAGAATCAAAGCATGTTATATTATTAAACACTTTATTTGAAATGATTTCATCAGGTTCTACTATTCTTATTGAATCTGTTGCTGAACAGTTTTTCGAGTCTGTTACTAAAACAGAATATATACCTCCAGATAATCCATAAATCGAATCAGTTGTTGCATTATTTGACCAATTAATAACATAGTTTCCATTTCCTCCAGTTATTGTAATTTTGATTGTTCCGTCTTGATATCCAAAGCAAGATGGGTTTGTATAGCTTGGTAGTATATCTAATAAATCTGGTTCAGTTATAACAATTGTGTCAAAAATTTCACATAAAGCAGTATCTCTTATAATAACTGAATATTCTCCAGCATCTAAATTTTCTAGGTAAGATGTATCGGCAAAAGAAGTTCCACTATTATTAGTCCATTCATAAGAGTATTTATTTCCATTTCCTCCTGTTGGTATAATAGATATCCATCCTGTCGAATCTCCAAAACATCTATTGTTTTCATAGTTAATAGAAGAACTAAATAAAGGAGGTTCTCCTACATAAATTGTATCAACAGTAAAGCAATTCCTATAATCACTTACAGTAACATAGTAAGTTCCGCCAGATAAATTGATTTGATTCTGGTTGTTTGCAATAAAACCAATGCCATCGGGCGAAAACCAGTTATAAGTATAGTCTAATTCATCGTTACCTCCTTCGGCTGTTAGAGTTATTGTTCCATTTTCATCTCCAGCACATACAATATTGGTAGCAGTAACATGTGTTACTAAAGGATCAGGTTCTGTTATTGCTCTTCCTGATATTGCCTGACAATTATCACCTGTGGTTATAGTCACTGTATAGTTATCAGGAGAAAGATTGTTAATGCGTCGAACAGTATCATTAGTACTCCAAAGATATGATATAGCAGGCGATGTTACTTCAATCCATCCATCGTTAGCTCCACTACAAGTAATATTGCTAGAACTTAATCCAATAATAGGCTGCCCTGGTTCAATAATTGTAAATAATGAATCTTTTTGACAACCCTTAAAATCGGTAACTGTAACTCGATAGTCTCCACCACTTATATTTTCTAGGTATCTAGTGTTTATTCCTGTTGGTTGCCATACGTATGTATATCGGCCATTTGCGCCTATAGGATCAACTGAAATATAGCCATTCCCTTCACCAAAGCACGATACATTTGCGAGGCTATCTTCTCGAACAAAAAGTTCATTAGGTTCTTCAATTGATACAGAATCTACTTTTATACAACTTTGATTATCTGTTACAGTAACTCTGTATATTCCTTTAGATAAGTTTACAGCTGTTGCTGTTGTTTGTTGAGATAAATCGCTCCATTCGTAAGAAAATAGATTAATCGTATTTTGAGCGACTACAGTTACTCTTCCGTTTGTTTCTGAATAACAGCGGACACTATCAATATTAATAAATCTAGTATCAGGAGTTGGATGTACAGTTACAGAATCAACTATACTTACTCCATCTGGGCATCCTATCGATGATGCTTTGGGTGTAATCCTATAGCGAGCGATTAAAGGTATTGCTGGCAAAGCAGTTGAATTATGAAGAGAGTCTGAGATTATATAACCATTTCCTAAACTTGATAACCCAGAACTATTACCTACTAATCCAATATCTGTAGTTGAAGTATAATCAAATGTGACATTCCCATTAATTAATGTTGTTGGCGAAGTAAGGCTTATCTCTGTGTAAGAGTCATTACAAATTGTATCATTCGTTATTGTTATAATAGCAAGAGGGGATGGATTCACATAAACAGTGATATTGGTATCAATCCCATGGTCGCAGAAAGGATTCCCGTTTCTTGAATCTTCAAGGCGATAAGAAAAATTATAAGTAACAGATTGCACTTGATTTGTTGTGTTAATTAATTGATCTGTTACATTTGTTGATATTGGAAATTCTGCATTAGGCTCAATTCCTATAATTCCTCCTGTTTGAGATGTAGTTAAATCATATACTTTATCCGCATTTGTAGTCCCAAGTAAATCAGTTATTGATAAAATAATATTGCTCGAATCACACACAATTGTATCGGTAATACTTACATTAAATTGAGGAGTAGGATTTATATAAATTGTAATACTTGTATCTGACCCATTATGACAATAAGGTGTGCCAGATTCAGGATCTTTTATTTTTGCAGAAAATCTATAAATTACGAATTGTACTTGATTTGTTGTATTAATTAAGTTGTCAGTAAAATTTGCTATAGGATAATAACCATCAGAGGTTACTCCTAAGATATTTCCAGAAGTATAGGTTGTTTCAAGATAATAGTATTTATTACCAATGATGTTTCCACTTAAACTAGTTATATTAAAAGTAATATCTGATGAATCGCATAGAATAGTGTCAATAGATGAAACGGAAATTTTTGGGCTTGGATTAACCCAGATATTAACAACGGTATCTTCAAGGTCACATAATCCATAGATTCTTGGTGTTATTGTATATGTAACTAATCTTGCAGTATCTCCAATGTTTGTTAAACTGTCAGTTATTGTAGCGATTGTTGCTTGCATTCCATTGTTTTCACCTATAATGTCAGAATGAGCATTGGCTGTCCAACTAAATAAAGTTGCATTGATATTACTCGAAATAGCAATATTTAATCTTTCGTTATTACAAATAGTATCTGCTGAAGGATTGATTGTTATATTAGGGGTAGTTTGATACTCTACATGAACAGTTGCATTACAAGTTGAAGTGTTTCCAAATTCATCATTTACAGTTAAAGTCACAATGTTATCTCCTAAGTGAGTACAATCAAAATTAGATTGACTTATAGATAAACTGATTAAACCACAATTATCAAAACTCCCATTGTTTATATTTGAAGGACTTATTGTTGCTATTCCTGTATTAGGATCTAATTGTGTTGTAATATCTTGACAAATAGCTATAGGAGGGATTGTATCAATTGTGTTTATATTAAAAGAACATTGATTTGTATTTCCATATTCATCCGTTACAGTTAGTGTAATAGTAGTTGTATCATTAATTACAGTTCCAGCAATAGGATTTTGACTTACAGTATAACTACTACATTCAGTAATATTTAAATCAGCATCATTGGTAAAGTCAGGTAATGTATAATTACAGCTAGCGTCTAAAGTAATCATAGTATCTTGAGCACAAGAATTAATCACAGGATTTACAGTATCTTGAGTAAATACATTGAATAGACATGTGTTATTATTCCCATATTCGTCAGTAACAGTTAGTGTAATAGTTGTTGTATCGCTAATAACAGTTCCAGCAACAGGATTTTGGCTTACAGTATAACTACTACATTCAGTAATATTTAAATCAGCATCATTAGTAAAATCAGGTAATGTATAATTACAAGTAGCATCTAAAGTAACCAGAGTATCCTGAGCGCACGAGTTTATTACAGGGTTTGTATTGTCTTGAGTAAATACACTGAATTGGCATGTGTTATTATTTCCATATTCGTCAGTTACAGTTAATGTAATTGTAGTTGTATCGCTAATAACAGTTCCAGCAACAGGATTTTGAGTTATGCTGTAACTACTGCATTCAGTAATATTTAAATCAGCATTGTTCGTAAAGTCGGGTAAAGTATAACTACAGCTAGCATCTAAAGTAACCAGAGTATCCTGAGCACAAGAATTAATCACAGGATTTGCAGTATCTTGAGTAAACACACTGAACTGGCACGAGCTATTGTTTCCATATTCATCAGTTGCATTTAGAGTAACCGTTGTTGTGTCACTAATTATAGTTCCAGCAACAGGACTTTGAGTTACAGTGTAACTACTACATTCAGTAATGTTTAAATCAGGATCGTTAGTAAAGTCAGGTAATGTATAATTACAGCTAGCATCTAAAGTAACTAGAGTATCTTGAGCGCACGAGTTAATTCCAGGATTTGCAGTGTCTTGAGTAAATATGCTGAACTGACACGAGCTACTATTTCCATATTCATCCGTTACAGTTAGTGTAATCGTAGTTGTATCATTAATAATAGTTCCTGCAATAGGACTTTGAGAGACAGTATAGTTACTTTCAATGATTACAAGGTCAGCATCGTTAGTAAAATCAGGTAAAGTATAATTACAGCTAGCATCTAAAGTAACCAGAGTATCCTGAGCGCAAGAATTAATCACAGGATTTGCAGTATCTTGAGTAAATACGTTAAACTGACATGAGTTATTATTCCCGTACTCATCTGTTACAGTTAATGTAATAATGGTTGTATCGCTTATACTTGTTCCTGCTGTAGGATTTTGAGTTACAGTATAACTGCTACATTCAGTAATATTTAAATCGGCATCATTGGTAAAGTCAGGCAAGGTATAAGTGTTTAGGGGACTTAATATTATGCTTGTATCCTGAGCGCATGAGTTAATCACAGGATTTATATTGTCTTGAGTAAATATGCTAAATTGGCACGAGCTACTATTTCCATACTCGTCAGTTGCATTTAGAGTAACAATTGTTGTGTCATTAATAACAGTTCCAGCAACAGGATTTTGAGTTATGCTGTAATTACTACATTCGGTAATATTTAAATCGGCATCGTTCGTAAAGTCAGGCAAAGCATAATTGCAATTAGTATCTAAAGTAACCAGAGTATCTTGAGCACACGAGTTAATAACAGGATTTGCAGTATCTTGAGTAAATACGTTAAACTGACATGAGTTATTATTCCCGTACTCATCTGTTACAGTTAGAGTAACCGTTGTTGTATCACTAATAACAGTTCCAGCAGTAGGGTTTTGAGTTACAATATAACTACTACATTCAGTAATATTTAAATCGGCATCATTGGTAAAGTCGGGTAATGTATAATTACAGCTAGCATCTAAAGTAACCAAAGTATCCTGAGCACACGAGTTAATTACAGGATTTGTATTTTCTTGGGTAAATACACTGAATTGGCACGAGCTATTATTTCCATATTCGTCAGTTACAGTTAGAGTAACAATTGTTGTATCACTAATAACAGTTCCAGCTATAGGACTTTGACTT
>JAKSCO010000332.1 GCA_022360575.1 Bacteroidales bacterium | reverse complement strand
TTCTGTTGTCAATTTTGTCAATAAATTCAATATCCATTCCTTTTATTAGTGATCCCTCTGCTAACTCTAACTCTACAAACATGTTTTGAATCCGAGTACCGAATGATGTATTTATAGAAGTACCCAATACTCGTGGATAATACAATGCCTTTGCTACACCCTTGGCAGTATAATCACCTTCAAGAACCTTAGAAAGATATTTTACAAGAATTGGATTGATGTTGTATGATTTAAGTTTGGCATTTTGCTTTAACGACGCCTCAATATGCTTATGAAAAATAAAATCTTCAAAATACTGAACAGTCTTTTTAATAAGTATCTTTTCTGACATAGTTTATGGATTAATTCTCAAAGATAATACTTATGATTCCAAATACAGTATAACTGGCATTAATTAAAACTTTGGAGGGATTAAGAACCTTTCATCACTCTTCTTTGTTCAATAAACAAACAATGTGATTGTTTTATTATCAAACAATAATTGTATTTGCTACGAATATTTATTCTATGAAGGTATTAGAAAATAGGGAGTTGGGAAGGAGAGTGGCAGAATTGCGTAAAAATAAAGGGTTGTCACAAGTTGAGATGTCTGAAATTTTAAAGATATCACGTTCGGCTTGTGCTCAAATTGAGTTGGGAAATCGTAATATTTCTGTAATTGAATTGAAAATGCTTTCTGAAGTATTCAATTTTTCGATAGATTATTTTTTATCAGATGATTATAACTTAGAAACCATGATACAATTAATGTCTAATCCAGAAATGGACAATACACCTATGCGTATTTCTGTTCCTAATATGCAATCACAGAAATTCAAAAATGTATTGCTTTATATCCTTGCAAAATGTGCTGGTAAACCCAATGTTGGGGAAACACTGATTTATAAACTTCTCTATTTTTCAGATTTTAATTATTATGAAATTTATGAAGAACATCTTACAGGAGCACAAAACAAAAAAATGCCTTACGGTCCTGTTCCTCAAAAAATTGAACAAATAATTCAGAAAATGATTGTTGAGAAAGAACTTCAGCGCATTAAAACGGAATATCATGATTATCCTCAAACTCGATATATACCTTTAA
>JAKSCO010000246.1 GCA_022360575.1 Bacteroidales bacterium | reverse complement strand
TAAATAATAGATATTTTCTTGACCTACAAAAGATTGTTGCTAAAGTGTTTTAGAAATAATCTTTCTCTCAACTAAAAAAACATGATGTTTTTTTAGACATGTAATTAAGCATAATTAAAGCAATCAAGAATTTAATGCTTATACCCTTACTATTAATCACAAAAATTTACTATTATGAAAAAGAAACCATTTTTTGCTAATTTTTTAGAAAATCAGATTGAAACTTCTGATGTAAAAGGAGGAGAAATTGTTACAATGAAGTATCCATCGGACAATGATGAACTGGGACCTATAATTACTGATCCTGAACCAATCACTAAGCCTCCTGTATACGTTACAATGAAACATCCTTCGGATAGTGACGAAGGAGGTGGAGTTTCATAGAACAACTAAAAGGCTGAGATTAACATATCATTAGGTAGTTTGATATTATATCAGTCATATAAAATACAAAAAGGTTGTCAAATATTTTACAGACAACCTTTTTCCTATTAATCTTAATAAGATTAAATTCATGATACATGAAAACAATAAGTAATTGAAACCTATAAACGTGTCATTTGCTTAAATTTTAAGCAACTTTTTCAGAATATGAAACTTAACATACAATTTAATGATATTAACAATCACCCATAGTGAGGATTATTATACCACAGATCTTGTTGCTGATTATCTTAAAGAAAATGAGATTGACTCTATTCGTATAAATAGTGATGATTTTCCTCAGAAATATCAAATTAGCAGTTCTTTTCCTTCAAACAAGTCACTTATACTCCAAAATAAAGATCAAGTAATTGATCTTAAAAAAGTACAAGCTGTTTGGTTGCGCAAATTTTGGAAGCCCAAAGTAGATTCGACTATGGACGAAAAGTACAAGAACTATTCTTTAAACGAATCGCTTGAAACCATAAAAGGTTTGTTTTATACTTTAAACGATATATTTTGGATTGATCGCTTAAATCACATAGAATTATCATCAAACAAAATGCTTCAGCTAAAAATAGCAGCGCAAATAGGACTTAAAATTCCAGAAACCTTAATAACGAACAATCAAAAACAACTTAAATTCTTTTACCTGAAAAATAACCGGAACATAATTACTAAAATGCAAAAAGCCCTATCGTGTACGATGAATTCCGATGGAGTATTTTTCTACACACAAAAACTACACGATGATGATATAAATAATTCGGGAATGCTTGAACTATGCCCTATGGTTTTTCAGGAAGAAATTAAAAAAGATTATGAATTAAGGGTTATTTATGTAGATGGAAACTATTTTACCGGAAAACTAAGCACCAAAGATAAACTAACCGATACCAGAGTTACAAATGCGACTAACTACAAATGGGAAACATACGAATTGCCCAAGACATTGGAAATACAATTAGATATTTTAATGCATAAACTAAACTTACACTTTGGAGCTATTGATATTATTCGATCAACAAATGGAAATTACTATTTTCTTGAAGTTAATCCCACTGGCGAATGGGGTATGTTACAAAAAGAATTGAACTTACCCATAGCACAAGCAATAGGAAAAACTTTGATTAAAAATATATAACTCAAGTAAGTAAAACCTTTAAAAATACTAAAATGAAAAAAATATTAATTATAACAACATCGCACGATAACGAATGTATAGATATGGTTTCTGACGAACTAAAGAAACAAAATGCTTTACCTATTCGCTTTAATTCCGATCAGTATCCATCAGAAATATCATTGTCTTGCTCGTATCGTAACAAAAGATGGGAATTTTGTATGCACCAAAATGGAGAACGAATTGATTTAACCGATATACACGCCATTTGGTATAGGAGACTTAATGTAGCCGGAAAACTTAACGACATTATTGAAGAAAAATATTTTAATGCTTCCAAAGAAGAAAGTCGAAGAACTTTACTAGGGATTATGTCGACAATGGATACTTTTATTCTTGATTATACATGGAAAGTAAGATATGCTGATTTTAAACTAAGACAATTAAAAGTTGCCTCCGAATTAGGTCTAGAAATTCCCGAAACTCTATTCACGAATAACGAAAAAGAAACTGTTGGGTTCTACAACAATATCAATCGAGATATGATTACCAAAATGCAAACTTCATTTGCCATATACGAAAAGGGAATAGAAAATGTAGTATTTACTAATAAAATAACTGATAAAGAGATAGATAATCTAACCGGATTGCAATATTGCCCTATGACTTTCCAGAAAAGCATAGAAAAGAAGGTTGAACTAAGAGTTACTGTTGTAGGGAAGAAAATATTTACAGCAGCAATCAATCCTAATAATAATGAAAATGCAAAAAATGATTGGAGAAAAGAAGGTGTAAATCTTATTGATAAATGGGAAAAATACGAACTTCCCGAAAGCGTTAGCGAAAAAATATTCAAACTAATGGATTATTATCAATTGAATTATGGAGCTATAGATATTATAGTAACAAACGACGATAGGTATGTCTTTTTAGAAATAAATCCTGTAGGTGAATTTTTCTGGTTGGATAAAATACCTGACTTCGATATATCTAAAGAAATAGCCAATGTATTGCTTAATCCAGAATTGAGACGCGACAATAGGCATCCTAAAAAAGCAATAGTATGTTCTGAATAATACTTTCTTTCGTAAAGAATTTGATTTAATTTTTAATGCTATAATTATTACAATAATAAATTATAGCATTTTTTATATCTCCAAATACCTTATTGTAATAAACTATTCTTACTGCTTTTATGTTTTAGAGTGAAAAAGTTTATCTAAATTCGTAAAAATAAATCTAAAGTAATGATATTTAGTACTCCTTTGATACACGGATATTTAATAAAACGATATAAAAGATTTTTAGCTGATATTAAACTTGATAATGGACAAATCGTTACTGCACATTGCACCAACTCGGGAACAATGAAAAGTTGCCTAGAGGACAATGCCGAAGTATACTTAACTCCCGTAAATGATCCTAATCGAAAAACTAAATTTACATGGGAAATGATAAAAATTAATAACAACTGGGTAGGTATAAATACAGGCAATCCGAACAAACTAGCTTTCGATGCTATAAAAAATAAAGAAATAGAATTGTTAAATAACTACAATTTTGTTAAACGCGAGGTTAAGTTTGAAGATAGCCGTTTTGATATCATGGCAAAAAACGAAAACGAAACCTGTTTTGTCGAAGTAAAAAATGTAACATTAAAAGATAAAAACTATGCTTTATTTCCTGATGCTGTAAGCTCTCGTGGGAAAAAACATCTCGAAACTTTAGTAAAGGTAAAAAAACAAGGAATGCGAGCTGTGATGTTATATATTATACAACGAATTGATGTTGATATTTTTGCTCCGGCAAAAGAAATAGATCCGGAATATGCAAAAACTCTAATTTGGGCATACAACAAAGGAATAGAAATTATTCCGATACAAGCAATTGTTAGCCCTCGGAAAATTGTGCTAGGCAAACAGCTACCATTCGAATTATAAAACAAGCTTAACAAAAATCTATTTAATTATATTAAATAATCACGTATCTTTATTAGGTTTACAAACTAAAATATTCGAAAATTTATATTATGGATTACACAGAAATAATCAACCAACACTCACATATATCACAATTAATATTAAGTAACGAAATAATTCGAGCTATTGACTTGATGTTCGATTTTGCAAGTAAAACCAAACATCAACATCATCAAAATAAAATAGAAATTTTAAAAGAAACCTATCAGAATATATTAAAACACTCGTTTACGGGGATCGAAGATCCTGAGCGCGATAATATCTACAATCATGTTCGGCGAACTTTACTTGAAACTGTCGATAGTATTAAAGAATGTATATTAACCGATTTATCGGATTTAAGAATATACAAGCTTAAGTGGTCGTTAGAGCGTAATTCTGATTTACAGTCGGACGAAGCTTTTTCGTTGATCTCTAATTTAACTTTCGATAAAGAATTAGAAGAAATATTACGAGCTAGCAAAATAGAATCGCAAACAAAAACAGATACAAAAGCCATTTCGCGACAAGACTCATTAAAAGAGTTGTTTAATTTTCTTTGGTTAAGCGACAGCTACAAAGAAACCGAAAACAAAGCTTTACAAAATATTTGTTACTCGAAAAAAATTCCTTGGCACGATAAAAGTCTTATTGTTAGTGCTATTACTTTAAGTTTAATCCGAGTTTTCGACATTAATAAATTTAAAGCACTTATTCAGTTTTATTCTGTTAAAGAAAATCAAGTATGGCAGAGAGCTTTGGTTGGTATTATTTTCGGAATTTTTAGTTATAACGAACGATTAACTCTTTATTCTGAATTAGAAAACGATTTTTCGAAACTATCAGAATTTGACGAAATAGACAAAGAAATAGAGGCTATTATTATTCAGATTTTTAAATCGAAAGACACTGAAAAAATCACAAAAAAGTGGGAAGAAGAAATTTTACCTGAGATGCTAAAAATGCAACCCAAAATCGAAGAAAATCTGGATTTAGAAAACATTATCTCGGACAAATTTATGGAAGATACAAATCCCGACTGGGAGAAAGTTTTTGAAGACTCGCCCAATTTGCTTGATAAGCTACAAGATTTCTCAAAACTACAAATCGAAGGTTCGGATGTATTTATGAGTGCTTTTTCGAAACTTAAAAATTTTCCGTTTTTTAACGAATTTAGCAATTGGTTTACTCCATTTTATAAAGAAAATGAGTATATCGAACTTATTTTTGAGAAAGAAGAACAGAATTTACTTCCGTTTGTTGCTCAGCTCGAAAAATCATTCCATATGTGTAACTCCGATAAATATTCGTTTTGTCTTAATTTACAAATGATTCCTGAATCGCACAAATCAATGATGATGGATATGTTTAACGAAGAAATGAAAAACATACAAGAAATTGCTAACGACGACAATCTCTTTAATAGTTTTTCGGCAACAAAAAGCATTATAACTCAATACACACAAGATTTGTATCGTTTTTTTAAACTACATCCTTATAAAAATGAATTTTCGGATGTTTTTAAATGGGATTACGATATACAAAATGCTTCGGTACTTAATAAAATTATTACAAACAAGCAGGTTACTCGAAATATTGCCGAATTTTTTCTTGAGACACAACACTTCAACCATGCTGTTGAGTTATTTAAAATTATCGAACAAAACGAAGAAAGCAACATTGAACTTTTCGAAAAGATAGGCTATTGTTTTCAACGAACAGGCAATTATAAAGATGCTCTCTCGTACTATAAGAAAGCCGAGTTGCTCGACTCGAAAAAAGTATGGATTACTAAAAAAATAGCTCTTTGTTATAGATATTTAGATAACCATCCCAAAGCTTTGGTTTATTACAAAGAAGCCGAGAAAATCGAACCCGAAAACTTATACATACAAGCATACATTGGACATACATTGGTTCGTTTAAATAAATACAAAGAAGCTCTTAAATATTACTTTAAGGTTGAATATTTAGCTCCATCAAACGATAAAATTCAACGACCAATTGCTTGGATATCGCTGACTTTAGGAAAATTTGATACCGCTATAAATTACTTTTTGCGAATCCCGACCGAAAATCTTTCGGCTAAAGATTATATACAAACAGCTATAGCCTATTGGTGTTTAAACGATTTTAAAAATACAAAAGAATACTATACTAAAGCGCTGGCTAAACTAGATAACAATTTCGAAGCCTTTTCGAAACTTTTCGACGAAGACGCATACATTTTGTTAAATAACAAAATCAATAAACTCGATGTTAACTTAATGAAAGATTTTATAAGAGAAGTTAATTAAATTCGTATGCTATTTTCTATTCTTTACATAGGTTTTGAGCATTTACAAACTTGCGAGAAGCATAAGAAAAGCTGCATTGAGCAGCCTTTCTTAGTTTTATCGTTTATAAAATTTCTCCCAGTGAACAATTTCATCTAACGATTTTCGCAATTGCTCGTGTCTGTTTTCTTTAGGCTCTACAGCAACACACCCATTGAATGCCTCGGATAGAATTGTTAAGCAAGGAAATAAAACTCGATACCTAACTTCGAGTAAAGCGGTATTAATTGGTGATAATGTATTGGCTTACGGAAATCCTTGTGAAGTACAAAGAAAAATATAAAAACATGAGAGTGTAATGTATATATTTTAGTAAGGATAGCTATTAGTAAGCTGAAAACGAACAATAGAATCGCAGAATTATTAAATCCCAAAATATTTTTGTTTTGAATGATTTACAAGACGTCG
>JAKSCO010000223.1 GCA_022360575.1 Bacteroidales bacterium | reverse complement strand
CGGGAGTAGCATAACTATTCAACGACATATTCTGAGCCGTAAAAGGTGCCGGGCAATAACCATCTTGCTTAAAAATTCGACAAAAAGCCGCATTAACTACAGATTTACCCACATCAGAACCTGTTCCAACAAACATTATTGGTCGTAACATTTTTCTCATACTTGAAATGATATTAATTCGCCAAAACCTACATTTAAATCAAAAGCCTCGCTTAAATCTTTCGATTTTACAATACAATTAACAGCTCTTATTACTCCTGCATGAGTTACTATTAATGGATTTTCAAACTGGTTTTGTGTCTTTAGTATATTTATAAATTCACCAACCCGTTTATACAAATCGACAAAACACTCTCCTCCAGGGCAAGGTGTTTCGATATAATTCCGAAACCATTTTCGAGCTTCTTTATGCTCAGCAATATCAGTCCATGCCTTCATTTCCCACTGTCCAAAATTCATTTCTTTTAGTCGACCATCTAAACACAAAAACATATCCTCGTTACATAACGATTTAGCCAATGCAATACATCTTTTAAGCGGACTCGAAAATACTCCATCAAACTCAATACTGGCTACTTTATTTTTTACCACAGTTAACTCTTCGGCAAACGACTTTGATAAACCAATATCAGATTGCCCATAACAAACTCCCTCATCTATCTGGGGTTTTGTATGTCTTAATAAATGAATTTTCATTGTATAGCTGCAAAAATTAAAAATGAGACATAAAAAAACACTTCAGACAATTGCTGTAATGCTCCTAATACATCACCTGTATATCCTCCTATTTTCTTATGAATATAGTATCTAAAATAAACCAACAAGATTAGCTGAATTGGGATAATAAATAAAAAGGCTTTTATTTCTATCAAGAAAAAAAGAGGCACTAACCAAAGCATAGAAACAACCAAAGTACTAAGCGATTTTTTCCCTCCTACTGCTTTGGCTTTACTTACCTCAATATTACCAACATATTGCGAGGTATAAATAAGTATTACAAGAATAACCCTGCTTAGAACTTGAGCCGCAATCAAAACCTTAGGAAACAAGCTAACTGAGATATCCTGCAACAATACATACTTACTCAAAAACAACAAACACAAACCCACTGCACCATAAGTTCCAATCCTACTATCTTTCATTATAGAAAGGATTTT
>JAKSCO010000055.1 GCA_022360575.1 Bacteroidales bacterium | reverse complement strand
ACCAAAGTAAACCTTAGCAATTCTTTCACTAATCAAGATATTACCCTTTTGTATTAACGCATTTTTGTTTCCGTTTATAATGTTTATGGTAAATATGTTTATGAAGTCTGGATCGCAATAACCTATCTTTTCGTTAAAAATATTCTCACTATATTTTACAGGATAGCTAGATGTTGCATATCTGCTTACTTCTTCTATCCCTGATAAGTCCTGTTTTATAGATGGGGCTAAAGCAAAAGGGGTGATTGCATATTCTTGTTCTGATCTTTTTGTTTTTTTAATTATATTCACTTTGTAAATGTCGTCGTAATTTTCATGAGATTTATCCCAGTTAATATCATATTTATTGTTTAAATATGCTGTTATACAAAGTGCTATTGCTACAGCTAAACCAATAATATTAATTGAGATAAATAGAAAATTTTTCTGAAAATATCTTATTGATATAATTATGTAATTCTTCAACATAATAAAAGTGTAAATTAATGAAATGATTATAAAAGTAACTAAATTGATTTTTTTACAAAAAAATTACATAATGTATTATTTGATTCTTTTGGTAACATATTCTACATCATATGTAGAATATAAAATTTGATTCGTTTAGTTGGCCTGTTAAGCGATATATCAAATCATAGTTTTCGTGGAACTTATCATATTTTAGTTCGCCTAGAATGTAGGTTATAATTACAATACATGTAGCTGCAGCTAATGAAAGTCCTATAAGATTTACAAGAAATGTTGTTTTGTTTTTTAAGAAAGATCTAATAGCAGTTGTTAGATAGTTACGAAGCATTTTTAAGGTATTAAAGGGTTATTATTTTATCAGCATTCGAGAATAAGCTTTTACGATGAGTAACGAAAATAGTAATTTTATCTTTTCTAAGCTTTTTTAATTTGCTGAAAACATTCAATAAGTTACTTATTCATATCTTAAATTATCGACAAGGTTTAATTTTATAGGTTTAATTAAAGTAATTATGATTACAAGAAATATAATTAAGAGTAAGCTTATTGATGCCAACAAATAGTTTTGATAAAATGTGTCGATTTTGTAATAAAAATTCTGATTCCAATTGCGGAAAAGAATATGAGCTGTAGGAATTGAAACACATAATGACAAAACTGCAATAATCATATATTGTTTTATCAAAGGATAAAGTATATCGATATTTTTTGCTCCTAAAATTTTCTTGACAAGAATCTCTTTCATCTTTTTGTTTACATCAAACAAAACAGTAGTAATTAATCCGATTATTATAATAATGATCATAATTACAACATAAGCATTAAGCCGTTTTATTATATTATTTTCTTCTTTATACGATGATTTTACTTCATCTTCTAAAAAACTATATTCATAGCTTATATTTTCATTGATATCTTTTATGGTTTTATCTATTGTTTTTAGAATTGTATTGCTATTTAAATATCGAATATACAAGAACCTTCCGTCAGGCTTATAATTAATAAGCAAAGGATCAACTTTATGGTGCATTGATCTAAAGTTAAAATCATTTACAGTTCCCGAAGTAGGATAATTATTTACTTCTAATTTTGAATTTGATGTATATTTTTCTGAGAACGATTTATTGACAATGCATTTAGGTGTCTCTGAGAAAAATGTATTTTTATTTACTTGCAAGTTCATTGTAGACATAAAACCTGTGTCAACTTCTAAAAAATAACTGGTTTCTAGTTTATCGTTTATTTTAACATATCGTTTTGGGATAGTCTTAAAAATTATAGCATTGGCATAAGATGCAGAGACAACATTCCCGTTTTTCAACAACTCACTTTTAATATAGTTTCTGTGACTACTGAAATCATCTTTTATATCTACACATACAATATTTTTAATATCTATACCTAAATCAGATGAGTTTATAAGTTTTATCTGATCTTTCAGGTTTAACATAAAGCAAGCCATTATCCCAATTAATAAAAATTGAAAAAATAAATTGATTTTATTTCTATTTAGAGAGGGTTTAATTGTTAGTTTCTTGTTTATATTGACAAATCGAATTATTAAAAGAGTAAGTCCTAATAAGAAAGAATAAATTAAACTAACTACAAACAACAACGAGAGATTTGTATTGGCAAATAAAGAATAATCGAACAAATTACTTATGTAAGTTTTGAGTATTTCTAAAATAGAAATACTTAAGATTACTGTAATACTACACAAAATAAAAATTTCGATACCAGACTGTTTCAGTAAATTGGTTTTAGTTGCTCCCAATATTTTATTTATGTTAAATTCTTTTTTTCGAGCGGTAAATAAAATGATATTAATATTTAGATGATTTAAAATAATAATAAGGTTTATAATAATAAAAACAATTCCCGAAACAATTATATTGCTAAGTTTATTATGCTTACACCCATCATATATATTTAGATCTTCGCTAAAGTATACTTGTTTTAACGATTGAAGAAAGAATAAATACTTGTTGTTGGTTAATTTATATTTTGATAGTGTCGAATTTATTTTTTGTTCAATCTTTAAAATATCTGATTTAGGTTCGAGCAGGATATAAGTTAAATTACTCCAGTCGCCAAAATCATTTAAAATATTAGGATCATTTGATATGTCTTTTAATGTAGTATTCGATATTAATGCATTTATTTCGAGATGAGATTTATTTAAATCTTTAATAACCCCTGTTATTGTATATGTATTATTCAATATATCGTTAATAGTTTTCCCGAGAACATTAATATCACCAAATAATTTTTTTGATAAAGATTCGGTTATGACTATAGTATAGGGTTTGCTAAGTAATTGTTCCGATTTTCCTGTGATCAACTCTAGATTAAAAGTAGTTATAACTTCGGCATCAGAATAGTATGCTTTTTCAATACTTATCTCATCCTTAAGTTTTAGTTTTGTCTCACTTAATGTGGCAACCGAACTTATGTCTGAAACACTATTTAATAATCCTTTTAACCCTAATGGAGTACACCATAATTTCCAGTACTTATTCTGAAAATATTGTCCGAGTTATTGCCAAAATCTTCATAAGAAGATTGCTGATAAAGGTAGCTTAACAGGGCTATAGATATTAACAATCCGAATAAAAAACTTAAGAAATTAAATGTGTGGTATTTTCGATATTTATTTAATAATCTAAAATAAATGGTTAAATAGTGTTTAATCATTTTATGAAAATACAGGGTTTTTAGTTAAGCGTTTTATTGTTCCGGTTCGGTTTGCGTCTACTTAGTTTTTTATTTGAAGTGTTGGTGGTATTATTCAACTGTGACTAAGAAAGTCTGTTTTTTCTCATATTCAGTACTATTTATTGATTGTTTGTATGATAAGATTATCGTACAATGACCTTTGTGTTTTCCTATAAACGACCAAATTTCACGCCCCGGAGCTCCTTTCTTGTCTGAATCATCTATGTATTTTATTTTTAGAGTATCTAAAATTGAAACTTCGTTTTTATTTTCCCAATACCATGAGTATCCTGTTGATCTATTTGATTCTAAATTAATATCTAAGGTCTCATCTATTGATATATTGTAGTCATCATCAGTGCTCTGTTTTTCGCAACTGAATAAGAAAAAAGTACTAATTAATATT
>JAKSCO010000012.1 GCA_022360575.1 Bacteroidales bacterium | reverse complement strand
TTATGTCTTGATACTCATATCTAGTTACTCATTTTTGACTCATAATCTAAACAATTTTATTGTTCCTTTGTTTTTGATTTCGGGCGCTTCGACTTGCGCTCAGCGACCGGGTTTACACAAAATTTGTTAAGTAGTAGTTGTTTTTTTAGAAATCTCAAAACAATTGATTTTATTTAAGAACATATCTACTTACTCACATCTTGCTACTTGTGTCTTGCTACTTGTGTCTATCTACTTATGTCTTACTACTTGCGTCTAACTACTTATGTCTTGATACTCACATCTAGTTACTCATACAACAAAGCTCTTAAAGTACAAACCTTAAGAGCCTAGTATGGTAAAGTATAAAAATATTCTATTATTTGATAATTACTTTTTCAGAAATTGTCTTATCATCAGTAATAATTTTGACAAAGTAAACTCCAGGCTTAAACTTGGAAGTATTAATCTGTATTGATGTATTAGCAAAAACAATTTGTTTATAAACAATAATTCCTGAGTTAGCAATTAATTTAATTAGCACTTTATCTCCTAAATTATCACCTATTTCGACATTTAACTTGTGTAGAGTAGGGTTAGGATAAATTGCCAAATCATTTTTATCCGTAATGTTAATTGCAGTAACCACATCGTTAATGTTAATAGTATAAACAGCCGTAGCAGTTTCTGTACCATCGGTAGCTTCAATGGTAAGATTAAACGTTCTGTTGGCTTCAATATCGTAGTTCAAAGCCTCAGGATTTTGTACAACAATGTTTGTTCCATCAAGCCGGAATGCATTATTGGTATTTCCGTCGGTAATCGAGTAAGTAACAGTTTCTGTTCCGAAATAGCTCGAAACAATTTGCCCAACTACAGTTCCTGCTGCACTACCTTCGTCAATAGTATAAGTACTATCTTCGATATTTAAAAAATTAAGAGTAACATTGATTGTATAATTAGCAATTTCGGAAACATTGCCTTCTCTGGCTTCAATTATAAGATTAAATCTGCGGTTAGCTTCGACTGTATAGTCTAAAGCATTTGCTGTTTTTACCACAATATTACTATCGACAATTTCAAATGCATCTCCTGTGTTTCCTGCGGTAATCGATAGCTCTAATGTTCCGTCTCCGTAATGTTCTGAATTTACTAAGCCTACAACTGTACCAACAGCACTTTCGGCATGTATTAGGTATGTTCCATCATGAATACGTAAGATTACCTCTTCAAGATTAATAGTATAAGTTGCTGTTTTAGTAACATTGCCATCGGTGGCTTCAATTGTAAGATTAAATGTTCTGTTAGCTACGATATCGTAATTTAGTGCATTTGCATTCTGAACTACAATGTTATCTCCAGAGATAGCAAAGGCATTGTCGGTATTTCCTCCAGTAATTGAGTATGTAACAGTTTCCGTTCCATCGTAATCCGATGTAATTTGTCCTACTACTGTTCCGGTCGGAACTCTTTCTTCTTGAGTAAATGTTCGATTATTGAAAAATAGGAATACATTATTAATATTGATGGTATAAGTAGTGTCAGCCGAATAAGTACCATCGGTTGCTCCAATTATAAGATTAAATGTTCTGTTAGCAACAATGTCATAATTAATAGCAGCCGGAGTTTGAACTTCAATACTATCGTAGTCTAGTTCAAATGCATTATCGTTATTCCCTGAAGCAATATTGAATGTTAAAGTATTATTAGCATAGTAATTATACTCTATTAGTCCAACTAAGCTTCTGGATGAACTTCTTTCATCAATTGTGTAAGTGCGAGGCTCGAGACTGAGATACCTAAAAGAAATATTTATTGTATATGTTGCTGTTTTCGTGACAGAATTATCTCTGGCTTCGATTGTAAGATTAAAAGTTCTATTAGATTCAATAGTGTAATCAACTGCATTTTTTGTTCTTACTACAATATTGTTGTTAACAATTTCGAAAGCATCATTTGTATTTCCACTGGTAATAGACAATATCAAATTATCATTTCCATAATATTCTGAAGCAATTGACCCTACAATTGTTCCAACATCACTTTCTGCTCGTATCAAATATGCTCTGTCATGAATACGAATAATAACTTCTTCGAGATTAATAGTGTAATTAGCTGTTTTACTAAGAACTCCATCAGAAGCTTCAATGGTAAGATTGAATACTCTGTTTGCTACAATATCATAATCAAGAGCATTTGCATTTTGTACTATGATATTATTGCCCGAAATGGCAAAAGCATTGTCATTGTTCCCTCCTGTAATTGAATAGGTCAATGTTCCATCCCCTTCATATTCTGATGTGATTTGTCCTACGATTGTTCCTGTAGGAACGATCTCTTCTTGTGTTAATGTTTGATCATCGAAAAACAACAGAATATTGTTAAGATTTACGGTGTAAATTGTATCAACAGAATTATCACCATCACTTGATTGAACTCTTAAGTTAAATGTTCTGTTAGCAACAATGTCATAATCGATAGCTGATGGCGTTTGAACCAGAATACTATCGCCCGAGATAGCAAATGCGTTTCCTGTATTTCCTGCTGTTATGCTAAATGTAAGCGTGCTATCGCCATGATAGGTGTAATTAATTCTTCCGACAAAACTCCCTTGATCACTTCTTTCATCAATCGAGTAGATGTTGGGTTCTATCGATAATAAATCAACATAGTTGTAATAACGGATGGTGTCTCTTTCATCTTCTCCTCCAACTTCATCTATGATGATAGAAACTGAACTTTCTCCAAATAAGTTTACTAAAGAAAGGATTCCATCTGGAGAATTAAAATTCCCGAGAGGAGCTTCTGTTATTAGTTCAAAATTAATCGAATTGGTAGTAGTGTTTCTAAAAATATAAATTGAACTATTGTATTGCTGAAATATTATATCATCTTTACTATCTCCATCAAAATCGAAAAATTGTAATGTATATGGAGTATAGGAATTAGACAAAGAACTGAAAGGGTTAGGATTTAATGTTAATGTAGAGAAAGAGGCACTATCACTGTCACCTGTATTTTCGTATATTGTTATTGGTGATGTGGATGCATAAATCGAAGTAGCTAAATCAAAATCTCCATCGTTATCGATATCTGTAAAATCAAAGTTCGAAGGGTAATTAAAACTAATTATATGAGATATAGGATTGTTAGAAGCATCTTGTAGTTCAAATATAGCTTCCGAAGCAGAGCCTATGTTTTTATACATTTTTGCTGCGGCATAGTTATCAAAGTGAAAAAAATCTAAATCACCATCGTCATCAATATCAACAAATTCTTCTGGTCTACTTAATATCTGAGGAATATTAAAGGCCGCAAGAGCCGCTTGTTGAAATTCTGGATTTGTAGATGTTCCCACATTAATATATAATCGATTAGGCGAAGGACGATAGGTATTATCTATATACAAATCTAAATCGCCATCGTTGTCTAAATCATAAAAATCAGGATTATCATGTGCCAAAGCTTTTATTGGTGTAGTTATACCTGATGCAATAGCTGTAAAAACACTGTCGGTAGAGTTGTATTCGTATTGATAAAAGTTATTAATTTCTCCTGTAGAATAATCCGAGATAAAAAGATCTTTATCATTGTCTTCATCTAAATCAACAAAAACAGGATATAAGTGGTGACTATTAGTTCCTTGTATAATAGTATCGGTAGTATTAATTACAAATTGTTGCTGCCCACTTGTTGTTGTGTTTTCAAGAAAAACCAAATCGTTACAGTCATGAGCAATAGCATCAATATCATTGTCTCCATCTAAATCTCGAAAATCCATACTTGGATTTTCGAGGGTTAATCCATTAAATGGATTGTTTGTTCCTGTTTGTTCGGTAAAACTTCCAGATGTATAATCGAAATATCGTACAGTATTATTGCTTGTCATTAGTAAGGCATCCGTGTCACTGTCTCCATCAATGTCGGCAAAAGCAATCGAATGGATAGAAATAATATTGTTAAATTTATTTTCTGTTCCAGTAGTGAGCTGAAACTGTATATTGTTACCACTACTTATATTTTTGTAGTATAAGATTGTTCCATTGCTTGGGTTGGTCGCGTATATGTCCAAATCATTGTCGTTATCGTTGTCAATAAACGCAATATGTGGTGGTGTATTTCCTATATTTAGAGAAAGAGGCAATACTCCCTGAGCATCGTTGGTATTATCATCGAAAACAAATTGTTCTGCTGCATTTACTCCCTGATTACGATAGAATTTGTATCTGAAATTTCCAGATTTTCCACCAAAAAACATATCTTCGTCGCCATCGCCATCAATGTCAACAAATTTAACAACAGCTCTATCTCCATGCCAGAATCCCGAATTAAAAACAGCTGTCCCTTCTGGATTCTCAATCCATATTTTTGCTGATTGACCTACAGCCATAGAACTAATAAGACTAAAAGCCATTGCTATTCCTGCGGTTTTAATTCCTGTTGATAGTTGTATTTTAGTTATTCGAGAGTATAGTAATTTAAATTTCCTGAAAAGAGTGTTGCGTGTTCGTGTGTTTAATTTAAAATATGTTCCGTTACGAAACATTTCTTTCATTCTTATATATAAATTGCGGTACTTCTTTAGCAACTTATAATACCTCGGGTTTGTGTAAAGTAGTTGTTTTTTCATGAT
>JAKSCO010000073.1 GCA_022360575.1 Bacteroidales bacterium | reverse complement strand
GTGATGATGGTATTGATGGTAGCACATTTGACCCAACTGGATTAGATCTTGGATATTACATTGCAATTTATACTATTGTAGATGGCAGTTGTACAGCACAAGACACTGTTGATATTTTAGTAGGGAACAATCCAATTCTTGACACCATTGTTACTGACGCATCAACTGCAACAGCTACAGATGGTAGCATTGACTTAATTGTAGAAGGTGGATATGGAACGATCAGTTATGTTTGGTCTAACGGAGAAACTACAGAAGATTTAGACGAACTTCCTGTAGGTATTTACAGCGTAACAGTTACCGATCAAGCTGGGTGCTCTTCTGTACTAGATAATATTGAGATTGATTTTGTTAATGGAATTTCAACTAATGAAATAGCAATTAACATTTATCCAAACCCTGCTTCTGACAAGGTGTTTGTGAATCTTATGAATATTAATGCATCTCAAATTGATATTGTTAACTCATTAGGTCAAGTAATTATCAGTTCAGAAATTGAGAGCAATAACTTTGAAGTGAATGTTTCTGACTTTGAACAAGGAGTTTACTTCATTCAATTGCATTACAATGACAAAGTATTTACTCAAAAACTATTAATTGACTAACACATCATTCATATTAATAGGATAATAAAAAGAAACCCCTGCTTAAAATCAAGCAGGGGTATTCTTTTTATATGATATATGTATTATTTCTTCAATACAATTTTTTCAATTCTTACTGAATCTTCATTTGTAATATGTAAGTAATATACGCCAGGTTTCATCTCTGCGATATCAATTATAGCAAATGAATTAATCACAGTTACTTGAGCAACCATTGCTCCTACTGAGTTAAACACAGACAAGTTACAATCACTTAATCCACCTAAATCAACATTAAAGATTCCACTACTTGGATTTGGATACACATTAATATTAAGTTGATTTAAATCCTCAACAGAGGTTAAAACATCAATTGTAACCGTCCATTCCTTAGAAGTTCCATCTTGAGCAGTTACAGT
>JAKSCO010000336.1 GCA_022360575.1 Bacteroidales bacterium | reverse complement strand
GAGATAACTAATACCCGGCGGGTTACAATCAGTTTTGATGATGGGGGCGGAGAGGCTCAATTAGTAGCTATCTCTAATTCATCTGATTTTAGTCTAATTGGACAGGAATATTATACTTCTACTAAAGAATGGTTATTAACTGAAGGTTTTGGTGAAAAAACTATTTACGTTAAATTCTATAATAAACAAGGTAATCCCTCAGAAGTAGTCACAGATACGATTGAATATAGTCTAGTAGGAGAAGATGGGTTTACAGACATAGATAAAGATGGAGATTTTGATGTAGTTGTAACTTCTAGTAATGATGGCATGATTTATCTATTTGAGAATCTGGATGGCAATGGAGATTTTGATGCAGGTACTGTAATTGGTGGTGATCATGAGGGAATTATAAGAGCAGTGGCGGTCGATTTAGATTATGATTTGGATTTAGATATTGTTGCCTTGTCTGATGATGATGATTGTGTAGCATATTATGAAAATATTACCTTATATGTGTATGATCAGCCAGAGGATATTGATACATGCCCTGATACAGAAGAAGTGAATGTTTCAATTAATGTGAATGATGTGCTTACATATCAGTGGCAAATGTTAAATGAGGACTCTTTTGTTGATCTTCAGGAAGACGAATACCATATTGGAGTAACTACACCTAGTTTGTTAGTTAAAAAGGAAGAGAGTGCTATACTTCAAGGTACATACAGATGTGAGCTTACAAATTCAGTTGGTTCACAGTTTTCGGAGGCAATGACTATAGATGCTGAAGATAATGTAGAGCCTAATCTTATTTGTCAAGATTTTGTAGTGGGTGCAATGGGAGCTGAAGAATATACAGTAGTAGGAGATGAGTTTGATCCTATTTCTATATCAGATAATTGTAATATCGAGTATGTGCAGAATACAGTTAATGGTTCAGGAACTCTTGCGGGTGTAGACTTTCTGCCAGGGGTGCATTATATAGAATGGGAGGTTTATGATGGATTTGGAAACTATGCGTATGCAGAGCATACTGTTACTGTTACGCATGGTAGTGGAATAAATGATGAGAGTATAACTGCTTTAGATGTGTATCCTAATCCTGCCAATTCTAATATATATGTAAATACAGAAAATTATGGAGCCAATATTTGTATCTATAATATTGCGGGTGTGTTGGTGTATCAAGAGAATGTGGAAGCTAGTAAATTGCATAGAGTAAATGTAGATGAATTTGAGTCTGGAACTTATTTAATGAAAATTCATTCGAGTGATGGATCTATGCAGATTGAGAAAATAATTAAACAATGATAGTGCTGTAGCTTAGGAGGTTGGATATTCTGTAGTCTATCACTGCTAAAATAAAACGACCCGAAAGTCAGATTGATTTTCGGGTCGTTTGTTTTTATGATTCGCTTATCAATTAATGATCTGCTTTGAATAGCTCAATTCTACGTTCTAGTTCATCCATTTTTTCGAATCCAATTTGAGAAACACATG
>JAKSCO010000245.1 GCA_022360575.1 Bacteroidales bacterium | reverse complement strand
GAGTGGTAAAAAAGTTTCTTTTTGCCTTATCCATTGCCAAAAAAGTTGCAAGGTAACTCGGCTATCTTTTACTTTTTCGTCGCGTCTAAGACAAAAATTATTCATTTTTACAAATCCCTCACTTTGAAATTCATTTGGTATTATTTATTAAAAAGCGAATTTTATACCTTGAGCCAAAGGCAATTCTTTGCCATAATTAATTGTATTTGTTTGTCGTCTCATATAGGCTTTCCACGAATCGGAGCCCGACTCGCGGCCTCCTCCAGTGTCTTTTTCGCCACCAAAAGCACCTCCTATTTCGGCTCCCGATGTTCCGCTATTTACATTTGCTATTCCACAATCAGATCCTACTTCACTTAAAAACTGCTCGCTTTCGCGCATGTTTAATGTAAACAATGCCGACGATAATCCTTGAGGGACATTGTTGTTTAGCTCAATGGCTTCGTCGAATGTTTTATATTTTATTAAATAAACAATTGGAGCAAAGGTTTCTTCTTGAACTATGTTGTAATGATTCTCGGCTTCGGCAATTGCAGGAACAACATAGTTTCCTGATGAATATTTTTCTGTTTCGAGCTTATATCCTCCAAATAATAATTTCCCTCCTTCTTTCTGAACTTGTTCTACTGCATTTGTAAATGCTTTTACCGAACCATTGTCAATAAGCGGACCTATCAAGGTGTTTGTATCTAAAGGATTTCCGATTTTACATACAATTTGCTTGTAAGCTTTAATTAGTTTTTCTTTTACTTCGTCGTAGATTTTTTCGTGAACAATAATTCTTCGTGTAGAAGTACAACGTTGTCCGGCTGTTCCTACAGATCCAAATACAATCGAAGGGATAGCCATTCCTAAATCGGCCGAATCAGAAACTATAACAGCATTATTCCCTCCTAATTCCAGGATTGTTTTTCCTAAACGCTGCCCAACAATCTGACCTACGTGTTTTCCTACAGTTGTCGATCCTGTTACCGAGAATAGAGGAATGCGTTTATCTTCTAAAAAATTATCTCCCAAAACTGATGATTTAGCTATAATCAGATTAAAAACTCCTTCGGGGACATCATTATCATTTAAAACTCGTTTAATGATATTCATTGTAGCTATTGCTGTTAAAGGGGTTTTCGAGCTAGGTTTCCAAATAACAACATCACCGGCTATTGCTGCAAGCATCGAGTTCCATGCCCATACAGCTACCGGAAAATTAAACGAAGTTATTAATCCTACTAAACCTACAGGATGATATTGATCGTACATTCTGTGGTTACTTCTTTCGGAGTGCATTGTAAAACCATTTAAAAGACGCGATTGCCCTACAGCAAAATCACATATATCAATCATTTCTTGCACTTCGCCTAATCCTTCTTGATATATTTTCCCCATTTCGAGGGTTACCAATTTACCTAAGTCGTCTTTTGATTCGCGAAGAGCTAACCCTATCTGGCGAACTATTTCGCCTCGTTTGGGAGCAGGAACTTCTCGCCAAATTTTAAATGCTTCTTGAGCTTTTTTTACTACAGTTTCGTAATCATCGATAGTAGCATTTTTTATTTTTGCAATTTCTTTTCCATCAATAGGCGAAACCGATACCGTTACTTTGCCTTGTGTGTCAAACCAATTTGTTCCGGTAGTAACTCCTGAGTTTGTTTCTTGTATTCCTAATCGATCGAGTAAGCGATCAATATTAAAATTAGTAATTGTCATTTTTTCGTATGTTTTAAAGGGTAATTGTATTAGAGTCTTAAAATTTCGAGGTTGATATAAAATCAACCTCGAATATCTTTATTCTTCCATAAATGGATATTTGTAGCTAGTCGGCGGTAAAAAGCATTCTTTTATTGTTCGCGGACTAACCCAACGTAATAAATTAAGTTTCGAGCCTGCCTTATCGTTTGTACCCGAACCTCGAGCTCCACCGAAAGGCTGTTGGTTAACAACTGCTCCTGTTGGTTTATCGTTTATATAAAAATTTCCAGCAGCATGTTCTAGTTGTTTCATTACAGATTCTATAATATATCTGTCTTTAGAGAAAATAGATCCTGTTAAACCATAAATAGATGTATCGTCAACTAGTTTAACAGTTTCTTCAAATTTTGAGTGATCGTAAACATAAATTGTTAATATCGGACCAAACAATTCTTCTTCCATTGTTATATAATGAGGATCTTTTGTTAAGATAATTGTTGGTTCAATAAAATATCCTTTTGATTTATCGTAGTTTCCTCCGTGAATAATTTCGACATCTTTATCTTTTTTTGCTCTATCAATAAATCCAGCTAATTTATCAAACGAAGCTTCATCGATTACAGCATTTAAAAAGTTCGAGAAATCTTCGACAGGCCCCATCTTTAAAGTTTCCAAATCGCATTTAATTTCACAAAGTATTTCATTCCATAAATTATCAGGAATATAAGCTCTTGATGCTGCCGAGCATTTTTGCCCTTGATACTCAAAAGCCCCGCGAGTAAGTGCTGTAGCTACTTGTGTTGCATTTGCCGATTCGTGAACTAATACAAAGTTCTT
>JAKSCO010000216.1 GCA_022360575.1 Bacteroidales bacterium | reverse complement strand
GAATATTTCAGTAACTTTATTTTCCATAATAAGCAGGATTTTATCGATTAAACATTTAACTTTTGTCAGTTTAAATTTAATCAAAATCTTGCTTATTTCTTTGAAAATCAATCAATGTTTTATTTCGAACTCAGGTTAATAAAATCAATATATTTTAAATATCTATTGAATAGATAAAAAAAAGACCACCCAAAAGGATAGTCTTTCAAAACTTATTTAAATAAGAATTTATTCTTCTTTCTTTTCTTCTGTTTTAGGCGAAACTTCTTCAGTTTTTGCTTCAACTGATTCTTCTTCTTTTGCATTAGAAGGCTCTTCTGCTTTTACCTCTTCAACTGTTTCAACAACTGCTTCAGTAGCTTTTTTACCACCTCTACGACTTCTTCGTGTAGATGCTTTCTTAGTTGTCTTAGTTGTTAATAAGTTTTCGTTATAGTCAACTAATTCGATGATACACATTTCTGCATTATCACCTAATCTTGTACCTGTTTTTAATATCCTTGTATAACCACCGGGTCTATCTGCAACTTTTCCACTAATATCTCTAAATAATTCAGTTACTGCTTCTTTATTTTGCAAGTAACTAAACACAACTCTTCTTGAATGTGTTGAATCATCTTTTGATTTAGTTATTAAAGGCTCAACAAACTTTTTTAAAGCTTTAGCCTTAGCAACAGTAGTATTTATTCTTTTATGTAAAATCAATGATGCGGCCATATTCGACAACATCGCTTTTCTATGTGCTCTTTTTCTTCCTAAGTGGTTAAATGATTTTCTGTGTCTCATTCTTATTACTCCTTGTCTAATTTATACTTAGTAATATCCATTCCAAATGTTAAACTCATCTGGCTAAGTAAATCTTCTAATTCCGTCAATGATTTTTTACCGAAGTTTCTAAACTTTAATAAGTCGTTTTTGTTATATTTAACCAAATCACCTAAAGTATCTACCTCAGCAGCTTTTAAACAATTTAATGCTCTTACTGAAAGATCCATATCAACTAATCTGGTTTTCAGAAGCTGACGCATATGTAATACCTCCTCGTCAAATTCTTCATTTGCATATTTTTCGTCAGAATCAAGTGTAATTTTTTCATCAGAAAATAACATTAAATGATAAATAAGAATTTTTGCTGCTTCTTTTAACGCTTCTTTGGGATGAATAGAACCATCAGATTCAATCTCAAAAACTAACTTTTCATAATCAGTTTTTTGTTCTACACGATAGTTTTCTATAGAATATTTAACATTTCTTATTGGTGTATAAATAGAATCTATAGCTATCACGCCTACTTCTCCATCAACTGGTTTATTTTCTTCAGAAGGAACATATCCTCGACCTTTGTTTACAGAAATTTCCATTTGAAGCTTTACATCTGATTCCATCTCGCAGATTACTAAATCTGGATTTAAAACCTCAAAATTACTTGAGAAATTACTTATATCACCAGCTTTAAATTCTTTCTGTCCGGTAATAGTTACCGTAAATTTCTCCTCTTCAGCTTCCTCTACGTTACATTTAAAGCGAACTTGCTTTAAGTTCAGGATCATTTCTGAAACATCTTGAACAACACCAGCGATTGTAGAAAATTCATGATCTACACCTTCAATTTTTATAGAAGTAATGGCATATCCATCCAATGATGATAGAAGAATCCTTCTTAAAGAATTGCCGACAGTGATACCATATCCTGGTTCTAAAGGACGAAACTCAAATTTTCCATAAGTTTCGTTTGCTTCAACCATTATGACCTTATCGGGTTTTTGAAATGCTAAAATTGCCATAAATAATGAGTAATTTATATTATTTAGAATATAATTCTACAATTAACTGCTCTTTAATATTTTCAGGAATATCTTCTCTGTTTGGTACATTAAGAAATTTCCCTGCCATTTGATCATTATCCCACTCTAACCAAGCATACTTATTGTAACTAGCTCCAGTTAAACTTTCTGTGATAACTTCTAAAGATTTCGATTTTTCGCGTACTCCAACAATATCATTAGCTTTTAATGTATACGAAGGAATATTCAATACTTGTCCGTTTACTGTTATATGCTTATGAGTAACAAATTGTCGAGCTGCAGCTCTTGTAGGAGCAATACCTAAACGATACACTACATTGTCTAAACGAGACTCTAACAATTGTAACAAGTTTTCACCAGTAATACCTTTTCTTCTCGAGGCCTCTTTAAATACATTAAAGAATTGCTTCTCTAAAATTCCATAAGTATATTTAGCTTTCTGCTTTTCCATTAACTGAACACCATATTCAGAAACTTTCTTTCTTCGCTTATTTATACCATGTTGTCCTGGAGGAAAATTTTTCTTCTCGTAATTTTTATCCGGCCCATAAATCGGCTCTCCTAATTTCCTCGCTATTTTTGATTTTGGTCCTATATATCTAGCCATGAATCTTAAATTTAAATCTTTTTATTAAATTTCAAATAATCTCATTACACTCTACGTCGAGCCGCAGGACGACATCCATTGTGAGGTAATGGAGTTACATCAGTTATTTCTGTAACCTCGATTCCAGCATTATGAATAGTACGAATTGCAGATTCTCTTCCTGAACCTGGGCCTTTTACATATGCCTTCACTTTTCTTAAACCAAGATCGTAAGCTACTTTTGCGCAATCCTCAGCAGCCATCTGTGCTGCATATGGGGTATTTTTCTTTGATCCTCTAAAACCCATCTTACCTGACGAAGACCAAGAAATAACCTGACCACTATTGTTTGTTAATGAAACAATAATATTATTAAAAGAAGCATGAATGTGCGCTTGTCCTGTCGCTTCAACCTTTACAACTCTTTTCTTAGATGATCCAGTTTTTTTTGCCATTTCCTTACCTATTATTTAGTTGCTTTCTTCTTATTAGCAATAGTTTTTCTTTTCCCTTTTCGAGTTCTCGCATTATTCTTTGTACTTTGCCCTCTTACAGGAAGACCAATACGATGACGAATACCTCTATAACATCCGATATCCATTAAACGCTTAATGTTTAATTGAATTTCTGAGCGTAGTTCGCCTTCAACTTTATAATTTTCGTTTACTATTTTTCTGATTTTAGCGATATGATCATCACTCCAGTCTTTCACTTTAACATCCTGATCAACACCTGCTTCTGCCAATATTGCTTCAGCATTGCTGCGACCAATTCCGTAGATATAGGTTAAACCTATAACACCTCTTTTATTTTTTGGTAAATCTACTCCAACAATTCTTGCCATAAATCTTAATTAATTAAAGTACAAAAATAATAATTTATCCTTGTCGCTGTTTAAACTTTGGATTTTTTTTGTTAATAACGTATAGTCTACCCTTTCGTCTAACAATTTTGCAATCGCTACTGCGTTTCTTTACAGATGCTCTGACTTTCATTTTTTTTACTTTTTATTTATATCTATAAGTTATTCTTCCTTTTGTAAGATCATACGGAGACATTTCAACCTTCACCTTATCTCCTGGTAAAATCTTTATATAATGCATTCGCATTTTTCCTGATATATGTGCTGTAATAACATGACCATTTTCAAGTTCTACTCGAAACATAGCATTAGATAATGCTTCTATTATTGTACCATCTTGTTCTATCGAAGGTTGTTTTGCCATATATTTTATATCTTATTTTTTGTTACTTCTTCTATATAATCAAAGGTTGATAATATCTCAGCCTTTCCTTTGTTTATTGCCACTGCTAATTCATAGTGAGCTGAAGGTTTTTCATCAATTGTTCTTATTGTCCAACCATCATCATCCTGCTTTATATGTCGAGATCCCATGTTAATCATTGGTTCAATACAAAGCACTAATCCCTTCTTAACCATAACGCCTCGGCCTCTTCGTCCATAATTTGGAACTTCAGGTGATTCATGCATATTAGCTCCTAAACCATGTCCTACCATTTCTCGAACAACAGAATATCCTGCTTTTTCAGCATGAAATTGAACTGCATATCCAATATCTCCTATTCGCTTCCCCTCAATAGCATTTTCAATTCCTTTAAACAAAGACTCTTTAGTTACTTTAAGCAAATTCATTACTTCTGCACTTATTTCTCCTACAGGAAATGTATAAGCTGTATCACCATAAAACCCATCCATATAGGTTCCACAATCAACAGAAATAATATCTCCTTCTTTTAACACATACTTAGAAGGTATTCCATGAACTACCTCATCATTAACAGATGTACATAAAGTATTAGGATAACCTCCATAGCCCAAAAAACCGGGAATAGCTCCATTGTCTCGAATAAATTCTTCAGCCCTTCTATCTAGATCAAGAGTCGTAACTCCTGGTTTTACTAGCTTTGCCACTTCAGCTAATGTTTTTGAAACAAGCTGATTGTTTCTTCGAACTAACTCAATTTCTTCTTCTGTTTTATAAACCAACATCAAAGAACGCTTTCTTTTTATTAAATAGCAGAAGCTCCTCCAGCTCTGCCTTTAATTTTACCTCCAGATTTCATTAATCCATCATAATGACGCATCAACAAATGACTCTCTATTTGTTGTAATGTATCAAGAACTACACCAACTAAAATTAATAAAGATGTACCTCCAAAAAATTGAGACCACTGACTATCAACACCACCTAATCTTGCAAAAGCTGGCATTATAGCCACTATAGCCAAAAATATAGATCCCGGTAATGTTATTCTAGACATTACTGTATCTAAAAACTCCACTGTCTTTCGTCCGGGCTTTACTCCTGGTATAAAACCTCCATTCTTTTTCATATCTTCAGCCATTTGTGAAGGATTAATAGTAATCGCTGTATAAAAATATGTAAAAAGAATAATCATTATTGCAAATGTAACGTTGTACCAAAAACCATTAATGTTTGTAAATGCAGCCGCAAAACCTCTTAACGCATCCGAATTAGCAAATCCAGCTATAGTTAAAGGGATAAACATTAATGCTTGCGCAAAAATTATAGGCATTACACCAGCAGAATTTACCTTTAATGGAATATATTGTCGTACACCTCCATATTGTTTATTACCAACGATTCTTTTTGCATATTGTACAGGGATTTTTCGAGTTCCCTGTACTAAAAGAATCGTAGCTATAAATACGAAAAACAATATAACCATTTCTAATAAGAAGGCAACCAATCCTCCTCCAGCAGATTCTAATCTACTAATAAATTCTGCAAATAAAGAAAATGGTAACCGAGCAATGATACCTATCATTATTATTAATGATATACCATTACCAATACCTTTATCAGTTATTTTCTCTCCCAACCACATTATAAACATGGTTCCTGAAGTTAATATAATAACTGATGAAAACCAAAAAAATGATCCTTTTAATACAAACGCACTTTCAGGTAATTGCACCTGTAGATTTTTCAAATAAGCAGGTGCTTGTAATACAAGAATAGCAACTGTTAAATATCTTGTTAATTGGTTAATCTTTCTTCTACCACTTTCACCCTCACGTTGTAATCTCTGAAAATACGGAATAGCTATACCTAATAACTGTATCACAATTGATGCAGAAATATAAGGCATAATTCCTAATGCGAAAATGGATGCTCTAGAAAAAGAACCTCCAGAAAACATGTTTAACAAACCTAAAACTCCATCTGATGTTTGTTTTTGTAAAGCAGCCAATTGATCAGGATCAATCCCTGGTAACACAATATAACTCCCCAATCTATAAATTAATAATATCAAAAACGTATAACCAATGCGATATCTTAGATCTTCAATTTTTGCTATATTTTTTATTGTTTGTATTAAAGCTCTCATTAAATTATAATTTTACTATGGTTCCTTCAACTGATTCGATTGCAGCAATAGCTGATTTTGAAAAAGCATGTGCTTTTACTTCTAATTTCTTAGTTAATGTTCCGTCTCCTAGAATTTTTACTAAAGTATTCTTTTTTACTAAACCAGCATCAACTAAAACATCAATATCAATTGTAGTCAAACCTCTCTTTTCAGCTAATTTTTCTAAAGTTTCAATATTAATCCCCTTATACTCCTTACGCGAAATGTTAGTAAATCCATATTTAGGAACTCGTCGTTGCAAAGGCATTTGACCTCCTTCAAAACCTATTTTTCTAGAGTATCCAGATCTTGATTTTTGTCCTTTATGACCTCTAGTTGAGGTCCCGCCTTTTCCAGATCCCTGTCCTCTACCGACTCTTTTTCTCTTCTTAGTCGAGTTTTCAGCTGGTTTTAAGTTGCTTAAATCCATATCTATCTAAATTCAGTTTATCGTTATTACTATTCTTCAACCCTTAGTAAATGTTTTACTTTAGCTATCATTCCAAGTACTTGAGGAGATGACTCTACTTCAATAGTATTATTCATCTTTTTAATACCTAAAGCTTCTAAGGTTCTTTTTTGGCGTTGGGTACTTCCAATTCCGCTCTTTATTTGTGTAACTTTTATCTTAGCCATAAGTTTTTTATTAAAAGGTCATTATCCATTAAAAACTTTATCAAGAGAAACACCTCTTTGTTCAGCAACAGATTTCGCATCTCTTAGTTGAAGCAATGCATTTACTGTAGCTTTCACTAAATTATGAGGGTTACTTGATCCTTTAGATTTAGCAAGTACATCGGTAATACCAACACTTTCTAATACTGCACGCATAGCACCACCAGCTTTAACCCCAGTACCATGAGATGCAGGTTTTATAAAAACTTCGGCTCCTCCAAATCGACAAATTTGCTCATGAGGAATAGTCCCTTTATAAATAGGTACCTTTACTAAATTTTTCTTTGCAGCTTCAACACCTTTAGCAATAGCTGTTGTTACTTCTTTAGCTTTACCAAGACCATAACCAACGATACCATCTTCGTTACCAACAACAACAATGGCAGTAAAACCAAAATTACGTCCTCCCTTAGTTACCTTGGTTACCCTTTGTATGCTAACGAGTCTATCTTTTAATTCTAAATCGCTGGTTTTAACTTTTCTTATATTTGTTGACATAATATCTTATTCTTAAAATTTTAGTCCACCCTCTCTGGCAGCCTCTGCTAATGATTTTATTCTACCATGATATAAATAACCATTCCTATCGAAAACTACACTTGTAATTCCTTGCTCTATAGCTTTTTTTGCTGCCAAATTACCAACTAATTTAGCTTGCTCTATCTTAGCTACATTACCCTTTTCTGATACTTCTTTATTCTTAGAACAAACTGAAAGTAATGTTTTCCCGTCAAGATCATCAATAAATTGAACGTAAATCTGTTTATTACTTCTAAAAACAGACATTCTTGGCGTTTGTGCAGAACCGCTTATTTGCTTACGAATTCTTCTTTTTATTCTTAATCTTCTATCTTGCTTTGTTAAAGCCATGACTTATATCATTTTAATACGTTATACTTTAGCTGCCTTACCTGCTTTTCTACGTAATTGCTCACCAACAAACTTAATACCCTTACCTTTATAAGGCTCAGGAGGTCTTAATGATCTAAGTTTAGCAGCAACTTGTCCTATAAGTTGTTTATCGATACTAGTAAGTGTAACGATTGGATTACTTCTTCTTTCTTGTTTTACTTCAACCTTAACAGTATCTGGTAACAAAAAATGAATATCATGAGAAAAACCCAAGCTCATCTCTAAAATTTGACCTTTTGCTTCAGCACGGTAACCCACCCCTACAAATTCTTGCTGTAAAGTATAGCCCTTTGAAACTCCAACAACCATATTGTTTATCAAAGATCTATACAACCCATGCAATGACTTGTGTCGTTTCTCATCAGAAGGACGACTTACAATGACTTGATTTTCGATTACTTCAACTTTAATGTCTGAATTTACCTTTTGCGCTATTTCTCCCTTAGGACCTTTAACTTCAACCTCATTAGTATCAGTTACAGAAACAACAACACCTTCTGGTAAATCTATCGGTAGTTTTCCTATTCTTGACATTTAAAATTCCTCCTTATTAATGTACATAACATATTACCTCACCACCAACATTTAGTCTTCTTGCTTCTTTATCGGTAATAACACCTTTAGAAGTAGACAAAATAGCAATACCTAAACCATTCAATACTCTAGGTATTTCATCAGTGCTAACATATTTTCTTAAACCAGGCGTACTAACTCGTTTAATTGAACGAAAAGCTGGCGCCTTAGTTTCAGGGTGATACTTCAATGCAATTTTAATAGTTCCCTGCTTATTATCATCTTCGAATTTATATGATAAAATATATCCTTTGTCAAATAAAATCTTAGTAATATCTTTTTTCAAATTTGAAGCAGGTACTTCCACTACTCTATGCTTTGCCATTACGGCATTTCTAATACGAGTAAGATAATCTGCTATCGGATCTGTGATCATATCTCTATAATTTTAATTACAATCTACCAACTTGCTTTCTTAACACCAGGGATCAATCCTTTTGAAGCCATTTCTCTAAAGGTAATCCTACTAATTCCAAACTGTCTCATATATCCTTTAGGTCTCCCTGTAATTAAACATCTGTTATGCAACCTAATTGGATTTGAATTTTTTGGCAATCTGCTTAATCCCACATAATCACCTTCAGCTTTAAGTTTCGCCCTTTTATCAGCGTACTTATCAACCAATTTTTGACGCCTTTTTTCTCGGGCTTTCATTGATTCTTTAGCCATACTATCTATTTCTTTTTAATATTTTTAAAAGGAATTCCGAATTCTCTTAGTAATGCTAACCCTTCTTCATCAGTTTTAGCACTAGTAACAAATGTTATTTCTAATCCCAAGATCTTATTGATTTTATCAAGATCTATTTCAGGGAAAATTATTTGTTCCTGAATACCTAAAGAGTAATTACCACGACCATCAAATTTAGAATTTACACCTTTAAAATCACGAATACGAGGTAATGAGATACATATCAATCTTTCTAAAAATTCATACATTTTCTCTCTACGTAAAGTAACTTTAACTCCAATAGGCATACCTTTTCTTAATTTGAAGTTAGAGATATCTTTTCTAGAATAAGTCTTAACAGCTTTTTGTCCTGTTATTAGTGTTAATTCATCTATTGCAGAATCAATCATTTTTTTATCAGCTACAGCTTGTCCTATTCCTTGATTTATTATGATCTTCTCCAATTTAGGAGCTTGCATTACTGTATCATAACTGAATTCTTTCATTAAAGTAGAGATTATTTCTTCTCTATACTTTTTCTTCAAAACAGGCGTGTATTCCATTACTTGATCTCCTCCCCTGATTTTTTTGAATATCGCACTAACTTATTTTTATCATTTAATTTTCTACCAATCCTAGTAGGATTCCCAGTAGAAGGATCAACCACCATTAAATTCGAAATATGTACTGGTGCTTCCCTTTTCACGATACCTCCTTGTGGATTATTTGCATTAGGCTTCGTATGTTTTGAAACCATATTTACTCCTTCCACAATTGCTTTTTCCTTGTCATAAATAACTTCAAGAACTTTCCCTTGTTGTCCTTTAGACTCACCTGTATTAACGTAAACAGTATCGCCTTTTTTTATGTGTAATTTCCTTCGCATGAAGCTATAATTTTTAAATTTATAATACTTCTGGAGCTAAAGAGATAATTTTCATATAATTTTCGCGCAATTCTCTAGGAATTGGGCCAAATATACGAGTTCCTCTCATTTCACCGGCTGTGTTTAACAATACAACTGCATTGTTATCGAATCTAATATATGATCCATCTGGACGACGAACCTCTTTTTTGGTTCTCACTACAACAGCTTTACTAACAGTCCCTTTCTTGATTTCACCAGAAGGCAAGGCACTTTTTACAGTAACAACTATTTGATCACCAATAGACGCATATCTTTTTCGAGTACCACCTAGTACACGAATACATAGTACTTCTTTAGCACCACTATTATCTGCAACTGATAATCGACTTTCTTGTTGTATCATGACTATTTAACTCTTTCAATAATTTCTACTAATCTCCAACATTTATTCTTGCTCAAAGGTCTTGTTTCCATAATCTTAACCTTATCTCCAATATTGCAAGTATTTTCTTCATCGTGTGCAGCAAATTTATTTCTACTTTTGATGAATTTACCATATTTAGGATGTTTAACTTTTTGTTCTACAGCAATTACAATGGTTTTATCCATTTTATTACTAACAACAATCCCAATACGTTCTTTTCTCAGTTTTCTTGTTGCTTCCATCATCATAAATTAACTGTTCGAATTTTCTTTTAATTCTCTTTGTCGTAACTCAGTCATAAGCCTAGCAATATTTTTGCGTGCCTCTTGAATCTTTAACGGATTATCTAATGGAGAAACAGCATGATTAAGCTTCATACGAGTTAAGTGAGTTTTTTCTGTTTCGATTTTCTCTACTAACTCTTTTGTTGTTAACTCTCTAATTTCAGAACTTTTCATTGTTTTCTAATTTGTTTTTTCAACGTAATCACGTCTAACAACTAACTTAGTAGGGATAGGTAATTTTTGTGCAGCAAGTCTCAATGCCTCTTGCGCAATTTTAAAAGGTACACCTTCAGCCTCTATAATTATTCTACCTGGTTTAATTGGCGCAACAAAACCTTCTGGTGCTCCACGACCTTTACCCATACGTACCTCTGCGGGCTTCTTAGTAATTGGTTTATCTGGAAAAACTCTAATCCAAATTTGACCTTCACGTTTCATGTATCTAGTCACAGCTTGACGAGCTGCTTCAATCTGGCGTCCAGTCATCCAACACTCATCAAGTGCTTTGATTCCAAAAGAACCAAAAGCCAATTGATTACCTCTTTGGGCATTACCTTTCATCTTGCCCTTTTGGACTCTTCTGTATTTAGTTTTCTTTGGCTGTAACATCCCTAATAATTAATTTAAATTATTTTCTTTTTTTCTTATTGAAACCTCCTTTACCACCAGGTTTATGACCCTTATTGTTCCCAGTTCCAACGTTCGGAGACAAGTCTCTTTTTCCATAAACCTCTCCTCTACAAATCCAAACTTTGATTCCAATCAGACCCACCTTTGTCAAGGCTTCACTTAGTGTATAATCAATATCAGCACGGAACGTATGTAACGGAGTACGTCCTTCTTTATACGCTTCAGTACGAGCCATTTCAGCTCCACCTAAACGACCTGATATCTGAACTTTAATCCCTTCTGCACCCATTCTCATTGTTGATGCAATTGCCATTTTTATCGCACGACGATATGACACTTTACCCTCTATTTGACGGGCAATTGCATTACCAACAATAGTAGCATCAAGCTCCGGTCTTTTAACTTCAAATATATTTATTTGAACTTCTTTTCGAGTAATTTTCTTTAATTCCTCTTTTAGCTTATCTACTTCTTGTCCACCTTTACCAATGATAATCCCTGGACGTGCAGTATTTACAGTAACGGTGATTAGTTTTAAAGTTCTTTCAATAACAATCTTTGAAATACTTGCTTTAGCTAATCTAGCCTCAAGATATTTTCTTATTTTATTATCCTCAACTAGTTTTTCGGCATAATTTCTTCCTCCATACCAATTAGAATCCCATCCTTTAATGATACCTAATCGATTTCCTATCGGATTTACTTTTTGTCCCATCTATTGTTCTGTTTGAGTATCGTTGTTATTTAAATTATCAAGCACTAATGTAACATGATTAGATCTCTTTCTAATCCTATGCGCTCTTCCCTGTGGTGCTGGTTGAATTCTTTTCAACATTCTTCCGCTATCAACATGCACATCCTTTACAATAAGCCTGCTATCTTCAATTCGAACACCTTCATTTTTTGCCTGCCAATTAGCAATAGCCGAAAGCAATAACTTCTCTAAACGATTTGATGCCTCTTTCGAGCTATATTTTAACATATCCAGAGCACGATTAACATCCATTCCTCTAACCATATCTGCAACTAATCTCATTTTCCTAGGAGAAGTTGGGCAGTTATTCAGCTTAGCAAAATATTGTGTTTTTTTGCTTTCTTTTATTTGGCTTGCTCTATTTCTTTTTCTTGCACCCATTATAGTCTAATGTTTTGTTTTTATTATACTATCGTCGGTTTAAACCTATCTATTACCGGAATGACCTCGATACGTTCTAGTTGGAGCAAACTCTCCTAGTTTGTGCCCCACCATATTCTCTGTTACGTAAACAGGTATGAATTTATTTCCGTTGTGAACTGCAATAGTGTGCCCAACAAAATCCGGAGATATCATTGATCTTCTAGACCATGTTTTAATCACGGTCTTCTTCCCAGATTCGTTCATTTCAAGAACTCTTTTTTCTAGTTTAAAATCAATAAATGGGCCTTTTTTCAATGATCGACTCATAGCAATCTATTTTATTTCTTACGTTTTTCTACTATATACTTATTAGAAGCTTTTTTCTTTGCTCGTGTTTTATATCCTTTAGCTGGCATTCCATTTCTTGATCTTGGATGACCACCTGATGATCTACCTTCACCACCACCCATTGGGTGATCTACTGGATTCATTACAACACCACGAACTCGAGGTCTTCTACCCAACCATCTCTTTCTACCAGCTTTACCTGATACTTCTAAACTATGATCAGTATTACCTACTGTTCCAATTGTAGCTCTACAAGTTACTAATATCATTCTAGATTCGCCTGAAGGCAACTTTACAATAGCATATTTACCATCTCTAGAAGTTAATTGAGCATAAGAGCCAGCGCTTCTTGCAAGAGTAGCTCCTCTTCCTGGTTCTAATTCAATATTATGAATAATTGTTCCTAAAGGAATATCAGCCAAAAATAAAGTATTCCCAATCTCAGGAGCCACACTTTTCCCTGAGACAACTACTTGCCCCACCTGCAAACCATTAGGAGCTATAATATATTTTTTTTCGCCATCTTTATATACTACAAGAGCAATACGAGCAGTTCTATTAGGATCATATTCAATGCTCTTAACAGTTGCCTCCATTCCATCTTTATTTCGAAGGAAATCTATGATTCGATATCTCTTTTTATGACCACCACCAATATGCCTCATGGTCATTTTTCCATCATTATTCCGTCCACCTGTCCTCTTAATCGGAGCCAACAAAGATTTCTCAGGAGTACTTTTTGTTATTGTATCAAAAGCTCCTATAATTTTATGTCTTTGTCCTGGTGTAACAGGTTTTAATTTACGTACTGCCATGTCAATTATATGTTGCTATAAAAATCTATTTTTTCACCTTCAGCTAACGTAACGATAGCTTTTTTAAACGATTTTCCTCGTCCTTCAATAATCCCTGATTTAGTATAACGAGATTTTCTTTTACCTAGATAACGCATAGTATTCACAGTATCAACTGCAACACCATACATCCCTTCCACGGCCTCTTTTATCTGAAGCTTATTCGCTTTATTATCTACAATAAAACCATACTTATTAAGGCTTTCACCTTGCAAGTTCATTTTTTCAGTTACTATTGGCTTCAATAATATATCCATCGTATCAATTTTTTCTAGATTCCAAACATTTTATGCAATGAATCAATTGAGTTCTCTACAAAAAGAACTATCGATGCATTCAAAATATCATATGTAGCTAAATCTGAAACCGTTACCACTTTTACATCTTGTAAATTTCTGGAAGACAAATATATATTTTTATTTTGTTCAGATAAAACTAAAAGCAATTTTTTATCAGCTACATTTAAATTATTTCTAAGGCTTACAAATTCTTTAGTCTTAGGAGCCTCAAAATTAAACCCTTCTAAAACTCGAATATTACTATTAATTGCTTTATAAGTTAAAGCTGATTTACGAGCTAATTGCTTAACCTTTTTATTTAATTTAAACGAATAGTTTCTAGGTCTAGGTCCAAATACCCTACCTCCACCTTTAAACAAAGGAGATTTAATACTACCAGCTCTTGCTGTTCCTGTTCCCTTTTGTCTCTTTATTTTCTTTGTACTACCGGCAATTTCAGATCTTTCTTTTGCTTTATGAGTACCTTGACGTTTATTTGCTAAATATTGTTTTACATCTAAATAGATAGCGTGATCATTAGGCTCAATTTTGAAAATAGAATCATTTAAGGTAACTTTTTTACCAGTATCTTCTCCTGCTATATTTACTATATTTAATTCCATTATTTCTGAATAATTAAATATGAACCATTTGCTCCAGGAACAGATCCCTTTACAACTAATAAATTGTTCTCTTTTATAACCTTCATAACTTTTAAGTTAAGAACCTTAACTTTTTTGTTACCAGTCTGACCAGCCATTCTCATGCCTTTAAATACTCTAGAAGGATAAGATGAAGCTCCCAGAGATCCTGGAGCGCGTAATCGATTATGCTGACCGTGTGTTGCATCTCCAACTCCACGAAATCCGTGTCGTTTCACAACACCTTGAAATCCTTTTCCTTTAGAATATCCTGTAACATCTATCCATGTTACATCTTCAAAGATATCAATATCAACAGACTCTCCTAACTTATACTCATTGGCAAAATTAACAAACTCATGCAACACTTTTTTAGGCGTAGTGCTTGCGTTTTTAAAATGACCTTTCAAAGGATTAGTAGTATTCTTTTCTTTTTTTTCATCAAAAGCCAATTGGTATGCGTGATAACCGTCTTTTTCAACAGTTTTTACCTGAGTAACAACGCATGGTCCAGCCTCAATAACAGTGCATGGAATATTTTTTCCCTCGGCACTGAAGATGGAAGTCATTCCAATCTTTTTTCCAATTAATCCTGGCATTGTTTTCTTTTTTTCTTATTACACTTTAATTTCTACTTCTACTCCACTAGGTAATTCTAGTTTCATTAATGCATCAATTGTTTTAGGTGTTGAACTATAAATATCTAACAACCTTTTAAAAGATGATAACTGAAACTGCTCTCTCGATTTTTTATTTACAAAAGGAGAACGTAATACTGTAAATACTCTCTTATGAGTTGGCAATGGTATAGGACCACTAATTACAGCTCCTGTGGATTTAACCGTCTTCACAATCTTTTCAGCAGATTTATCTACTAAATTGTGATCGTAAGATTTTAACTTAATTCTAATCTTCTGGCTCATTATTATCCTAATTAAACTTATTCGCTTTTTCCATTTTTTTCTTCAACAACTTCCTTTGCTATATTAGCAGGAACTTCCTCGTAATGCGAAAACTCCATTGAAGATGTTGCTCTTCCAGAACTTATTGTTCTTAATACTGTAACGTAACCAAATTTTTCAGCTAATGGAACTTTAGCTTTTATTACTCGGGCGCCACCTTTGTTTTCCATTCCTTCAACCTTACCTCGTCTTCTATTAAAGTCACCAATAATATCCCCCATATACTCTTCAGGAGTAACAACTTCAGCAGACATAATTGGCTCTAATAGTTTTGGAGCAGCCTTAGGACATGCATTCTTAAATGCCATTTTTGCAGCAATCTCAAAAGATAATTGATCCGAATCTACATCATGGTAAGAACCATCAATCAATGTAACTTTTAGACTATCCACAGGGAATCCAGCTAAAACACCATTATACATAGCTTCTTTAAACCCTTTTTCAACAGAAGGAATATATTCTTTAGGAATATTACCTCCTTTAATCTTATCAACAAATTGCAAACCTGTTTGACCTTCATCCACTGGTCCTATTTCTATTTGAATATCAGCAAACTTACCACGACCTCCAGATTGTTTCTTAAACACTTCACGGTGCGCAACAGTTGTTGTTATGCATTCTTTATAAGCTACCTGTGGAGCTCCTTGATTACACTCTACTTTAAATTCTCTTTTCAAACGATCAATTAAAATATCTAAGTGCAATTCTCCCATACCGCTAATTACTGTCTGTGCAGAATCCTCATCTACTTTTACTGTAAAAGTAGGATCTTCTTCAGCCAATTTTTGCAAAGCAATATTTAACTTATCTAAATCTTTTTGAGTTTTTGGTTCTACAGCAATTCCAATAACAGGTGTTGGGAAATCCATTGACTCTAATACTATTTGATTTTTCTCATCACAAATTGTATCTCCTGTTCTTAGATCTTTAAATCCTACTGCAGCACAAATATCTCCAGCTTCAATAACATCTTTAGGATTTTGTTTATTTGCATGCATCTGATACAAACGAGCAATTCTCTCTCTCTTTCCAGTCCTTACATTAGTAACATAAGATCCTGCTTCTAATCTTCCTGAATAAACTCGAATAAAAGCCAATCTACCAACATAAGGATCTGTTGCTATCTTAAAAGCTAAAGCAGAAAATGGTTCTTGAGGATCAGGTTTTCTCTCAACTTCTTCATCTGTCCTAGGATTAATTCCTTTTACACTTTCAATATCTATAGGGCTAGGTAAAAAAGCAATAATTGCATCCAACAATCTCTGAACACCTTTATTTTTAAATGCAGAACCACATAAAACTGGAGTGATAGTCATATCAATTGTAGCTTTACGAATAACATCCAGCATTTCTTCTTTTGTAATAGAATCAGGATCTTCGAAAAATCTTTCTAACAAGGCATCATCATATTCGGCAACAGCTTCAATTAACTTACCTCTCCACTCTTCAGCTTTACCTTTAAGTTCTTCAGGAATTTCAATTAATTCGTACCTAGTGCCTGTTTTTTCATCATCATGCCATACTATAGCCTTATTTTCAATCAGATCAATTACTCCTTTAAAATTCTCTTCAGCACCAATAGGTATTTGAATAGGCACAGGATTAGCTCCCAACCTTTCTTCTATCTGACTAATCACTGAATAAAAATCTGCACCAGAACGATCCATTTTATTTACAAATGCCATTCTAGGAACATTATACTTATCAGCTTGACGCCATACTGTTTCCGACTGAGGCTCTACTCCTCCTACAGCACAAAACACAGCTACAGCACCATCTAAAATACGCAACGATCGCTCTACTTCAACAGTAAAATCAACGTGTCCCGGAGTATCAATGATGTTTACTTTATATTGCTGATCATTATATTTCCAAAATGCGGTAGTTGCTGCAGATGTAATTGTAATACCTCTCTCCTGTTCTTGAACCATCCAGTCCATAGTTGCAGCACCATCATGAACCTCTCCAATGCGATGTGTAATACCAGTATAAAACAGAATACGCTCTGTTGTAGTAGTTTTTCCGGCATCAATATGAGCCATAATTCCTATATTCCTGGTATTTTGTAAAGCTTTACTCATTTCTTTTTTATTCTTAACCCCTTTATTACCCTAATAAATTAAAATCGAAAATGCGCAAACGCCTTATTAGCTTCTGCCATTCGATGTGTCTCTTCTTTTTTCTTAAATGCACCACCTTCTTCATTATAAGCAGCTAACACCTCTTGAGCTAACTTTTCCGCCATATTCTTACCATTTCGTTGGCGTGCATACTTAATCATATTTCGAATACTGATTGCAGTTTTTCTTCTAGGATTCACCTCCATTGGAACTTGAAAAGTAGCACCTCCGATTCGACGACTCTTTACCTCAACCATTGGAGTTACATTCTCTAATGCCTTTTTCCAAATTTCAAGAGGAGTTTTATCATCATCCTTCTTCTTATCAGCTACCATATCCATAGTAGCATAAAAAATACTATACGCTAAGTTCTTCTTACCGTCAATCATTAAATCATTTACAAATCTAGTAACCAAAGTGTCATTAAACTTTGGATCTGGCAATAAAAGCCTCTGTTTTGGTTTTGATTTTCTCATTTCTTCTAAACTCTTTGATTTGGTTTATTTTTTCGGTCTTTTAGTTCCATATTTAGAACGTCTTTGTGTTCGACCTTCAACTCCAGAAGTATCCAAAGCTCCACGTATTAAATGGTATCTAACACCAGGTAAATCTTTAACTCTACCTCCTCTAATTAAAACAATAGAGTGTTCTTGCAAATTATGACCTTCACCTGGAATATAAGCATTAACCTCTTTCCCATTTGTTAACCTAACCCTAGCTACCTTTCTCATAGCTGAATTCGGTTTCTTTGGCGTTGTTGTGTACACACGTGTACAAACACCCCTCCTTTGTGGACACGCATCCAAAGCAGGAGCCTTTTTCTTCTCCACAATTTGAGTTCTTCCTTTTCTTACTAACTGCTGTATTGTAGGCATATAGACAACTATTTTTAATTAATTTTCATAAAATCGGTTCGCAAAGGTATTCTTTTTTATCAAAAATTACAATAAAAACTATTTTTATTTCGTAATTTTTAGTCCCTTACAAAAAGAAATGCCTTTTTATTTTAGTAATTTGAATATATTATTCGTCTTTCTTGTGTCTTTTATCCACAAAATGTCGCAAAATTAAAATCTTTTTTTACAAAACCAAAATAAAAAGCCCTTTTTATTTCTTTAAAATCCTATAAATCAAACTTTGCTTTTTTTGTTAATAACTTATTTTGTCTTACTAGAATAATACTTAGTGATTACTTGCGTCTTAATAAAAAATTACTATTTTTGAAACCCATTTATATCTATCTTATTATAAATGGGTTATTATTTTATCCGAAAAAACCTTAACACTATATTAATTAAATTATTAAAAAATATGAAAACTTATCAAACTGATAAAATTCGAAATATCGCTTTGATTGGTAATGCGGGGTCAGGAAAGACCTCTATTGCTGAAGCAATGCTATTTGAAGGAGGAATTATTGATAGAAAAGGAAACATAAACAGTAAAAATACTGTTTCTGATTTTAACGAAATTGAACACGAAAATCTAAATTCAGTTTTTTCTACAGTAATGTATACTGAGTTTAACAACCATAAAATAAATATAATTGACACTCCTGGTGCCGATGACTTTATTGGTGGGGTTATTTCTTCATTCTCTGCGACCGATTTAGCAGTTATGGCTATTAATTCTCAACATGGCATTGAAGTTGGGACAGAAATATTAAATAGACATTGCGAAAAATACAACATGCCTTTGATGTTAGTTTTCAATAAACTAGATCATGAAAATGCAAACTATGATAAAACTATTGAATCAGTAAAAACAACCTTTGGGAACAAAGCTGTTATTGTACAATACCCTGTTGCAAGCGGAACTGATTTTAATGCTATTATTGATGTTCTCCTGATGAAAATGTACAAATTTAACGAAAAGGGAGAAAGAGAAATTTTAGATATTCCTGCAGAACATGCAGACAATGCAGCAGAACTACATAACACATTAGTAGAAGCTGCAGCCGAAAACGACGAACAGCTAATGGAACTTTTCTTTGAGAAAGGATCTCTTGATGAAAATGAAATGCGCAAAGGTATTTCTGTAGGTTTAATTAACAGAGGGTTATTCCCTATTTTTTGTGCTTCAGCAGAAAAAAGCATTGGAGTAAAAAGACTTTTAGAGTTTATTACTAATGTTGCTCCAGCACCAGATCAACTTCCTGCTACAAAAACAATTGATGATAAAGAAATAAAATGTGATCCCAAGGAAGATACAAATATTTTTGTTTTTAAGACATCCAACGAATCTCATATTGGAGAAATTAATTTCTTTAAAGTAATTTCGGGAGAAGTATCTGAAGGAATGGATTTAATGAATAATACATCCGAAACCAAAGAAAGACTTTCACAGTTATATGTTATTGCAGGAAAAACAAGGAATAAAGTCTCGAACTTAGTTGCTGGAGATATTGGAGCCACAGTAAAACTAAAAAACACAAAAACAAATCATTCTTTAACCAGCTCTAAGGACAATATTAAGTTTCCAGAAATTTCATTTTTAAATGCTAAACACAGAACTGCAATAAAAGCTGTTAACGAAGCTGACGATGAGAAATTAGGAGAAGCTTTAAATAGAATTCACGAAATAGATCCAACTATAAGTGTAGAATATTCGAAAGAACTAAAACAAATTATAATTTCAGGACAAGGAGAGTATCATTTAAATAATATTGTAAAATGGCATTTAGATAATGTTTATAAGATAGAAACTGAATTTTATTCTCCTAAGATTCCATATAGAGAAACAATAACAAAAATTGCTTCAGCAAATTATCGTCATAAGAAACAGTCTGGAGGTTCGGGTCAGTTTGGTGAAGTTCATATGGTTATCGAGCCCTATATAAAAGACATGCCTGATCCTGTAAGCTATAAAGTAGATGGGAAAGATCTTAAAATATCAGTTAGAAACAAAGAAGAACATCCTTTACCTTGGGGTGGTAATTTGATATATTATAATTGTATTGTAGGAGGTTCGATTGATGCTAGATTTATGCCTGCAATATTAAAAGGAATCATGGAGAAAATGGAAGAAGGACCTCTTACCGGATCATATGCTCGCGACATTAGAGTTGCTGTTTATGATGGTAAAATGCACCCTGTAGATTCAAATGAGATTTCGTTTAAACTAGCTGGGCGTAATGCTTTCAGAAGTGCATTTAAAGAAGCAGGACCTAAAATTATGGAACCTATTTATGATATAGAGGTTCTTGTACCATCAGACAGAATGGGTGATGTTATGAGTGATCTACAAGGAAGAAGAGCTATGATTGAAGGGATGAGTAGTAATAAAGGTTTTGAAAAATTAAATGCTAAAGTTCCATTGGCTGAACTGAATAAGTATTCAACGGCATTAAGTTCGTTGAGTGGAGGTAGAGCCACTTATTCTATGAATTTTTCTAAATACGAACAAGTACCTATGGATGTTCAAGAAAAATTAATAAAAACTTTCGAAGAAGAGGAAGAAGAGGATTAATATTTCTCTATATATAAAAAGAGAAAGGCTGTTCATTTTTTCGAACAGCCTTTTTATTAATAGAATAATTTATTTTTTACTCAAAAAAACTTCTCATTCGTTCAAAGAATGATTTATCATCAGCTGATGGCTGTGGTTTAAAATTACTTGAAGTATTTAACTGTTCTACCAGCTTTTTTTCTTCTTTGCTTAGCGCTTTAGGAATCCAAACAT
>JAKSCO010000312.1 GCA_022360575.1 Bacteroidales bacterium | reverse complement strand
TAATTAATAGCAGAAGGATTTAGTACCGTAATGCTATCGCCTGTTATTTGAAATGCATTGTCGGTGTTTCCTCCAGTAATACTAAATAGTAGTGTACTGTCGCCAGCATAGTTGTAGTTAATGCGTCCGACAAGGGTTCCGACAGCGCTACGTTCGTCAATCGAAAATGTTTGCTGATTGATTGATAAGAAATCAATATAGTTGTAATATTTAATAGAATCTAGAGAGTTTCCTGTTCCACCAACTTCATCGATTATAATCGATGGACTTGTTTCTCCAAATAGATTAACCATAGCAAAAAGTCCTTCTCCCGAGTAAAATTCGGCTAAAGGAGATTCGGTCATAAGTTCGAAACTAATGTTTGTAGTGGTCGAAGTATTTCTAAAAATTTTATATACTCCCGAATCTGTTGCGTGGTAAGTTCCTATTATCAAATCTCGCTTGTTGTCGTTATCGAAATCGAAAAAATTTAATGTATATGCTGTATGGGAAGGTATAGAACTAAATGGATCGGGGCTAAGTGTTATTTGCGAAAAAACAGCATTGGTAGTAGTTCCGGTATTTTCGTGAATTTTAATAAATGGACTTTGTCCCTGAATAGCTGTTACCAAATCTAAGTCGCCATCTCCATTAATATCTTCGAAAACTAAATTGTCATAACTATTACTTGCGTTAATTCCCGATAGAGGGTTGTTGTCATTATTTTGTAATTCAAAGTTGGGTTCAGCTACCGATCCTACATTTTTATACATTACGATTGGATTTGCACCATGTGTATAAAACATATCTAAATCGCCATCCCCATCAATATCGGCAAACGCTTCGGTAAACGATATTGTCTCAGTTAATATATATGGAATCCTAAATGCATCGATAGGAGCTTGTTGAAATTTAGGATTGGTAGATGTTCCTGCATTTATAAAAAGTCTGGTTGGAGGAGGATAATTATTGGATATATTGTCTATGTATAAATCTAGATCGCCATCCATATCGAAATCTATAAATCGGGTAATATCACCTCCAAAGTTACGAACAGGTGTTGTTATCCCCGAAGCTGCGCCTCTGAAAGTACTATCGTTGGCATTGTATTGATAGTAATAAAAATTATTAATTGTACTGAGGGTATAGTCAGAAATAAAAAGATCTTTGTCGTTATCCTCATCTAAATCAACAAATACCGGAACTAAATGAGTTCCTCCTATTGCATCTGTTATAATGTTGGTAGAATTAATAACAAATTGTTGATGCCCGTTGCTTGTCGTATTTTCAAGAAAAACCAACCTTTTCCAATCGTGAGCAATGGCATCAATGTCGTTGTCGCCATCTAAATCTCGAAAGTCCATTGTAGGGTTTTCTAGAGTTAATCCCGAGAAAGGATTGTTTGTTCCTAATTGTTCGATAAAAGTATCGGCCGAATATTGGAAATATCTTACTGTATCGCTATCGGTTAAAAGTAGAGCGTCAATATCGTTGTCGGCATCTATATCGGCAAAAGCAATCGAAAAGATTGAGCTGTATGCACTAAATCGGTTTTCAGTACCTGTAGCAAGTTCAAATCTTAAGGTATCGGCATTGCTTGTATTTTTATAAAGAACAATGGAACCAGAATTTTCGGGGTCGGTAGCATATATATCTAAATCGTTGTCGTTATCGTTGTCGATAAAAGCAAGATAAGAAGTTCTGTAAGAATTCGATATAAATGGCAATACGCCCAGAGTATCGACAGTGTGATCGTCGAAAACAAATCTTTCTGGGGCATTTATTCCCTGATTGCGATAGAATTTATAAACAGAATATCCTTTGTTCCCTCCTAAAAATAGGTCTTCGTCTCCATCGCCATCAATATCGACAAATGCCGCAATCTCTCGATCTCCGATATAAATAGGTGAGTTAAAAAGGGCTGTTCCTTGTGGGTTTTCGACCCATTTTCGTACAACACTTTGCCCCGAAGCCACAGAGCTAATAAGAGTAAAAGCCATGGCTACCCCCGCGGTTTTAATCCCTGTTGATAGTTGTATTTTCTTTAATCGAGAATAGAGTAGTTTAAATTTGCGAAAGAGAGTTTTTCGAGTTCGTATTTCGAGTTGAAAGAATGTTCCGTTATTGAACATTTCTTTTATTCGTGTATATAAATTACGATATTTCTTTAGTAATTTATAATAT
>JAKSCO010000199.1 GCA_022360575.1 Bacteroidales bacterium | reverse complement strand
CAACAATAGTTCCTTCGTCGAGACCTTCGCCTATATCCGGGAATTTAAATATATATTTCATCTGGTTATGTTTTTATTATTCATTAATTTACTGCTATTCATAATCCTTTCCTATAAAGAATGTTTTTTTGTTACTCGCTCTCAGAAGTCTTGCAAATAAGCTTCATTCTTCTAATCTGAATACTCTTGTCTTGATACTCATGTCTAATATCTTACATCTCATGTCTTGATACTTGTGTCTTATGTCTTGATTTTAAATTTAAAACTTAACAAGTTTTTCTATTTCATAAAATATTTTCTCGGGCGATACCATATAATGATGCTCGCCACGAGGAAGAGGAATAATCGTATCGAATCCGGTAACACGCGACGGAGGAGCTTCAAGACTCAAGAATGCATCCTCGTTTACAATCTGAGTGATTTCTGAAGCTACACCAAAGCTACGGGGACTCTCGGTAACTGTAATTATCCGGCCTGTTTTCTTTACCGATTCAGCAATTGTATCTCTGTCTATAGGATAAATCGATCGTAAGTCGATCAACTCGACCGATACACCTGCATTTTTAGCCATAACCATTGCTTTTTGTACCTCGCGAATCATTGCTCCATATGCAACAATTGTAATGTCAGTTCCGGGAGTAATAACACTAGCCTTACCTAAAGGAATTGTGAATTTATCTTCGGATACCTCTTGTTTTATTGCTCGATATATTCGTTTGGGTTCCATAAAAATAACCGTATCGTTACTTTCGATAGCCGAAATCATTAATCCTTTAGCATCGTGAGGAGTTGACGGAATCACTACTTTTAATCCCGGAATATGACCATAAATAGCCTCCATACTCTCAGAATGATGCTCGATTGCATTAATTCCTCCGCCATAAGGCATCCTAATAACAATAGGCGTTTGATAGCGCCCTCGGGTTCGATTACGTATTCGCGAAGCATGCGATATAATTTGATTAAAGGCAGGATACGAAAATCCCGAAAACTGCATCTCGACAATAGGTCGTAAACCTGCAGCAGCCATACCTACAGCCGTACCAACAATTCCAGATTCGGCCAAAGGCGAATCAAAAACACGCTCGCGACCATATTTCTTTTGCAATCCCTCGGTAACCCTAAACACTCCTCCCTCGACCCCTACATCCTCGCCGTATATTATAATATCTTTATCTTCGTTTAGCTTTATATCAAATGCATTATTTAATGCATTTACCATATTCATTATCTTCATCTGATTCTAATTTTGTTAATCATTAGTTTTCTGTTACCTATATTTCTTTCCTGTAAAGAATGTTTTTTTGTTACTCGCTCACACAACCCCCTAGCTCATCCCGCTCGTGAACTAAGCGAAGCGCTCTCATGAGTCTTGCGAATAACCTTCATGAATCTAGGTTTAATACTCATCTTTATAACATCAATTTATAATCATATTCGTGTGTATTAAAATGAATTATCATGAAGGTTTCATCTGATTCTAATTTTGTTAATCATTAGTTTTCTGTTATCTATATTTCTTTCCTATAAAGAATGTTTTTTTGTTACTCGCTCACATAAGTATTGCAAATAAGTTTCATTCTTCTAATCTCAATACTTGATACTCATATCTTAATACTTATGTCTTATGTCTTGATACTTGTATCTAGTGTCTTATGTCTTGATACTTGTATCTAGTGTCTTATATCTAATATCTTGTGTCTTGATACTCATTTATTGCAACCTTCCCCTTAGGAGTCAGATTCTGAATATAAAATAGTGTTTGCATCTATTTTAAAGATTCTTTCCAACTAAGAAATTTTTCATACTCTATTTTTTGTTTCTTCAAATCATCAGGAGTTTCCGAATACAAAAACTGAAAAACATCCTCATGCTTATAAGCAGGGTAATTTTCAGCATCAATAAATTGTCTGTCAATTTCTTTTTTATACTGTTCGATTAACTTTTTCTCTTCTTTCTCGTCCCATAATTTTTGGGCTATTAAATACAATTTTAATCTGGTTAAGGGATCTTTCTTATCCCATTCTTGCTCTTCTTTTTTTGTTCGGTATTTCGAAGGGTCGTCAGAAGTGGTATGCGCTCCTTTACGATAGGTAACAGCCTCGATTAAAACAGGACCATTTCCTTTGCGTGTATATTTTGCAGCATAATCAGTAGCAGCATACATAGCAAAATAATCGTTTCCATCAACTTTAATTCCTTTCAATCCGTAAGCAAGCGATTTTACAGCAATATTTACTGAAGCTGTCTGTTCTTTAAATGGAGTTGAAATACCATATTGATTATTTTGCACAACAAAAACAACAGGAGCATTCCATACTCCGGCAAAATTTAAAGCCTCATGAAAATCACCTTCAGAAGTTCCTCCATCGCCAACAAAAGCATACACAATTTGTTTTTTATTGCGATATTTAATTTCGTATCCAATACCCGCAGCATGTAGCAATTGTGATGCAATAGGAACCGACATAGGTAAAATATTTTTGGCATCTTTAAAGATCGAACCATCTTCGTGTCCCATAAAATAGAGAAATAATTCTTTAAGAGTAACACCCTTTGCCAAATAAGTCCCCATCTCGCGAAATGCCGGTACCAACCAATCGTCGGTGTTCATAACCGCACCTACAGCTCCGGCAATAGCCTCCTGTCCATAGTTTGGAGGGTAAGTATAAATTCGTCCTTGTCGCTGATACGACACAATTTGCAAATCGGCAATTCGAGCAAACAACATGTCTTTGTATGCTTTTACAATTTGGTCGTTGCTTAATTTGGGCATCCATTTTTTATTTTCGACAGAACCTTCGTTGTTTATTATATGAAACATCTTATCTTCCGCCGGATTATATTCGTTAAACATAGTATTCGTTTTATATATTTATAATATTTCCTTTAGTTGTATTGTTTTTCAGAAAAAACACCTATTGCTTAAACAAAATAAATCCCAATTTGATTAATGTTATTTATCTTTTTTATTAAAAATCAAACTCCACTACACTCATTCGTATTATAATCAATACTATCAGGAGACTCTATATTTTTAGGATCAAGACACTAGATATTAGATATAAGACACAAGTATTAAGATATGAGTATTAAGAATCAAGACATAAGACGCAAGATATTAGACAGAAGTAGTAAGATGTGAGTATTAAGTACAGAGACTTCGATTAGCCAAAAATTTACGTTTTATTTTAAAATAAAAGTTTTTGATAAGCGGCGGGATAAACTGAAATCGGGGTGAAATATTTAATAATTGTTAATTAGCAGTAAACTTAAATTAATTTATAAGAACCAAACACATTATTAAAATACTATTGTTACAAATACGGAAACAGAATTATCAAAATTTGTCGATTTCGGATGATTGTGGTTCTTTGATCTCAAAGAACAGTGAAAAGAAATGTTTCTTTATGTTCTTTTGTCTTGACACACAAGAACCAAAAACTCAAGGTTCGCTGATATTTTTATAATAAAATTTACGAAATAGGCTTTATCGCGCATCCCAAGTCGTATCGATGATAGGTTCTTTACTCTGTTTTTTGTTTTTGCTTCGATACTGAGGGATGCTTACTT
>JAKSCO010000099.1 GCA_022360575.1 Bacteroidales bacterium | reverse complement strand
TTATTATAATCTATATAAGGATTTTGTTCTAACTCAATTCCAGTATATTTGACAGGAATATCATGATGAAAACACCATTTTGAAACCAAACCTTCTTCAGAAAATTGTATATCTAAAATTGATCCTACTTTTACGTTTGGCATTGCTACTTTGTATTCGAAAATTCCATTTACTAATTTAGTTTTAAAAACAGATTCTTTATTCTTATTTATTTTTGAGTTAAGCTATAGTGTCTGGATAATCACTGAAAAAATGGATTCTAAGCAATGGGCATAATAAGGTTTGATTGTTGTACTCGACTGGGATTAGTTAATACCTAAAGAACATCAAAATGAGAGACAAAAACTATTCATTTTTACAAGCTCCTTATCTTGAGATTCATTTGGTATTGATTAATTTCTAATTTGATTTGCTTCATGGATTAATTGATTATATACAATTTGTTCGTTAGTCGTAAGCCTATCTATAAGATTATTCGTTTCGTAAGGATCTTTAATTAGATTATAAAACCTTTCGGTTCCGTTATCTAGTTTTATAAGTTTATAAGTATTGTTTCTTATTGTATAGCCCGATTTTATAGGTAAATCATTTAAAACTTCAGAGTAATTATAGTTTCTATTATTTGTTGTTGCTTTAGTAAATAAGGAGTAAAAGCTAATACTATTTTCGTATTCGCTTGTATTAATCCCCGCTATTTGTGCTATGGTTACAAATAAATCGGTTGAAGAAATAAGGTTCTTGTCTCTGACTCCTGTCCTTGTTATTCCTTTTCCGGTTACAACTAACGGAACAGCTATACCCCCTTGATAAATACTACCTTTGCTCCGATTACTAACATATGGGTTTTGAATAACTTGACCAGCTGTACCGTTGTCTCCCATAAAAATAATGATTGTATTATTTAGTTCATCCTGAGGAATACTATTTAATAATCTGCCTATTTCGTAATCCATACTTTCGACCATTGCTATAAAATAGGGTTGAGGATTGGCATTGATACTTGTTTGATCTGTTGGTAAATTACCTTGCGAGTGCATCTGAGCTGGAGGTAAATGAAAAGGAGTATGTGGTACAGAGTATGCTAACCAACAAAACCAATTTTTATCTTGATTATTAATCCAGTTTATAGCTAAATCTGTAATTTTTGTTGTGATATATTCAGATGAAGGATTGCTTATTCCGTTTTCGACCAAATTCCAATCGTAATAACTGTTAACACTACCACTTAGTAGTCCAGCATAATAATCAATACCCATTTGTGTTGGACGATTAGGTTCGCCATTAGATAGATGCCATTTCCCGATAATTGAATGACTGTATACTTTACCTAATTTTTCGTCTAAATAAGTCTGTAATGTCTTTTCGTTAGCATTAATAGTAGATGCATTGGATGCGTTTAATACACCTGTTTTTACACCATATTTACCTGTTAGAATTGATGCTCTTGTGGGAGAACACATAGGGAATGCCCAAAAATTGTCGAATGTAATACCATTGTTAATCATGTTTTGTAAATGAGGCATGTTTGGTTTTGTTGTTCCGATATTATAACCAGGACAGGCATCTAAACCAAAATCATCAGCAATAATGAGTAAGATATTAGGTTTTGAAGAGTTGAGAGTTTCGTTGTTATCATCTTTAGAGCAAGATTGTAGCAATAAAATAATACAGAATATACCTGAGATATATTTTAGTTTTTTCATAGTTCTTATTTCGAGATATTTCTTACAGCTCGTACATAATTATAAACATATCTTACATCTCCTTGCGGACCATGATATTGAGGATAATCGTTAATATTACCACTTTTAGGATCGCTTCTTTGACAACCAGCACCATGAACATCTAGTAAATTATTATTCATTCGTCCGAGCCCTTCGCCAAAAGCAATATAAACAGCATTACTATAAGGATTAACTCCATCAAGATGAGTTGTACTTGTCCAAAAAAATGGGAAATGACCTGGGTTGCCTTCAGGATCGTTAATTTCGGTAGTTGCAAACATCGGATTTATGGCTGGCGAGTTGGTTGTTTGGGGCGATCTGGAATAATCCACTATGCTTTGTAGCTCTTTGGCATTAGGTAATCTCCAGTCGGAAAAAGAAGCTAAACTTAAGTTTTCGGCATAGTATAATGCTTCTTCCCAATTTCGGGCAATACCATCGTCGGTTTTTTGCCACATCAAACCTGTAGCTAAGTCGCTAATTGTACCATTGTTATTATCAACAAAGTTATTCTTTCCATAATCGGTATTTCCTCTAACCATTCTAAAATACATTTTATTGGC
>JAKSCO010000021.1 GCA_022360575.1 Bacteroidales bacterium | reverse complement strand
TATTTCATTCCATAAATTATCAGGAATATAAGCTCTTGATGCTGCCGAGCATTTTTGCCCTTGATACTCAAAAGCCCCGCGAGTAAGTGCTGTAGCTACTTGTGTTGCATTTGCCGATTCGTGAACTAATACAAAGTTCTTTCCTCCTGTTTCACCAACAATTCGAGGATATGATTTATATTTTGCAATATTGCTTCCTATTTCTTGCCATATATTTTGGAATACAGCTGTTGACCCGGTAAAATGAATCCCAGCAAAATCAGGATGTGAGAAAATTACTTTTCCAGCAGCAGGACCCGAAACAAATACTAAATTAATAACACCATCAGGCAATCCTGCTTCCATAAATATTTCCATAATAATTCGAGCTGAATATATTTGGGTGTTTGAAGGTTTCCAAACAACAGTATTACCCATCATTGCCGGAGCCGAAGGAAGATTCCCCGCTATGGCAGTAAAATTAAATGGAGTAAGAGCAAAAACAAACCCTTCTAGAGCTCTTTGTTCTACTCGATTCCATTTTAATTCATCCGAATCAGGCTGGTCGTTATAAATTTCGGTCATGTATTGAACATTAAACCTTAAAAAGTCGGCTAATTCGCAAGCTGAGTCAATTTCGGCCTGATGTACCGATTTTGATTGTGCTAACATGGTTGCAGCGTTTATTCTTGCTCTGTAAGGTCCCGAAATAAGTCCTGCAGCTCTCAAAAAAATCGAAGCTCTCTGTTTCCACGACATATTTCCCCATTTTAAGCGGGCTTTTAATGCAGCATCTATTGCATCTTTTACATTTTCCTCATTTCCTCGGTGATAATGTCCTAATAAATGTTGATGATCGTGTGGAGGATGTAACTCTATCTTGTTATCTGTACGTACTTCTTGCCCGTCAATAATCATCGGAACATCAACAGTATTTGATCTACACCAATCTATAGCTTTTATTAGCTTTTTTCTTTCTTCCGAACCTTTTTTATAGGTAAAAACAGGTTCGTTTTCTGCCGGTGGGGCGAAATATAGGCTCTTTTGCATATTATTTTCAATTTAATTCGTTAAACATTGATTAACTTTTGTTTCATTTCATGCCGATATGCAAATATATACACATCGCAGATAGAAAAAACAAGATTTTTATCATATTTAGCAATTTGCTAAAACTCTATTTTTGTAGGAACAACAAAAAAATCAAAGCTATGTTTAAAACAAATGAATATTTTGAAGGGAAAGTAAAATCAATTGCTTTTGAAACTTCAGAAGGGCCTGCTACTATAGGAGCAATGGCTAAAGGTGAATATGAATTTGGAACTTCAACAATTGAGTATATGACTGTTACCTCTGGAGTAATGACAGTTCAGCTACCGAACTCAACCGAATGGAAAGAATATAAAGAATTTGAAACTTTTACTGTAGATAAAGATCTTAAGTTTAAAGTAAAAGTAACCGAAGATACCTCATATCGTTGTCTGTATAAGTAGCATTATAAAGCAAATGTTTAAAATGAATCCGATATAGAAAAATATTTTTATCGGATTTGTTACATTTTATAAGTATCATAATTTAAATACTATGGCAGGATCTAAAGGATCAAAATATTATAACATATTCTTAAAATTTAAGGTATGGCTAGAAAATACTGATGGAGAAGGAATTCTTGGCGACGGTAAATTTGAACTAATTAATCAAATAGATCAATTAGGATCGTTGAAAGCTGCGGCTGATAAAATAGGCATTAGCTATCGTAAAGCTTGGGGAAATGTTAAAGATGCAGAAGAAAGATTAGGATTTCTTTTAGTAGAAAAGCACCGAGGAGGTCAACATGGCGGGAAATCGGTTCTTACTCCAGAAGGGAAAGACTTAATTGAAGCATATAAAGACCTTTTGGTCGAATTCGATGATGCAATATATCATATCACAAAGAAATTCTTTAACCGGGTTAATAAAGTTAAAGAATAGTATGCAATCCAATAATTTTAATATTGGCTAATTCATTTCGTTTGTATTTTTTTATCAACTTTGCATCTGTTTTAGCGTTTTATAATTAAAGCAATTTCTTATGGCAAATAGTTTGATGAAAAAATATATTACATGGTTCAATACTTATGTCGAATCATTTATAAATAAATATCCTGATTTATCAGAAAATATAAAGTTAAAAGCGGGACATTCGCATAAAGTCCACTCCGAGATTATTGGTTTAGCTAATGCTTTAAACTTATCTGAAAACGAAAAATTTATAGCTGAACTTATAGGCTTGTTTCATGACGTAGGACGCTTTAATCAATTTATTAAATACAGAACATTTTCTGATTCTGAACTCCAAAATCATGCTGATCTGGGAATTGAGGCATTAAAGGAAAATAGTGTATTAAAAGACTTAAAGCCCAAAGAACAAGAAATTATTTACAAGGCTATATACAATCATAGTAGAGCCGAAATTGATGAGGATAAAAATGAGAAAGTAATTTTTTTCTCAAAAATGATTCGTGATGCTGACAAATTAGATATATGGCGATTAATTACAGAGTATTACATGGTACGCGAGCAAAAAACAAATAAAACACTCGAACTTGATTTGCCCGATAGCTACGATGTAAGTCCTGATGTATTAAATGCTATTGTTAATCAGAAAGTAGTTCTCAAAAGATCGTTAAAAACATTAAGTGATTTTAAACTATTGCAAATAGGATGGCTCTTTGATCTAAATTTTGAGTATTCGATTCAAAGGGTATACGATAAAAAATATTTAGATAAAATTTTCGATACACTCCCCGAAACTGATAAGATTAATCAGATAAAAGAAATTGTAGACGCATATTTTGACAAACACATTAAAACTTTACCTATTTGAAGGTTTAAATATTAATTTTACTCAAAAAATTTACCATGATAACTATAGAAGAGGCGTATAAAACAGTTATTGATACTGCTTGTTGTTTGCAAACCGAAAAAATAAAATTTACCGAATCATTAGGACGAGTTTTAGCTGAAAATGTAAAATCTGATATTGAGATGCCTCCATTTGATAAATCAGCAATGGATGGTTATGCCTGTCGTAAAACCGATCTGAAAAATAATCTGGAAATTATTGAAATTATTCCAGCGGGTAAGATTCCTGAAAAAGAAATAGGAGTAAATCAATGTGCTAACATCATGACTGGGGCACCAATACCTCGGGGAGCCGATTGTGTAGTTCAAGTAGAACTCACAGAGTTGATTAATGATAAATTGGTAAAAATAAATACAGAACCTGCGCGAGCAAATATTAGCTATAAAGGCGAAGATGTTAAAGAAGGTGAAATAGTTCTTCAAAAAGGAATAAAAATAGAAGCTCAGCATATTGCTATATTTGCTGCTGTTGGATATACCGAAGTACTTGTTTATAAAACACCGAAAGTAGGTATTATATCAACAGGGGATGAATTGGTTGAACCCAACATAAAACCTTCTTTATCGCAAATACGAAATAGCAATGGATATCAGTTAATAGCTCAAGTAAAAAAATGTGGAGCAATTGCTAATTATATAGGAATTGCTGATGATACTCCACAAGATACTTTTGAGAAAGTAAACAAGGCCTTAAACGAAAACGATATTGTTTTATTAACAGGAGGTGTTTCTATGGGGTCGTTTGATTTTGTTCCTGATGTTTTGAAACAAGCTGGAATAAAAATACTGTTTGATTCAGTAGCAGTAAAACCAGGAAAACCAACAACCTTTGGAGTTGCTAATGGGAAATACTGTTTTGGATTACCCGGCAATCCTGTTTCGTCGTTTGTACAATTCGAATTGTTAGTGAAACCCCTAATATATCATTTAATGGGGGAAGAATATAAAAATATTGATATACAAATGCCTTTAGGAGTCGATATAAAAAGAAGAAATCCAGATAGGAAAGCTTATTTCCCAATAATATTTAAAAATGGATGTATTTACCCTGTTGATTATCATGGTTCAGCTCATATCCATGCATTATCTTTGGCACATGGAATTATTTCAATGGAGATAGGACAATCAGAGTTAAGAAAAGGAGAGAAAGTTCATGTTCGACAAATATAAACGCGAAATCAATTATTTACGAATCTCAGTAACCGATAGATGCAACTTACGCTGTGTGTATTGTATGCCCCAAGAAGGTGTAGAGTTATTAGATCATAAAGATATTTTAACATTTGACGAAATTGTTGAGGTAACTAAGGCAGCTGTTCGAAAAGGTGTCGATAAAGTGCGTATTACAGGTGGAGAACCCTTAGTACGAAAAGCAATCGTTGAATTAGTTACTATGATTGGAAAAATAGAAGGCATTAAAGATTTATCGATAACCACAAATGCAATTATTTTATCTTCTTTTGCTAAAGATTTAGCTAAAGCTGGAGTAAATAGAGTAAATATTAGTTTGGATACGATGAATCCCGAAAAGTATAAGCAAATTACACGAGGAGGAGATATACAAAAAGTATTTGAAGGGATTGAGGCAGCAAAAAAAGCAGGCTTGAAACCCATAAAAATAAATTGTGTAATAAAAGAGAGCAAGTATGAACCAGATGCAAAAGCTGTTTCTATTTTTTGTAAAGAAAATGATTTACACATTAGGTATATTACCGAAATGAATTTAGAGAAAGGAGAATTTTCTGTTGTACAAGGAGGTTCTGGAGGTGATTGTGAATCGTGTAATCGAATACGCTTAACTGCTAACGGAAATATAAAGCCTTGTTTATTTAGTGACATTGCTTTTAATGTTCGCGAACTAGGAGCAGAACGCGCTATTGATTTGGCTATTGGAAATAAGCCTCAAAGTGGGCATGAGAATCATACCGGTAAATTTTATAACATTGGAGGGTAATTAATATGGAAAAATTAAGTCATGTTGACGATAAAGGAAAAGCCAATATGGTTGATGTTGGTTGTAAAACCGACCAAAAACGAATAGCTAAAGCAACAGGGCATATTACTTTAAAACAAGACACAATTGAGCTCATAAAAGACAACTCAATGAAAAAAGGAGATGTTTTAACAATTGCCGAAATAGCAGGAATTCAGGGAGGGAAAAAAACAAGTGACTTAATCCCATTATGTCATCCTTTACAAATAACAAAACTTAAAGTAAAAGCTCTAATTGATGATACAGGTGTGCGTGTAAACTCAGAAGCCAGATGTATTGGTAAAACAGGTATCGAGATGGAAGCTTTAACTGCTGTGTCGGTTGCACTGCTTACAGTTTATGATATGTGTAAAGCTGTTGATAAAGAAATGAAAATTGATGAGGTAACTCTTATTGAAAAAACAAAAGAAGATTTAAAGTAAACTTAAAATAGCTTTCCCTTTTCTTATTCCATCTACTTTACATTTTATGTAATCAAATTTATTAATGTTCGTGTCGATATTTATCGAACGGACTTTAGTTTCTATTCCATAAATGTCATTAACTATAATAATTTTCTCTTTATTCCCCAGTGGGTCTATATTCTCATCAATGCGTAAAACCTTAAAAGAATAGATGTTGTTTATTTTGTAATATGGGTGAATAGGTTCTATTTTTAGATTTCCATCTGTATTATATTTTGTAACAAAACATTTAATTTTTTCTTTTAATTTAAAATTATAATGTTGATACATATCTTTTCTTAACGAATAATAGCTATCAAAATCGTCTTTTAAAATATAATATTGAGTATTTGTAATTTCCTTTATTGAATCTAGAATAAACCAGTATGTTTCACCTATCTTAAGGGGGTTATTGTTAAAATTTTCCTGAGGTATAGATAAAAATAATTGTCCTTTCTTTATTCTTAATACTTTACATTTTATTGTTTTTCGTTCATTTAAATCAATATCGTTAGGTATTGAGCAAATTATTTGATTATCGAATTTATCCTTAACAAGAGCAGCTCGTTCTGATTTTCCTACTGAATTAATATGATCTATAATTTCAACAAGGTCAAAATTATAGATGCTACCTTCTTTGTAAATAGGATTTTCAGGCTCAAGATATATTTTCCCACTACAGTTAATTTTATCAATTTTGCATTTTAATTCTTGATTAACTTTAAGCTTATAGTGTTTGTAGTAGTGAGATTTTAATAAATGCTTACCTCCAAATTTATTTTTTAGAACAAAAAAGGATTCATTAATTTCATCAATTTTAATAAACCCTGTTATTCGAAATACATGAATTTCGCCTTCTTCAAATTTATATTGATTTTTCTCATGATTCATATGTTGTGTAAAAATACATTTTTGTTGTTAAAATTGAATGATTATAACTTTAAGTATTGAGTACATTCGTTCAATTCAATAAAGCCATAAGATTTTATTACATTTGTTGCTATTAATTATTTATTGATACATAAAATGATGGATATGATAAAAGTTGTCTCAGTTAATTTATCTGAAAAAAAAGGAGAAATAAAACAGCCTGTTAGTGAAATTACAATTACAGAACAGGGTATTTTAAATGATGCTCATGCAGGAGATTGGCACAGACAAATAAGCTTATTAGCCAAAGAAAGTATTGATAAATTCGAAGAAGTATTAGGGCGAAAATTAGAATATGGCGAGTTTGCCGAGAATATAACAACAGAAGGAATTATTTTATATGAGATGATCCCTGGTGATAAATTATTTATTGGGGATGTAGAGCTTGAAATAACTCAAATTGGGAAAAAATGTCATGGTGATGGATGTGCTATTTTTAGTCAGGTAGGTAAATGTGTAATGCCTAAAGAAGGAATTTTTGCAAAAGTAATCAAAGTGGGAAAAATAAAGTCTGGAGATACAATAATTTACAAACCACAGAATAAATAAAACCCTCGTAATAATTTATTCTAACACATACGATATTAGTATCAAAAGATGAATATTAATTACAGAGACTAAGAAATCAAGGTTATTTGCAAAGCTTTTGATTGTTCTCGAGCAGGAAATATTTAGGATTCGTTTTGAGCAAGCAATAAAAATGTTTCTAACATAAAAGAAGAATTAATAACACAAGACTAACAACTAGCAAAATTATAAACAGATGAAAATAGGGAAAGTATTATCGGTTAATTTATCGGCAAAAAGAGGAATTAAAAAAGCTGTGGAACAATTAATCTTAAATTCAAAAGGAATTGATGGAGATGTTCATGCAAGAAATTGGAATCGCCAAATTAGTATTATAGATACTTTTCATATAAATAAATTTAGAGACTTAACAAATGCTCGTAATACTGAATATGGCGAATTTGCCGAAAATATAACTTCAGAAGGTTTAGGGGATATAAAATTTCAAACTTTCGATCAATTATTGATTGGAGATGCGATTTTAGAAGTTACTCAGTTAGGAAAACCTTTTCATGATGAATTTCGTGAACTTGGGAATTATGTAATGCCTCGTGTTGGAATATTTTGTCGAGTAAAAAAAATAGGAACAATTAGAGCTGAAGATGAGATTTTATATCAACCCAAAACGTATAAGGCTTTAGTTATTACTTTGAGTGATAGAGCTAGTGTGGGCGAATACGAAGATAAAAGTGGTCCTATGGTAAAAAAAGTCCTTGATTCTTATTTCAAAAAACTGCAAGTAAAGTATTCTATTGAACAGATAATTATTCCTGATGACTCAGAACAATTAAGTCAACTTTTAGAACAAGCTAAAAAAGATAAATGCGATTTTATAATAACCACTGGAGGAACAGGTATCGGTAAACGAGACATAACAGTTGATACTGTGCAAAAATTTCTTGATAAAGAAATCCCTGGTGTTATGGAAATGATTAGGATGAAGTATGGACAAGAAAAGCCTAATGCATTATTAAGTCGAGGAATTGCAGGTGTTATGGGAGATAGTTTAATTTATACACTACCAGGTAGCGTTAAGGCTGTACAAGAGTACATGTCAGAAATTCTAAAAACTTTAATGCATTTAAAATATATGTTACATGGAATTGATGCTCACTAGAATGTAAATATTTCAAATTCTTAATCTCCAAATAAAGACTTTAGTAAGCTTATAAGGCATATAGTAATTAATGTATGGTTGTTGTATCTGTAAAATAGCGCTATATACCTTATAGGTATTTTCGCGTATAAAACAAGTAATTATTATTTAGATTCAATTAAAACAATATCTGCCATTTTCTATGAAATACAATAATACTATTGAGTACAAAGGTAAATAGTAACTCCAATACCTTCTTAATTTTGCTTAAATTTATTTTTTCATATATTTGATTACTACATTTTATGTAGTAGAAAACTAAAGCCTAAAAATTTTTATACTTTTTTATAAAGTACGATACGAACTAGAAATTGAAAACCAAAACACAATTTTATGGGACCAGTTAAAGAACAACTAAAAATTTCAGCAGCTATTCTTGCTGGAGGTGCCAACAAAAGATTTAATGGAAAAACAAAAGCTAACATTCAAATTAGTGGAGTTCGAATTATTACTCGTACAGTAAAAATTCTGCATGAGATTTTCGACGACATTGTAATTGTAACGAATACTCCTGAAGAATTCAAAGGATTTAATACTTTTACAATTGTACCCGATGAAATTAAAAACGTAGGCCCCTTAGGAGGGATTCAAGCAGCATTAAATGCTGCTAAAAACGAGGCCGTATTTGTTTTCGCTAGTGACATGCCTTGCATTTCGAGTGAATTAATACGAAATCATATCGATTTTTATAACAGAAGAAGATGTGATGTAGCAATTCCTAGAATAAAAGATTTCAAGGAACCATTACATGCAATTTATCACAAGCGTATTGAACCTAAATTAACTGAATTTCTAAAAGGTCATAACAAATATTCAATAGAGACCTTTATTCAGAATTTAAATGTGAGGTATCACAATCTAGACGATTTAGATAATAATCGAAAAGCATTTATAAATATAAATACGCCTCAAGATTTATGGAGTATTGAACTTTTGACAGAGACTAGCTGTGCTAGATGATTTTATTAAGGAATAGAATGTATGAAGACCGTCTCAATGTAAATCTGAGACGGTTTTCTTTTTATTACGGTTGTTAGCCTTTTCTTTTCGTGGAGGAACTGGATCATATCCATGAGTACCCCAAGGATGGCATTTTGATAAACGAAGTAATCCAAACCAAGTTCCTTTTAAAGGACCATGAATTTTTACTGCTTCTATAAAATATTCGGAACATGTTGGAACATGACGACAAGATGCTGGAGTAAATGGAGATATACACCATCTATAAAAATAAACGGGAACTAAAAAAATATATTTAAGTAAGATTATTATTATTCTCATTTACATATAACCTTAGTTTAACTTTTTTACTTTCTGAAATGAGGTTGAAGCGTCGATCATCTTAGTGTAGTTAACAATTTTCCCGGTTTCTATTGATTTATATTCAAATCCTAATTCACCTATTTGTAGAACACTTTCTCCCATTTCATATCTCATACAATTAACTCTATCGCCGATTTCTAATAAAGCTCCCTCAATATCTTGCAAAGGCTTTTTTTTCTTCTTTTTTCTAAATAAATCAAATAACATAATTAAAAAGCTAAAGGTTTTAATGAATAACAAAGCTAAGAAAATAATGTATCTTTGTATCTTACAAAAAAGAAAATAGTAATGTTTGTTAAATTATTATTAATTGTTATAGCAATTTTAGCAATTGCTTTTTTAATTATGGGATTTAATATTTTCTTTAGAAAGAATAAAAAATTCCCAAAGTCTTCTGTTGGAGGAAATAAGGATATGCGCAACCTTGGTTT